>DAOTNL010000008.1:0-27656 GCA_035450765.1 Kiritimatiellia bacterium | reverse complement strand
AACCGGCTGGAGATGCATCGGTTTCCAGACCGGGCGCGCTTCGACGTTTTCGGCTTCCAACGCCTGCCGCACCGCGTGCGTGTCCGTCCCGAACGCCTCCGGATCGATCTGGATCACGGTCAACCAGCGGTTGCTCCGCCGATCCGCGGGCTCCGGCATGAAGGAGATCCCCGGCAAATCGCCCAGCCGCGCCCGATAACCATCGAAGATTTCCCGGCGCCGGCGCACGCGGTCGTCCAGCACCTCGAGCTGGCCGCGGCCGATGGCCGCCAGCACGTTGCTCATCCGGTAGTTGAAGCCGATCTCCACGTGCTCGTACCACGGGGTCGCTTCGCGCGCCTGCTGCGACAGCTTGCGGGCGTGGTCGATCAGGTCCTTGTCGCGCGAAGCCAGCATGCCCCCGCCCGACGTCGTGATGATCTTGTTGCCGTTGAACGAATAGGTCGCCGCCCAAGCGTCGGCGCCGGCATGGCGCTCGCCGCAGCGCGCGCCGACGGCTTCCGCGGAATCGCAGATCACCGGCACCCCGTGGCGGTCGCAGATCGCCCGGATCCGCGGCAGATCGCACGGCAGGCCGTACAGATCGGTCGGAATCACCGCCTTGGGCAGCTGGCCGCGTTTCGCCCCCTCGGCCAGCGCCTGTTCCAGCAGGGCCGGGTCCATGTTCCAGCTCGTTTCGTCGCAGTCGATGAACGCCAAGGTCGCGCGCTCGAACGTCGCGGGCGTCACGCTGCCGATGAACGTCAGCGTCGAGGCCAGGATTTCGTCGCCGGGCTTCACGCCGAGATGCCGCAGCGCCAGATGCGTCGCCGCCGTGCCGCTGGCCAGCGCCAGGCAGTGCGGCAGGCCGACGTAGGCGCCGAATTCCCGCTCGAACGCGTCCACCATCGGGCCCAGCGGCGCGATGTAGTTCGATGCGAACGCCTGCTGCACGAATTCGGACTCGCGCCCGCCCATGTGCGGCGGCGACAGGAACAATCTCGGGTTCGGACTCATGGAATATCCTTCTGACGCCGTCTAGTAGCGCACGGCTTCCCGTTCGAGGCGAGCGGAAAATTCGCCGTAGCGCAGCCCCAGCCGCAAATCCCAGCCCAGCCGACGCGTCAACCCGGGCCAGACCGTCGCCAAGACGTAGCCCAGATCGCGCCAGAAATTGCCGGTCTCCAGGTACTCGCGGTTGAGGCGCACTTTTTCGGGATAAACCACCGCGTCGTTGAAGGCCTGCGGGTTCTTCGCCAAGGCCAGCAGGCGCTCTTCGTCGCGAAACAGCAGCGTGGCCGGCCCCGTGATGCCCGGGCGCAGCTCGAGAATCCGGCGGTCGTCGCCCTGCAGCCGGTCCGCGTACCCCGGCACGTCGGGCCGCGGCCCCACGAACGACATCCGCCCCGCCAGCACGTTCCAGAGCTGCGGCAGCTCGTCCAGCTTCCACCGGCGCAGAAACCGCCCCAGCGGCGTCACCCGCGCGTCCGCCGCCGTCGTGACGGTCCCCTGCGCCTGCGCCCCCGCGCCCATGGTCCGGAATTTGGCGCAGCGGAAAACCCGTCCGTTCCGCCCCACCCGTTCCTGGATGAACAGCGCCGGCCCCGGGGTCGTCGCCCGCACCAGAACCGCCAAGACCAGCATGAGCGGCGACAGCACGATCAGCCCCGCCAGCGCGGCGGCGACATCGAACAGGCGCTTCGGAATGGCCCAGCTGCTCCGCATGGTCCGCTTAGCCCGCCAGCACGTGCGCCGGCCAGTCCGGCCGTTCCGCGATCTGGATCGCCAACTGGGTCTCGAATTCCCGCAGCATCCGCCGGAACTTGCCCGCGAATCCCCGCCGCCCCAGTCCCTGATGCAAGCGGGTCTTCAGCGGCAGGGAAAAGCCCAGATGGGCGAATTCGTCCGGATCGAACTCGTACGGATGGCAGTAGGCCATGAAAACCTCGCCCGCCAGCACCGCCCGCTCGACCACCCAGCGGATGGCCGGGAACGGCAGCAATCGGTGGTAGCCCCCGCCCGCCACGGGGAATTTGCGCCCCAGCACCGGCAGCGTCGCCACCGGCAGTTCCACCAGGCTCGAGCCGCCCGCCAGCGCCAACCGCACGGGCTGGGCCGGGAAATCGGGCACGCCGAACCGCGCCAGCACCGCCGGATTGATGCTCGCGTCGTAAACGAACCCCTCCTCCGCCAGCACGTCGAACGCCCACAGCGATTCCTTCACGATCGAAAAGTCCGGCGCGCGGTAGCCCTTGACCGCCGCGCCCGCCAGGTTTTCCAGCTGCTGCTTGGAGCGGCGCACGTCTTCCCGGAACTGCGTCGGCGTCAGCCGGAACACGTCCACGTGTCCGTAGCCGTGCGAAGCCACCTCGTGGCCTTCCGCGGCGATCCGCTTCACGCAGGCCGGAAACTTTTCCGCGAACTTGCCCAGCACGAAACAGGTGGCCTTCACGTTTTCTTCGGCCAGCACGTCGAGCACGCGCTCCATGTTGGGGCCCGCGCGTTCCGAAATCGGCATTTCCGTGTCGAGGGTGGACTGCGCCCAGTCCTCGACGTCCACTGTGCATACCAACGGCATCCGCCTACTCCTGCAATTCCAACTCGACCGATTGTCCGGCGCGGACCGAAACCAGCACCGTGGTCCGGCCGCCGTCCGCCAGTTCCAGATCCACCGGCACCTGCGCGAAATCCGCATCGCTGCGGTTTTCGATCCGGAGCCGCGCGTCGTCCAGCGCGACCGCCACGCGGCGCGTTTGCGGACTCAAAACTTCGCGCCAATACTTGCCGACGCCGAACAGCGTGTCGATGGCAAATTCGCCGTGGAAGTCCGCCAGCGCGCTCCGCAGCAGATGCTCCGTGAAACGCCCGCAGGCCGGCCCCTCCCACTGGCGCATGTGCTGGTGGCACATGAAGACCATCGGCAACCCCAAGCGGCCGGAGCGATGCAGCCAGAATCGCAGCATCGCGAAATGGTGCACGTGCTGCGGGTCGGGCGGATAGCGCGAGGTCAGTTCCACCGCGTCCGTCCCGCCCGGATGGTGCGGGGGCGGCTGGAACAGGACGTTGTCGCGCGCGCGGATGTCGGAACCGCTGAGCACCTCGCAGCCGGCTGCCATTGCGGCCCGCGCCGTGTCCGCGTCGTTGCAGCGGCCCGGTTTGGCCCAGGATCGCGGCGTGAACCCCAACAACTTTTGGAACCATCGTGCGGCTTCCAGGATGTTGTCGCGCTGCT
Source organism: Kiritimatiellia bacterium (assembly GCA_035450765.1). Taxonomy (GTDB): domain Bacteria; phylum Verrucomicrobiota; class Kiritimatiellia; order CAIQIC01; family Lenti-01; genus Lenti-01. Next base: position 24,445 of record DAOTNL010000008.1, on the reverse strand, counting down.
CGCCGAACGAGGAGGCGTCGGCCCCCATCCACGGATACCGCCCCGCGCCCATCTTGGCGTGCGATTTCCAGCCGTTTTCGGGCGCCGCCGCCGCCGCCGTGTCGTAATGCAGATGGCCGTGGTTGCCCAATTCCAGCAAATAGGGCTTGCCCTTGCCTTGCGCCGGAAAAGCGGCGGCATGGCGCAAGTCCACCTTTTCGCGCAGCCACTGGACGAACCGCGGGATTTCGGCCGCGCCGGTTTCCGCCCCCGCGTGCTCCGCCCATTCGCGGGCGGCGGCTTCGTCGAACGACAGCCGCGTGGACAGGCACATCGTCTGCGGGAACGCATACCGCGCCGACAAGCCCAGCGTCGTTTCCAGCCCGGCGATCGACTGGAAGGTCCGCAGATCGTACAGATCCATGTCCCCGCGCCACACGAACGCGCTGCGGCGGCCACCCGGATAGCGCGAAATCTCCGCCCGCACGGGCCGGGCTGCCGCCGGCGGCCGGCAACCGTCGTGCGCGATGCGGAAGCGCCGGGTCCGGCCGTTTTCTTCCGCGGCGATTTCCAGCACGCCCCCGCCTTGGCGCGTCCGCGGCCGCAACGTCCATTTCGCGCGCCCCACGCCGCCCGCCGGATCGAGCCGGAGAATTTGTTCCGCCGCGGCTCCGTCCAGCCACTCCGCCGGCGCGTCCAGACGCACGCGCAACGTCGCAGGTTCCGCCCCGGGATTGACCGCGACTACTTCCAGATCGAACGGCACGCCGATCCAGCGCACGCCCAAGGAATAGCCCGGCCTTCGCGACGTGAACGGTGCCTCCAACGTCAAGATCGCGCCGGCGGGAACGGGTCCTTGAACCAGCCGTTTCTCCCAGCGGTGGTTGCCGATTTCCAGCGCCAAGAGCGCCGCGCCGAACAGCGTTGCGGCGCCCCATGGAACGCCGCCCCATCCCAGCAGGACCAGCCCCGCCGCCGCCACCGCCGCCTCCAGCCGGAACCGGTCGAATCCGACCTTCTTGGGAAAAATCTCCCACACCACGTTGGCCAGATACATCGCCCAACCCGCCCGCCATCGGGACAGCACGAACAGACGGGCCAAGGCGACCAGCCCCACCGCCGCGGCCCCCGTGAAAATCAAGAACACGTTCATTGGAACGGATCCCAGGGCGGCAGGCGGGCGGCTTCGCCTTTCGCCACCGCTTCCAGCAAATCGGCGTAGCGATTCAGGACGTCGGGCTGGCGCAGGCGGGTTTCGAGGAAGCGCAGTCCGGCCGCGCCCATCTCCCGGCAACGCTCCGGATGGTCCGCCGCTTCGACGATGGCGTTGGCCAACGCTTCGGCGTCGAACGTCGGCACGACCCGCCCGGCCCCGGCGCGCCGGATCAAATCGGCTTGCACCCCGTCCATGGAAGCGAGGATCGGCAGGCGGGCCCCCATGTAGTCGATGAACTTGTTTTCGAAGTAGATGTGGATCAAAGGACTTCGGAACAGCGTCATGAGCCCCGCATCCGCCGCCGCCAGGATGGCCGGAATGCGGGTCTTGGGCACGGCATCGTGGAAATGGACGTTGGCCAGTCCCAGTTCCCGCGCCAGCGCCTGCGCCCTGGGTTTGCTCTGCCCGTATCCGAACAGGTCGATGCGGATGTCCGGACGCGAGCGCAGGAACGCCCCGGCGCGCACGATGGTTTCCACGGCGGTCACCTCGGTCAGCGACCCCGCGTAGACCGCCGCGAATTGCCCGTCCCAGCCCAGTTCCTTCCGCATGGTTTCGCGGGTGCCTGGCGCGAGGCGGAAAAACGCCTCGTCGTAGCTGTTCGGCAAGACGTCCAACCGCGGAACCGGGACGCCTTTCTTCAGCAGTTCGGTCTTGAGCCCGGGCGTCAAAACCACGACCCGGTCGGCACCGAAATAAAGCGACCGCGCCACGGCGTACAGCGGGGCCGCCTGCCACGGCGCGATCGCCTTCTTGACGACGAGCGCGTCCGGCCAAAGATCCCGGACCTCCAGCAGAAACGGCTTCCGCCAGCGCCGGGCCAATCGGAGCGCCGCCGCGCCGCTGAACAGCGGCTGGATGGTGGCCATCACGACGTCGGGCGCTTCCCGCCCGCGGCCGAACCGATAGGCCGACCAAGCGAACGCGCCGTAGGTTTTCAGGCGGTTGCCCAGGCTGGCGCGCAGGCCGCGCGGGACCGGAAGGCGATGGACCCGGAGGCTTCCGCCACCCGGAAAATCGACGTTTTCTTCGGGTTCGGTCTGTTCGTTGTAGGCGTTGAGATCGCACGCCACCACGTCCACCGCGTGGCCCCGTTCGGCCAACACGCGAACCAGATCCCGCGGTTGCCGCGGACCGGGGGCTTCCGGCCCGGCGAAAAACTGGTGCAAATACAAAATGCGCATGGACAATTCTCTCCGGACGTTTTCAGGGCAAGCCGCGCGCGATGATCGGGCCCAAAACCCGGCTCAAGCCCAGCGGCAACCGTTTCCACGCCGCGATGGCGACGGAAAACGCCCTGTTTTCCTTGTTCAATCCCGGCAGGCTGGATCGTCCCAGCAACTGGTAGGCCCACGGCAACGGCGCGGTTACCCCGCCCCAGTATTTCTTGAAATCCTGATGGCTGGAATCCGCCGTGCTGCGCCCGAGATCGATCAGCCGGCAACCGGCCTGGCAGGCGTCCTGGATCGCCTTCCAGTTCATCGCGTGGACCGGCGCATGGCACAGTTCCTCCCGCAAGGAGGCCGACCACGTGAAGTAGCACGTGTCCCGATCCCGAACCACCACCTTGGCGGCGATCGTCTTTCCGCGCCGCACCGCCCGGTAGACCAGCACCTGTTCCGGAAACGCCGCCACGGCTTCCGCAAACAGCCGCGGCGAGATAACCGGCGTGCCCAGATCGCGCAGATTCCGGGAGTAGATCGCGTAGAAGTCCGCCAGATGCTCGCGGCCCCGCTGGACGACCACCTCGTTCTTGTCCGCTTTCCGGATCTTGTTCCTCACGTTCGGATGCAGCCGCGCGAATACCCCTTCCGCGCCGCCCGCGGTCGGAATCCAAGTCGCCACTTTGCGGTCCGTCGTCGGCCAGTTTCCTTTCAGCGGATGCCGCTGGCGCAACTCGACGTAGTCGCAGCCCGCCGCCCGCGCGACGTCCTCCGCCGCCGCCATCAAGGCGGCTTCGGCTTCCGGACCGTCGGACACCACGCCGCCGTAGCCGACGAACGGCAAGCTGACGCCCAGGGTGCCGAACAACCGCGTGGACACGATGAACAGCGGGTAGATGCCCACGACCCGATCCGCTTCCATCGCCATCAGATAGCGGCCCGCGTGCCCCGTCGCCCGTTCGATGACCCGTTTCCAGCCCGCGCGGTGGAAAGGGGTGGCTTCCGGCTGCCGCGCCACGTAGTCGTCCCAAGCCGCATCCAGCCCGGGCGCGTATTCGCGGACGTTCATCCGGCCGGCTCCAGCGCGACCCGGATGGCCGCGCGGGGGGGCACGTCCACCAGCCGCAGGCAGCGCCGGCCGTCCGCGAATTCGATTTCCAGCGGCAAGCCGGTCAGCGGCCGATCGCCGACGTTGCGGATTTCCACCGCGGTTTCAGCGACGTCCACGCGGACCGCGCGCGTCCGTTCGCTCAAGACGTCGCGCCAATACCGGCCCATCGCGGTCAAGGTCGCCGCATAGACGTCCCCTTCGCCGTCGGCGAGCACGTGGCGCAGCAATTCCGCCGTCAGGTTGGCGCAGGCGTTGGACCGGTACATCAGCAAGTGGTGGTGGGCCAGGAAAACCAGCGCCCGGCCGTTCCGCCGGGCGAAGCCCAGCCAGAACTCCAGCATGGCGACGTGGGCCGCATGGACCGGGTCGCGCGGCAACATGCGCGTCAGCTCGACCAGCCGTTCGCAGCCGGCCGGATGGTGCTCGGCGGGAAACGTCAGCAGCTTCTGCCACTTGGTGGCGTCGGTTTCGTTGCCGATCTCGATCCCCGCCGCTTCGACGGCCCGCGCGGTAAACGCATCGAACATGTCGCTCGGCGGCGTGTAGCAGGTCGTCCGCACGCCCAGTTTTTCCTCGATCGCCCGGGTGCACGCGACGATGTTGTCGCGCTGCTCGGCCAGCGAATCGCACGGATGGTCCCGCAGCCAGGGATAGCGCCCCGCCCCCACGCGCGCGTGGGACGTCCAGCCGTTGCCGGGATCGGCGGCGGCATGCGTGCCGTAATGCAGGTAGCCGTGGTTGCCGATTTCGGCCGCCAGCGGCCGATCCGTCCGGGTCGGGAATTCCTGTTCGGCCGCAGTGTCCACTTCTTCGTGCCAGAACCGGATGAAATCCGGGATTTCCTCGCTGTGCCGGTTCCAGCCGAACCGCCGGCAGAACGCCTCGTGCTCGTCCGGGAACAAGCTCAGGCGCGCCGACAGCATCACGGTGGTCGGCATGCGGAACCGCGCCGCCAGCCCCAGCGCCAGCCGCAAGCCCTGGGCCGACTGGAACGTGGACGGATCGTACAGGTCGTTGTCGCCGCGCCAGACGAATCCCGCCCGCGCGCCGTATTTCCAGCGGCGGATGGCCGCGCCGCGGATGCGCAGCGCGCCTCGCGCGGCGATCGAATCGACGCGCAGGAGGCGTTCCCAGGCCCAATCGGCCTGCGCCACGCGCAGGCGCACGTCGCCCCCCGGCCCCGGACGAACCGCGCGCAGGGTCACCGGACGCACGATCACCTGTCCCGGCTCCGGAGCGGCGATCTCGGCCGGGCCGGATGCCTCGACCTCCAATCCGGCGCCCACCGCCGCGATCTCGATGCGCAGAGGGATTTGGGGCCGGACCGTTCCCGGGTTCAGAACCATCAGCTCGTAGGTCTGGGTCCAGCCCTCCGGCCAGTCGCCGGCGTGGTAAACCCGTTTCGTCCGCCGCAAAACGGGCCCGCGCAGGCTCACGATCATCCGCGGGATCGGCAGGGGCACGCGCCCCGCCGAAGCCGCATACTGCCGGGCCGGCGGATCCGACCGCCAGCGCAGATCCACGAACAACGCGGCCACCCAAGCCCCGCCGAGCGCCAGCGCCGCGCCCGCCGCCGCATAACCCCCGCCCCAGGCGGCGGCGCCGACCGTCGCCGCCGCCAGCAAGAACGCATCGAGCCATGCCCGGCGCACGCCCGCCTTGATCTCGAGCGTCTCATAGAACGCGTTTGCCAGCAGCATGCCCCAGCCCAACCGGGACGGCGCCAGGAAATAGCATTTGGCGAGCAGGAAAACGGCGGCGGCGCTTCCCGTGCAGATGGCGGCGATCCAATGGCTCATGCCCGGCATCATAGCGGTTCGGTCTTTCCGTCCAAAGCCCCATTTTCCGCGCGGCCACGCCACCAGTCGTGGATTTCCGCGCCCGTGGCGCACCACGGCGCCAGGGCGGCCAACCGCTCCAACAGCCGCTCGTAGGTCCACTGCCACTCGCGGTATTCCGGCTCGTTGAAGCAATCGTTGTGCCACAGCAGCGTGACCAGCCCCCCGGCCGCGACCACCGGCTCGATGGCCGCCCACGCCGCCGCCAAGGCCGCCCGGCCATCCGGCCCATGCTTCATGAACAGCGCGACGTCCATGACGGTCAGCGGCAATTCCAAGATGCCGCTCGGCTCGCCAGCCCCCGGCGCCAGCGGAAAAAACGGCAGCACGCGGGCGTCGCGCGCCCCGACACGATCCGAAAATCCGAACGTGGAATCGTACCGGAATCCGGCTTGCTCCTGCGCCTGCCACGTCTCCGCGCCGGTATGCCGCAGGAAATGGTTGCGGATGCCGACGGCCTCCACGCCCAGTTCCCGGCGCAGCAGCTCGCGGCTTTCCCGGTAGGCCGCGGCCTGGTTCAGGCGGTAGTAGCCTCCGTGCAGGCCGATTTCGCCCCCGGCCGCCCGGATCATGCCGACGATCCGGCGCAGCGCGGGATCCGTCAAGGCGTAGCGCGATCCGCGCCGCCGCCAGCCGACGTCGTGCAGCACGAAGAACGTGGATCGGAATCCGTGGCGCGCTTCGATGGCCAGGATCGTTTGGAAGTCCATTTCCGGCGGCTTGGGCGCCACGAGCGCGCGCGCCAGCCGGCGCAGGGCCAGACGCACGCTCCCGGGCTCGCCATGCATGGCCCGGCGGCGGATGTGGTTGATCGCCGCCAGGACGTAGAAAAGTTCGCGGTCGCGGATCTTGTCGACGTCGTGCGACAAAAACAGCGCGAACTTCGCGCCCCCGGGCCAGCGCGGCGCGGCGGCGGAGATGGCGTCAGCGGGCGGCATGGCGCACGTAGTTCCCATGGGCGCGGCGGATCGCGCGCCAGCCGATCGGCGGATAGTGGCATCCGCCTTGTTCCTGTTCGCGCGCGACCGGCTCGTCACCCGCCAGTATCCGGCCGACCACTTCGACGAAACCCGCCAGGCCCTGCCGGGCGATGCCCGCGACGGCCGCGCCGAAATCCGCGTCCGTGGGCACCGCCAGCCTGCGCTGCAGCAGCACTCCGCCTCCGTCCACGACGGCGGACACGCGGTGGATGGTGAAGCCGATCTGGTCGAATTCGCCGTTCGCCATGGCCCACAGCACGCAATCGGAGCCCCGGTAGCGCGGCGCGATCCCGTGGTGCCAGTTGAGGGTCCCGCGGCGCGCGAGCGTGAAAAACTCCGGCCGGAGCACGGGCGCTCCCAGCAGCAGCACGTAGTCCGGCTCGTACGCCGCGACTTGCCGGAGCGTTTCCGGCGCGTGGGGGTTGTCCACTTCGACGTAGCGGCAGCGCCGCCGCAACTCCGCGGCGACGCCGGCAGTGATCTCCGGAAACGGCCGATAGCCCGGGCCGAGGTAGCGCGTCCGCAGCCACCGCCCCAGCAGCAGATCCGCCAAATACGGCACCCCGCGCTTGCGGGCCAGCCGCGCGAGCACCCGCCAGCGCTCCCGCCGCGTCCGTCCCCGGATGTTGAACAAGGCGACCGGCTGCGATTGGCGCAGCAGGAAATCCGCCATGACGTACGCCTCGGGCAGGTTTCCGGTCGTGACGATGAGCCAGTTCATTCAGCCAAAGCCGCTCACCGGCGGCGGGCCACGATCAGCAGGTTCATGGGAAACAGAACGGGGATGGGAATCGCCCGCGTCTTCACCACGTCGAACTTCTCGCGCAGGTCGTCCACGAAACGGTAGACGTTGAAGCCCGCGTGGCACCCCTGGTCGAACCGATCGACGTCGTTGAACCGGTAGAGCCAGTGCCGCAGGGCCATGGGCAGGTCGATGCCCCGGGTCTGTTTGCCCGTGCAGACCCGCGCCAGGTATTTGATCAGGGCCGGATAGCCCACCTCGATGGGCAGCGAACACACGAACCAGCCGCCGGGTTTCAGCACCCGGTGGATTTCCGCGATGCAGCGGATCCGGTCGTTCCGGCCCGGAACGCAATTCAACGCCTCGAACGACGTGCACACGTCGTACGAGCCGTCGGGCAGCGGCAGGGCGCGCGCATCCGCGGTCAGCACGGACTCGCCGGGATGGGCCGCGCGGAACTCCCGCGAGTGCTCCTCATAATAGTTGACGCTCAGCATGTTCCGGGCCAGCGGCCGCAAAATCGGCAAACCGATTCCGTCGGCCGCGCCGATGTCCAGCAAATCGCCGACGGGCTCGGCCCCGGCGAAATGCCGGATGGCCTTGGCCGCCTCGTGGAAGCGCGCGAATCGCTGCCAGACGACCAGCCGCCCCCCCTTGAGGATTCTTTGGCTATACGTTTCCATGGAGTCTCCCGACCGAGCCGCGCCAGGCGCATCCGCTCGTTGGTTGTTGGATTTCGTTTCCCGTCGAATCGCAGGACCTGCATGCGGCGGCCGGGCCGCCGGACGATTCGATGCGCTGCCGGATGAAAGCGACCATCCGGCGCGCGCGGTCGTCGACGTCGAACAGGCGCGAGCGGCGCAGCGCGGCCGCCGCCATGCGCGCGCGCAGCGCCGGATCGTCGCGCAGGCGCACGATCGCCTGGCGGATGGCCGGCACGTCCAGCGGATCGACGCGGATCGACATGCTCTCGTCCAGCACGTCGTCGTTGAATGCGCCCACCGAACTCACGATCGGCAGGCCGCAAGCCATGGCTTCCACCAAGGCATTGCAGGAACCTTCGACCAAGGTCGGCAGCACGAACACGTCGCAGGCGGACAGCAGGACCGGCATGTCTTCGTGGGCCACCCGGCGGCACAGAGCGACGTTGGAAGCCGTCGGGGGCACGGGGCCGGAACCGGCAAAGACGCCGGCAACCCCTGCCAATCCCTCGATGGCCGCGCCCACCCGCGCGATCCCTTTTTTCTCGAGGAAATTGCCGGCCGCGGCGACCAGGAAACGGTCTTGCGGCAGCCCCAGTCGCGTCCGCGCCGCCGACCGGTCCAGGGGCTTGAACGCGGCCAGGTTGGTGCCGTTGGGAAACACGCCGATGCGGTCTCCGGAAAATCCCAGCCGCCGGACCAGCGTTTCCCTGAGCGCCGATGAATTGGCCAGGAAGCCGCAGGCTCCGGCCAGCGCTTTCCGCGCATGGGCGATCCCGAATTGGCGCACGGTCCACAATTCCCCTTCGCCGACGCAGGGAAAAGCCGGAATGCCCAGCTCGCGTCCCACGCGCACCGCGGCGGCGCCGGCCAGATAGAGGAAATGCCCGTAGAGGGCATCCGGCCGAATCCGCTGCCCGCGCAGCGTCCGGCGCACCGCGGCGGCAAAGCGGTTCAGCGTGAAGCGCGAAGGATTGAACGGCCCCAGCCGGACAAAGGCTTCCCGCGCCGAAAGCGACAGGAACCGCGGACGGTGGACGACCACGGTTTGGCCGCCGCCGGCGTCCTCCCGCTCGCAATCGGCAAGACCGAAACGGCCCCGCTCTTCGTGGACGGCCACCGGCTGGATCACCGCGCATCCGACGCCTTGCCGGGCCAAGGCATGGGCGAATTGCCGGACGAACGTGCCGTACGTCGGCCGGGCCGGCGTCGGATAGTTGCTGGTCACGATCGCCAGTCGGAACATCTCGGTCGGCGAGCGTTCCGCCGCGCCCATCCGGTCCATCGCCGTTGTTCCATTGTCCGGAGATCCCATCGTTCGCCTTGTGTCCTGCTTGCGCCGGTCAAGCCAACGCCGCCATGTGCCGCACGATCCGCTCCGCGGCGTGGCCGTCCCACAATTCCGGCTGCATGGGCGTGCGCGCCATGGCCGACAAGCGACGGTATCCCTCGCGCATCCGGACGGGATCGTTGCCGACGAGCAAGCTGACTCCCCCGTGCTCCAGCAGCGTCACCGGCCGTTCCGTGTTGGGCCGCAACGTCAGGCAAGGGGTGCCCAACACGCAGCATTCCTCCTGCAGGCCGCCGCTGTCCGTCACCACCAGACGGGCTTCCATGTTGATTTTCAGCAGGTCGTGGTAGCCCAGCGGGCGCAGCAGGAACACGCGGCCGCATTCGGCCACCTGCCGCCACAAGCCATGCGTCTCCAGCTGGAGTTTCGCCCGCGGATGGATCGGCCACAGCACGGCCAGGTCGGACGCCAACTCGCCGCAGATGAAATCCGCGATCCGCCGCAGTCCGGCGGCGTCGTCCACGTTCGAGGGACGGTGCAGCGTGACCAAGGCGAACCCCTCCCGGCCGTTCCACGGCCCGCGGGCGATCCCGGCGTCGATCCGGTTGGCGGCCACGATCTCGTCCACGTTCCGCCGGCCGGCGGCGGGCATCTGTTCCCGCAGCGTGTCGATCATGATGTTGCCGACAAAGCGGATCTTGCCGGCAGGCACCCCTTCGCGAAGGAGATTGCCCTCCGATATCCGGTCGGGGACGAACAGCAGGTCCGACAGGCGATCCGTGACCAGGCGGTTGATTTCCTCCGGCATGTCCAGGTCGAACGATCGCAGGCCCGCCTCGATATGCGCCAGCTGCACGTGTTCCTTCTTCGCCACGATCGAACAGGCGCAGGTCGCATTGACGTCGCCCACGACGACGATCCAGTCGGGTCGGGTTTCGCGGACCACCTTTTCGAAGGCGATCATCGTTTTGCCCACTTGCTCCGCATGGCTCCCCGACCCGATGCCCAGGTTGACGTCGGCCTGGGGAATGCCCAGCTCATGGAAGAAGGCCTGCGACATCCGATCGTCGTAGTGCTGGCCCGTATGGACCAGCCAATGTCCGATCGCACCGCCGGCAGGCGCCGTTTCGTTGTACTTCCGCAGCGCCCGGCAAAAGGGAGCGATTTTGATGAAATTCGGCCGGGCGCCGACCACGGAACAGATCTTCACGGCGCGTCCTCCCGCTGCAGGCGTTTCCCGGCCAGCAAATCGCCGTAGGCGGAGACCAGGCGCGCGGACATCACGTGCCAACCCAACTGCCGTTCGATGGCCTGGCGGCCGTTGCGCCCCATGGTTTCGCGCAAGCCCGGATCGTTCGCCAGTCGGACCATGGCCCGGGCGATCTCCTCCGGGTCCGTGACGTCGACGGCCAAACCGCATTCGTGCCGGGCGACCAATTCCGCCGTGGCGGAATTCCGAGGCACGATCAAGGCCTGGCCGCAGGCCATGTAGCTGTAGACCTTGTTGCTCAAGCTGCCGTTGTTGTTGCCCGTCGGCTGCAGCGTCACCACCCCGATTTGGGCCGTCGCATCCACTTTGCCGACCTCCGCATAGGGCAACCAACCGGTCACGGCCACGAGACCGCCGATCCCCAGCTCCGCCACCAGCGCATCGAACTGCGCGGCGCAACTTCCGCCCAGCTTGCCCACCACCAGCAGCCGCAGCGGGATCTGCCGCTTCGCCAGCGCGATGGCCTGGAGCAACTGGCGCATCCCGCGGAGAAGATCGAGCCAGCCCTCGTGGCAGACCGTCAGGGGACCGGCCGGAGTCTGCGAGCAAGGCGGGAACAGCTCGATCGGCGGGCTGTTGTGGATGATGTCGACGCGCCGGTCGCCGCGCACGGCCTGGTATTGGCGCTGCGTCGCCGGCGACACCACGGTGACGTAGTCGCAGCGGCGCGCGATCCACGCGAGCGCGCGCCAGGAAAGCCGCTTGACCCGTTCCGCGAGAAACGGCGGCACCCGGCCGGCCAGCAATTCGTCGAAACACTCGTGCACGTCGAAATGGATCGGGACGCGCAGCCGGCGGCTGACGAGCAAGCCCAGCAGGGCGGTTTCCGGCTCGTGCGCCGCCAGCAGATCGGGAGAACTGGCGCGCGCCCGCCGATAGCAGGCATACAGCGCCCGGATCTTGGCCGCGCGCGCCCGCCACGATGCGCCCCGGGTCATGGGGCCGACGGGTTCCAGCCGGAGGCGCGGATGCCGCGGCGGCGACTTTTCGGGATCGTATCGCCCCAGCACGAGCACGTCGTGCCCGGCCTGCGCGATGGCCAGCGCCTGCCGGCAGACTACCCGTTCATCGCCCAGCGAGTGCGACGGACACATGATCGTGATGCGCATGGTCGTTTTCCTTACGGCAGCCGGCGCCCGCCCATCCATTTGCGCCGCGCGTAGTCGGCGGCGTATCGCAGCGCTTGCGCGGCCGAAAACGGCTTCCACGATTTCGGCGACGCGTAGTAGCGCAGGCTCCGCGGGTCCAATTTCAACAGTCGGAACGCAGTGTACATCGGATTGACCCAATAGCGCAATCTGCGTTCGTGCGCGCCAACGGGCAGCGGCGCGCGGCCCAGGCCGGTCCCGACCAGGGCGCATCCGGAAACGGCCTCGATCAGGCCGTGCTGCAGCCAGAACCGCGGATTCAGTTCGGTGACCTTGAATTCGCCGGCCCGCTCGTCGAACACGAATTCCAGTTCGAACGGCCCGTCGTATTCCAGGGCGGCCAGAATGGCCTGGGCCTGTTCCCGCACGCCGGGCGGCGGCGGCAGCAGTTCCACCACGTCGCCCCCGCCCGTCTTCGGCGGATATTGCAGGACTTTCCGGGAGCAATACAGGTGCCGGACGGCGGGACCGTACCAGCCGCAGATCGACACGTTGTCCTGGTTGCGGATGCTCAGCCGCTCCTGGAAACTCAGATCCGCCGGCGTCAGGCCGCGCGCGGCGTAATCGGCCAGCGCCGCCGCGCATTGGTCGCGTCCGGCCACGAGTTTCACCCGTTCGCGCTGGGCAACCCCGAACCACGACAGGCGCGGGCGCACGATGAAGGCCTCGCCGAACGCCGCGAAAGGATCCTCCTCCCCCGGGATCGTCCGGGGCACGGAGGCCAGCCGGCGGGTGTCGATGAACCGGCAGAATTCATAGCGGTCCAGCATCGCGAACACGTGCCGCGCCGAGCCGAGATGGCAGCGGATCGCCGAATCCGGATGCCGCGTCAGCCATTCGGCAAAGGCGGGATGGTAACGTTCGTCGGTGAAGAAAACGAACGCGCGCCCCTCGCGGCCATATCGTTCCTCGATGAGCCCCGGCAGCTCGTCGAGCCGCCGGATGGCAACCGCCCAGTGCTCCACGTGGCGGTTCAAGCAGCCGGCAAACCCGCGGCCCTCGGTCTCGTGCCAAAGCAAGACGATGCGCCCGGCCCAGCCCAGGCGCTCCAGGGAACGCACGAGGGTATGGGCGTTGATGCCGTTGCCGCAAACGATGGCCGTATCCATGTCAGTCGTCCTCGCCGAGCGCCCCGGTTGAACTCGCCGGCCGGCGTTTCGCCAGAGCCCGCAGGCGTCGGCCAACGTTGAAAAGCAGCGGATGCGAAACGTAGACGGGGATCGCATCCTGCTTGAACAGGAACTGTTCCTTGTAGCGGGCCAAGCGCCCGCCCAGAAGCCCGGGGTTGAGGACTTTCCGGCAAGCGGAATCCTTCCCCGACGCTTCCAGCACGGTGAAATACAAGGCGTCGTTCACGTTGAACGACAGGAAATCCGTGTGGCACTTGGCCTTCTCGATGATGCGGACGCCTTCGATCTGGGGCGAGACGATGAAGCCCGCCAGCCGCCCGTCGATGAACGCGCCCCACGTTTCCCGCCCGCACGTGGTCAGGTAGCGCAGCTCCCGCCGGCGCCACTCGTCGGCGCGATCGACGTAGTATTCCGGCGGCGTCTCCGGAAGTTCGTGGAATTCGGCATGCCGCATGGCCTGCGAAACGTAGATGCCGCGGATTTCTTCCAGATGCCGCGCGACGTCCTGGATCAAGGCCACCTCGCACAGTTTCAAGCCCTTGCGCACCTGGTTCCGCTTCTTGCCCGGCAGGGCTTCCAGCCGAAACCCCCGCAATTCGGGGCCTTGCAGGATCATGTAGGGCAACGCCCGGTTCCCGAGCGCCGGATCGGGCACCGGATGGCTGTAGCCCAAAGGCGCCCGGAGGAAGGACGGGTGCGCGCTCCCCGGCACCAGTTCCCGGAACTCGAACATGGGTTTCGCGTAGAACGGAAACGGCTCCCGCCACCACACGCCGTCGTGGCGGTGGCCGCGCACTCCGTTCCGCAGGCAATCTTCGACGTATTGTTCTTCGGAAATCATGGGCGTTCCGCCTCGGAACGGCCTGGAAGCGGGCCCTGGACCGGGAAACGGCTGGCCACTTCCGACAGGTATTGGAGCACGGTCAGCAACTGGTATTTCTTGACCGGATTGGCCCGGCGGGTGGCGATCCGCAGGATTTCCGCGCGGGAAAAATACCGCGCCGCGACCGGCGTGGATTCCCACGTCGTCCGGATCTCCCGTTCCAAGGGAGTCTCGACCTCCAGCTTGCGGTGTTCGCCGCGAAGCAACCGCTTGATTTTCCGGCTCCACGGCAGGAGCGGCCAGCCCCCGGCGAGTTTGCGCGCCTGCTTGCCCAGCCAGTAGCCGACGAGACTGGCCTTGGTCCCGGCATCGGCCCCGCGGCGGTAGAAGGGCGCCTGCGTGGCCCGGGAATCGATCTGCTCCAGGAACCGGTCGAAAAAGGCGTGGTTCAAGATGGCCGTCGGCAATTCGGCCATTTCATACGTCACGAGCGCCTGGGCCCACAGCGGCGCCATCGTCCAGAAATGGCGGCGCTGGCGATTTTCGCCGGCGTTGACCAGAACCTGGTAATATTCGAAATAGAACCGCTTCGGTTTGTCATCCAGGGAGGACTCCGGATACGCCGCAACGTAGCCTTCCAGATCCCGCGCCAGGCGCCGCGGATCCAGCCCCAGCAGCCGGCAAACGTCCGGAAGCTCGAAAATGTGGAAATAGACGTTGTCCCGGATGAGCTGGGACATCCGGGTGTACAGATAGGGCGGCCGGAAGATCGTCCGGATCAATTCGCCGCCGAAGCCCATGAAGCGGATCGCCGGTCCGGGCACCTGCCGCTTGCGTTCGAGGGTCTTGTGTTCGGCGAGATGCGCGGTCCAGCCGTTGACGGTGCAGTCCGTGCAATAGGTCAATCGGCGCATGGCGGCAAAATCGGCCGGCGGCGTTTTCATCGGGATCTGGGCGACGGGGTTCCCGTAGATCGCGACGAGGGCCGGCAGATAATCGCATTCGTTGTGGGCATCGAGATCGTCCGAGAAATATTCCGCGGCGGCTCCCAGGCGGCTCAGGCCCACGTAGTTGGTCCGGCTATCCCGTCCGGCCGTCACGTCGACGGTGATCCGCAACCCCGATTCCCGGCAGAAGCGCACGCGGTTTTCCAGGCCGCGGATGAAAAGATCGGCGCAGATCGCCGCCGCCCGCCCCGGCTCGACGGCCGCGCCGTGGCCAAACACGCCGGGACATATGCGTTCCGCGGTGGCCGCGGTTTCCGGCCCTGCGACCGCCATGCGCAGCAAACTGCCGGGCTCCAGCCGGGTGATCCCTTCGACCAGGGTTTTTGCGCCCAGCACGTAGCCCATCATGAGGAATTCCGCCAGGGCGCGGGGATCCAGGCGGATCTCCGGCAACCAATGCAGGAGAAAACTGACCGTCCGGGAAAACGCCGCGCTCCCCGGCGTCCGGCAATAATAGGCCGGCAACCTCCCCCAGCGATCGTTGAAGGCGATCATCTCCGGCTTTGTTTCGCCCTGGACGACCACGACGTAGTCGCCATCCGTTTCTTCCATGAAGCGCCGCACCGGGCCGGCCACGTCGGCACCGCGCAGCAGGCTCGCGGCGATTTCCGCCAGGCGCGCATCGGTTTCCGCTCCCGTTTGGTTGTAGACGGCCCCTTCCAGGAAGATCCGCGCGCCATCGATCCTCCAGAACCGCCGGGGGTACGCCGCATGGCCCGAAAACGCCGCGGCCCGACCGGGCTGCTCCCACAGGACGTCCGTGCGCACGGCCGGATCCGATTTCTGGTCTTCGACGGCGGCCCGGAACCGGACGTCTCCGTCCGGGAGGCAATGCAGAACGGCGTGGAGGCCAGGCATGTCTACTCCTTGGAATCGCGGGAAGTTCCGGAAAAAAACGATCCCGTTCCGCCGTCGCTCCCGCGCAGGGCGGCCACGGGACTGTCCACGGTGCGGCATTTCCGCGCGGCCCCGGCCGCGCGGTACAGATCCTGAACCATGGAAAATGCGGCGGGCACCGCGCCGACCAGCGTCAACCCGCGAGGCGCGAGCAATCCGGCGACCTCCGGGATGTCCGTGATCCGCAAAATGCCCAAAAGCGAAGGTCCCTCCGCGTGGGAAGCCGGCGGACGCTGCATGATCACTTGGCCGATCCGGGGTTCGAAGAGCGCCGCATAGAGCGCGACGACGCCGGCCCCTTCCCGTCCCAACAGGCTGATCCCCGAAGGCCGGAATCCCCTTTCGTCCAGGGCCCACCGCACCGCGCGCAGGACGTCCCATACCTGCAAGGCATCCAGCGTGCGACCGCACAGGGCGGCCATGCGTTCCGCCGCCGCCCGTTCGGCCGGGGCGGGATTCCAGCCGCCGAAGCGCGGCACCAAGATCAGCAACCGGTGGTCCGACAGCAGCGGCAGGAGTTCGTCGTCGGGAAACGCCAGGGAATCGACCCGGCGCCGGACGACGACGAGCAGCGGCGCATCCACCGGCGCGCGGTGGGGTTCGAAAAGCTGAACCCGTACGCGGTCCCCCGGTTCGGAATCGAATTCCCATTCGCTGAAGCGCGCGAATCGCCGGGCATGCCCGCCGCTGCCGACCGCTTTCCGGGACCGGAACGGAATCTCCTCGGATTCCGGAAACCAGCCGAACACCTTCGTCCGCAGCAATTCCATCAGGACCGGCCGGCGGGCATTCCATTCGTCCGCCGTCATCGGTCCGGCCAGCGCGTGGGCGGGGACGA
Source organism: Kiritimatiellia bacterium (assembly GCA_035450765.1). Taxonomy (GTDB): domain Bacteria; phylum Verrucomicrobiota; class Kiritimatiellia; order CAIQIC01; family Lenti-01; genus Lenti-01. The sequence continues at coordinate 8,311 of DAOTNL010000008.1, read as the reverse complement.
ACGTCCGGTGCACCGTGAAGTTGGCGGCGCCGGTCGGGACCTGGCCGAGGCACGCCAATCGTTCCGGCGGCTCCGCATCCGGGCTCGGATCGCGCACGGCGCCGGCCGCGGCCGCGTTTTGCGGCGCCAGCCAACGCACCATCCATGCGCGCGTCCGGCGCAGGGTTTCCGGGGTTTCGGCATGGCCGCGATTTGTTTCGGCCAGTTCGAGGAGCGGGCGGGCGGACGCCGCGGCCGGATCCATGCCGTAGATGCGGGAAAGCTTCCGGAAAAGCTCGCGATAACCGGCCGGAGGGAATATCCGGTCGCGCCGGCCCGCCAATATCAACAGCGGACGGGGGGCGACGAGGGCCCCCACTTCCGGGAAATCCATCCGGTACAGGTTGGGATAGAACGTGCAGTCGCACTGGCGCGGAATCAGGCGGCGACGGACCTGGGATCCGACCGTGTAGGCGGAGGCGGACGGCGCCGCCGCTTTCACGCGTCTGTCCAGCGCGGCCAGGTACCAGGTCATGACGCCGCCCCCGGAAGTTCCCGTCGCGCCGATCCGCTCCGCGTCGATCTCGGCGCGGGTTTCCAAATAGTCGAGCGCCCGCATGGCGTTCCAGACTTCCACCCCGGCCGGCGTGTAGCCCAGCGACAACCAGTCCCAGCGACCCAGCGTGTGGGTCCCGCGGTGCAAGCCCGGTACTTCGCCGCACAGCAGGGAATCCACGGCCAAACAGGCGAAGCCATGGTTGGGATACCACAGAAAGCGATCCTGATACTGCGTCTTCGCCCCCAGCGGGTGGATCTGGTGGCCGCACAGGTACAGGATGCAGGGGACCGGCTCGGCCACCCCTCTGGGCAGATACAGGTTGCCCGTGACCAACAGGCCGGGCAGGCTTTCAAACACGATTTTCTCGACGGTATGGCGGGCGCGGGTGAGCGTCCCCGTGATCGTTGGGTTCAAGGGCGTCCGCTCAGGCAGCGGGTCGAGTCCCAGCATCTCCAGGAGTTGCCGGCGGCGGAGAGGCCGAAGCCGCTGCCACTCTTCCCAATCCCGGATCCCGCTCAGGCAAGCGTCCGACAAGGCCCGCGCGCTTTCATCGAGCCCCGCGAAGTTGCTGCCGAGAATCCGGCGCTCCAGCCGACGGTCGCATAGCGTTTTGACCCCTTCCAGAAGCCGGGGAGCGAGGAACCGCTTGACAAGACCGGTCATGCTCATGGCGGACACCCCCCCGGCATTTGCCGCGCGGGGCCCCACGGATCCGGAGCGCGGACCGCGCCGGGCCGTTCGCCTTGCGGGCCGCCGGCGAAAAAACCGGGACCGGCCCGCATGCCTGAAAAACCGGCAAAAGCATTGGGCGGATAGTCCGGGCAACGATCCCGCCCCGCTCCGTTCCAAGCCCAGGACCAGCGGGCGCGCCGATCGGCCCAATGCGCGATGCCTACGGCGACGCCCAGCATGAACATCGTGTTTTGAGAGATGAAATTCGGCCGGTTCAGCGCGCCGGAAACGGCCAAGGTCAGCAAGGCGATTCTGGCGATGTTGGCGCGGTACCGCGCGCGCGGTTCGGCCAGCCGCCGGAAACTGCGCGACAGGCGTTTCCACGCCATGACGAAAGCGGAATAATAGAGGACCAGGCCGGGCACGCCCGTGGTCGCGGCGATCTCGACCACTTCGCTGTGCGCATTCAGGCCGCGGCCGGAGGCGGTGCCGAATTGCCCGACGCCGCAACCCAGGACGGGGTTCTCCTTGAAAAGCCGCCAGCCCATGTACGCCAATTCGAGCCGGGTTTGGCTGCTGTTGTCTTCCAGATGGGAAGCCTGCGTGAAACGCTTGCCCATATACGTTTCCTGGACGACTTGCCGATACGCCTCGTGCCCCACGTAGAGGATGAGCATGGCGCCCACGAATGCCGCGAACTTGTAGCGGGAGCCTACGACCAGGCATAGGGGAACCCACAGCAGGACCAGCAGGATCGACGCGATGAAGGCGCCGCGGGAGGCCGACAGAACCACGCCGTAGAGCGCCAGGATTCCGCCGGCCGCCAGAGCCGATCGGAGCCACCACTTGTCCGTTTCGCCCCAGAGAGCCAACGCCCCGAGCAACCCCATGAAGCAATTGAAGCCCAAGGTGTTGGCGGAAGCGATGCGGCCCTTCATTTGCAGCTGCTCCATGCCGACCCCTTGACTCTGCGTCAGTACGCTGAACAGCGCCACTCCCAGAAAAGCCAGGAAAAACCAGCGGGTGCCGCCCGAATACTTGAGAATGACGGACACGAAGAGCACGATCAAGGCCAACTCGACGATTTGACGCAGGTAATTCGCGAAAAGATCGCGGTTGGGAGCGAAAAAATATCCCACCATGGACCACAAGCTGAATCCCAGCAGCAGGAAGCCTTCCCTGGGCCACTCGATCCGGCCCCGATTGCGGAACAACGTCGGCAAACTGGCGGCGCCAACCAGCGCGGCGCCCATCCAGATGACGTTCTGCACGTAGTTTTCGTTCTGCCCGATGCTGTAGATGGCCAGATAGTAGGCCGCCCAAACCCAGGCGAGCCGCCTCCAGCGCCGCTCTTCTCCCGGCGCCATGGCGATGGCGGGATTCACGGCGCACCCCGCTTCCCGGCTGGCCGCGCGGCTTCGTGCGTCGAATAACGCGCATGCGTCCGCCACGCCATGCTCAGCCAATGCAGCGCCAAATCGACGTGCCGCCCCCGTTCGGGCCGGCGCGCCGCTTCGTAGAGCTCCAGGTATTGGGGCAAGGCCCGCGCCAGGGAAAATTGCTCCTCATACAACCGCCGGCTGAACGCGGACAGGCTTCGCCGGTACTCCTGATCCTGCAGCGCCGACTTGATTTTGCGGTAGTTGAGATCCTCGTCCCACGGCGCGATCTCGCTGCGCTCGGAAAAATTGGCGTCGGAAATCTCCTGCCAATTGCTTTCGTCGATCAACGCCGGCAACTGGCCCGTACGGGCCGGGACCAGCAAAACCCGGCCGCGCGCCGCCGCTTCCATCAGTCCGCGCCCGGTGCCCACGACCACGTCGGCCGCATCGAGCACCAACGAGGCGCGCGCCACCAGGTCCGCATCGCTGACGATCACGCCGAGGTCGCCCAACGACGCGCGGATAGCCGCTTCCGCCCGGGGGTCCTGGATGATTCCCAGAAACACCAGTTGCACCGGCAAACCGTCTTGCCGCAGCCGTTCGACCAGCCGGATGCTCATCTCGGCCGTCTTGCCGTAGGTGAGCGAAATCCGGCCGATGCGCAGCAAAACGGGCCGCGCCGGATCCAGCCGCGCGCGAAGGGCCGCGACCTTGGCCGGATCCGACTGGACCTCGTTGGTCCGGTTGGGAATCCGCCAAATCCGGGTTTTCCGGTAACGGCGCCGGGCCCGGAAAAACCGCTCGTTTTCCCGGCTGAACAAGACCAAATGCGGCACCCTCGGGTAGAAAGAATACGGGAAGCGGCCGGCGGGATTCGGCCCCCCGCACAGGGTAAGCACCAGCCCGCATCCCGCCTTTCTGGACGCAACGCGGGCGAACGCGCAGGAAACCGGATCGAAGGCGTGAATGACGTCCGGCTTTTCTTTCGCGACCACTTCCATGAAACGCGACAGATCGCCGCGCCGGGATATTCCCGGCCCGAACGCCACCTGGTATTTCGGACAGGCCAGGGATTCCAGGCCGGGGCTGCGCGCGCGGCCCAGGCTGACCACCACGCACTCGGCGTGAGGCGACAAAGCCTCCACCATGGACCGGATCGTGTACAAATGGCCGCCGACGCCGGCGCGATCGCCCACGTCGGTCGTGAACAGGATTTTCACGAAGCGACTCCCTCCGCGCGGGGACCGCGCCGCCAACGCTCCAGGAAACTGAAATCCGTGCGGCGATACCGCCACAGTTCCCGCCAGCCGACTCCGACGAAGCGGCAATAGACGAACGTCATGCCCGCTCCGCCCGCGACGTAGGCGACGGAAGAAGCGATCGCCGCCCCCCGCGCGCCCAGCTGGGGAACGAGAACGACGCTGGTCGCGGCGTTGATGGCCAGCGCCGGAACCATGGCCCACAGCGAAGCGTTGGGCAGGCCCCGGCCCGCCAAATCCATGTTGAGGATCTTCAGGCCGAGCATGGAAAACACGCCGGGCAGCAGCAAATGGATCACGCGCACGCTGGGCGCGAAATCGCGCCCGTACACCAGCGGCACCAAAACGGGCGACGCCACGCCCAGGCCGATCACCAGCGCGGCGGCCACCAGCACGCTCACGCGGAAAAGGCGCTGGACCTTTCCGGAAAATTCGTTTTCATCCGGCGCCGTCGCGCTGTGGGAAAACAGCGCCGTCGTGATGGCTTGCGGCAAAGCCCACGTCAGTTGGGCCACCGACACGCCCAGCGCGAAGACCCCGATTTCCGCCGCGGTGGACAAGCGCTCCAAAACGATGACGTTGATCCGGTAATTCAGGGTGATGACGAAAAGCGCCAGGGCATAGACCGCGCCTTTGGCGATCAGATCCCGCACCACCGGCCATTCGAAGCGGGGCCACAACGGCGCCAATTCCAGCATCTTGGTCGCGGCATAAATCGCCACGACCAGGCCCGACAGCCACGTGGCGAGCAAGGCCCCGGGCACCCCCCAGTCCAGAATCCACAGGAAAACCACGAGCGCCGCCACGTTCAGCAGCGCCGCCAGCCACGACACGTTGGCGAACAGGCCCACGCGCCGATTGCCCAGAAAGATGCCCGAACTGTAGCTGACGAAAATGGAAAACGGGAAAGGCGCCACGGCCAGCGCCACGACCAGCGGCGTAATGGCCGGATTGCGCATCCAGACCAGCATGCCCGAGCAAACGCCGGCGCCGACCAGCCCGATGACGAGCACCAAGGCGACGATCGCGCCGACCACCTGCTCGTTGGTGTAGATTTTCTTTCCGAGGTGGTAGGCCGCGGCCTGGCGCACTCCCATTTCGCAAAAGCTCAGGACGATGGCGGGATACACGGTCGCCGCGGCGATCACGCCCCGGCCGGCCGCGCCCAGCAGGCGCGCCAGCACCACGCCGCCAAGCACGCCGATCCCCATCACCACGAACTGGTTGCCCACCAGAATCGCGGCATCGTGGAGAAACGAGCGCCGGCCATCGCGGGTGCGCAAGCGGCTCACGGCCCAACCTCCCGGGCCGGCATGCCCACGACGGTCGCGCCGTCCGGCACGTCGCGCAAGACGACCGAATTGGCTCCCACCACCGCCCCGGCGCCGACGCGGACGCCGCCCAGGAACTTGGCGCCGGCGTAGATCCGCGCGCCGCGGGCGACGACGGGATACCGCTTGTCTTCGCCGGCCTTGCCGTGGCTGCCGACGGTGACTTGCTGGAAAATCCACGCATCGTCTTCGACGACGACGCCCGCGCCGATGACGATCCCGCTCGGATGCGGAAAATGCACGTGTCGCCCCAAAACGGCGAGCGGCGATATCTCCGAACCGGACAAGGAATATTGCAGCCACCGCAGCGCCCGCCCCAGCGACCGCAGGCGTCCCCCCTCGAGCCAGCGCGCCAGCCGATACGTCAACAGCAATTGGAACGACACGCTCCAGAGGCAGGCGCAGATCGCGCCCGCCAGCGTCCCGCCGGCGGCGGCGCGGAAATCGGACCGCACGTCGCGCCGCATCTCCGCAAACGAATATCGCGCTGCCGCTTCCATGGCCGCTCAACTCCCCGCCGCTTGCCGGACGACGCGGCCGCCCAAGGCATTCATTTTCTCGACGAAACGGTCGTAGCCGCGCTCGATCTGCCAGGCGTCGGCCACGCGCGTGGTGCCTTCGGCCACCAGGCCGGCCAGCACCAGCGCAACGCCGGCACGCAGATCGAGCGCCGTGACCTCGGCGCCGTGCAGGCGGCGGCCGCCCGCGATCCGCAGCATGTCGCCGGCGATCTGGTATTCCACCCCCATCTTGCCCAGTTCTTCCGCATAGCCGTAGCGCCCCGGGAAGCGCAGGTCCACGACGCTGGTCTGTCCGGCCGCGCAAGCGCCGTAGACCGCGAAAAGGGGCTGCATGTCGGAATTGATGCCCGGATAGGGCCCCGTCGCGATGTCCACCGGATATGGCTGGCCGCCGCGCGCGACGAGCCGATCGCCGCTGCGGCTGAAACTCGCCCCGCTTTCGCGCAGATAGATCAACGGCACTTCGAGGTGGTCGGCGGGGAACCCCGCGATTTCGACGTCGCCGCCGGTGATGACCGCGCCGATCAGCCAAGTGAGCGCCTCGACGTTGTCGGGCACGACGCGGTGGTGGACGCCGCCCAACTCCCCCCGGCCCCGCACGAGAATCGATTCCTGGCCGCGCACTTCGATTTCCGCGCCCATGTCGACCAGCATCGCGACGAGATCGAGGATCTCGGGCCGGACGTGCGGATTCCAGATCCGGGTCGTCCCGCGCGCCAAGGTGGCGGCCAGTATGGCGTTTTCGGTGGCGCCGGTCGAACGCAACGGCAAGCGCACCTCCGCGCCGCGCAGGCCGCGCGGCGCCGCGGCGCAGAGCCGGCCGTTTTCCTCCCACACGCGCGCGCCCAGGGCTTCCAGCACCTGGACGTGGATGTCGTACTTGCGTTCGCCCAGCCGACATCCGCCGGGCAGCGGCACGGCGCCGGCGCCGGTGCGCGCGGTCAAGGCGCCCAGCATCAGCAGGGTGTTGCGGATCGAACGGCCCGCATACTCGAAACGGCTGGCCGGCGGGCGCTCTTCGGAAACGACGATGCCGCCCGGCGCAACCTCGCAGCGCTTGCCGAGCGCGCGCAGCATGTCCACTTGCACCTGGGCGTCCAGCAGCGTGTCCGGATAGTTGGACAGATGGACGGGCTCCGGCGTCAGCAACGAGGCCACCAGCAGGCGCAAGGCGCTGTTCTTGGCGCCGCTGACGCGGACTTGGCCCGCCAACCGCGAGCGTTCCACCTTGTAGATCTCGCTACTCATTCGCTGGTTCCTGGCAACCGGCGGAACGGCAAAAACCTCCGCGCCGCTCCTTCATGCCACCTCGTGGGCCGGCACGGTTTCCCCGCGCGGATGGACGTACCGCGCTTCCGTTTCCAGCCAGACGCCATGGCGGGCATGGACTTCTTTCCGGATGGCCCGGATCAGCGCCAGCACGTCGCTCGCCCGCGCGCGGCCGAGGTTGACGATGAAATTCGCGTGGAACGGACTGACTTCCGCCTCCCCCTTGCGCAGCCCCTTCAGACCGCAGGATTCGATGATTTTCCCCGGAGGCCCGATCCGCGCGTGCAGTTCCGGGGTGCTCTTGAAAACCGACCCGCAACTGGGCTCCTTGCGGCGGAATTTGCGGCGGCGTTCCCGGAGGATTTCCAGCATTTCCCTGCGGATGGCCGCCCGTTCGCCGGGAACCAATTGCAACGAGCACCGCAAGATCGTCCAAGAGGATTCCCGCAAAAACCGGCTGTCGCGGTAGGCGAACCGGCAGGCCGCCCGATCGAAGCGACGGATGGTTCCATCGCAGCCGCAGGCTTCCGCCCAATCGAGCACGTCGCCGATGGACCGCTGCCGGCTGCCGCCGTTCATCGCCACCAGGCCGCCCATGGTTCCGGGAATTCCCACGACGTGCTCCAGGCCCGCCAGTCCCCTCCGGCAGGCCGCCAGCGCAACGCGGCAAACCAACGCGCCGGCCTCTGCGTCCAACCGGCACCCCTCCACGCGGATGCCCGCCAGCTTGGGCCCCGCGATGAACACGGCTCCGCGAACCCCTTCGTCCGCAAACAGCAGATTCGATCCCCGGCCCATCACGACGACCGGCACGGCGGCCCGGCGCGCCGCATGCAGCCCGGCCAAGAACTGCGCGCGCGTTGCGGGCTCGACCAACACGTCGGCCGGCCCGCCGATGCGCCACGTGGTGTGCTCGCGCATGGGCACGCCGCGCCGGCACGCGACGCCGGCGGCCGCCAGCGCGCCGCACAGATCATCGATGGAATCAGGTCCGCTCATGCGGTTCCCCGCCGGGCTGCGCCCGGCTCCGGAACGAATCATAGCTCCGCCGGCCCACGGCCAGGTTTTCCGGCAACGGACGTTCCTCGTCCAAATCCAGGCACCGCACCGTTCCGCCTTCCAGCCGGTAGCGGTATCCGGATTCGGGACACCGCATGACGCCGTCCCGATCCGGATTCTCCAGGATATGGCCGTGGCGGCTCATCCAGCCCTTCTGGCGGGCGGGATTGCCCATCACCAGCGCGTAGTCGGGCACGTCCTTGGTCACCACGCTGCCGGCGGCGACGAAACAGTAGCGCCCCAGCGTGACACCGCAGACGATCGTGGCGTTGGCGCCGAT
>DAOTNL010000007.1:0-30655 GCA_035450765.1 Kiritimatiellia bacterium | reverse complement strand
CGTCGAGCGCCGCGGCGGCGTCCGCCGCGAGCGCCGGCCGGCCCGTCGCCAGTTCGCCGCCGATCTTCAGCAAATCGCGCTGGATGGTTTCGATCCGCGCCGCGTCCGGCCGTCCCGCGAGCGCGACCCGCAGCAGCCCCAGCGCCGCGTCGAGTTCGTCCAGCGCGCCCAACGCGTCCAGGCGCACGTCGGATTTCGAAACGCGCGTTCCGCCGGGCAGGAAGGTGAAGCCGTCGTCGTTCATGTCCGGATCATCGCGGAATCCCGCCGCGCAAAGCAAGCTTGGAGGAACCGGCGGTTCGCGGTTCGAGCGGGCCCCGCGGCCTTGCGCCGCGGGGGAGCCAACTTTACCTCCAACGGCGCAAGGCCGTTTGGGGGGCTGGAACCCGCTTGCCGCATTTGCATGATGGCGCCCGCGGGGCGGCCGTGCTACGGTCGGAGCATCATGAATCCGCAATTCGAAGAACTCGACTACCGGAAAACGCGCCTGGGGGAACTGGTTCTCCAGCGCCGGCAGGTGTTCGCGCTCGACGGCGCGGAAGCGTTCGAGGTCAAGCTCAACGGCGAATACCTCATGTCCAGCCTGTTCTACGAGGCCGAAGCCGAACTGGCGCGGTACGGACTGGGCGCGCTGGCGGGCGGCGGGTGGGACGTCGTCGTCGGCGGGCTGGGGCTGGGCTTCACCGCCGCCGCCGTGCTGGATTTCCCGCAGGTGGCGCGCCTGGTCGTCGTCGAGGCGCTGGAACCCGTGATCGATTGGCATCGCCGCGGGCTCGTGCCGAACGGCCGGCGGCTGACCGACGATCCGCGCTGCGCCTACCTGAACGCCGATTTCTTCGCCTTGGCGCGGGGAGACGGCTTCGATCCGGACCAACCCGGCCGGCGCTGGGACGCCGTGCTGCTGGACGTCGACCACACGCCGTCGCAACTGCTCAATCCCGCCCACGCGGATTTCTATTCGGAAGCCGGCCTGCGCCGGCTGAAGAGTTTCCTCAAGCCCGGCGGGGTTTTCGCGCTGTGGTCCAACGACGAACCCGACGCCGCGTTTCTCGAAACCCTGCGCGCGGCGTTCGGTAACGCGGCCGGGCGCGCCTGCGTCTTCGCCAATCCGCTGACGGGCGGGGAAGCGGCCAACGGTCTCTATCTGGCGCGCGCGGCGGAGGAACCGCAGGCATGAGGCCGGACGGGGACGCGCGGTGTCCGCTGTGCGGCGCGCCGGGGCCGTTCGCCGGCGTTCCGGACGTGCGCAAGCGGCGGCTGCTTCTCTGCCCGAGCTGCCGGCTCGTCTTCGCCGCGGCCGCCGACCTGCCCGCGCCGGAGGCGGAGAAGCAGCGCTACGCCAAGCACTGGAACGGACCCGAAGACGCGGGCTACGTCGCGTTCCTGAGCCAGGCCGTCGCGCCGGCCCGGCCGTTCCTGGAAGCGGACATGCGCGGGCTCGACTACGGCTGCGGGCACTCGCCGACCTTGCACCTGTTGCTTGCGGAGGAAGGCTTGCGCTGCGAAAACTACGACGTGTTTTTCCGGCCCGAGTGGCCGGCCGGCCCGTTCGATTTCCTGTTCGCCACCGAGGTCGTCGAGCACTTCCACCGTCCGGCGGACGAGTGGCCGCGGATGCTTTCGCTGCTCAAAGCCGGGGGCATCCTGACGGTGATGACCGCGCCGTGGGAAGACGCGGACGCATTCCGCACTTGGGGCTACGCGAGCGACGAAACCCACGTCGCGTTCTACCACCGCCGGACCTTCGATTGGATCCGCGCCCGGTACGGCCTGGCCGAAATCGACCACGCGAATCCCCGCGTGTGGGTGTTCCGCAAGACCTGAGCGCGCAACGATCGCTTGCGCCCCGGCGAGGGGTGAAGCCTAGTCTTCGGCTTCGGGCGCGGCGGGTTTGGCGCCGACTTCCTTGCCGGAGGGCTTGGAGCCGTGTTCGGCGTGCCTGGCGACGACGGCGTCGCGGATCTTGGCGAGCAGCGCGGGATCCTGCTTGAGATTGTCGCGGGCCGCGTCGCGGCCCTGGCCGATCTGCTGGCCGTCGAAGGACAGCCACGTGCCGCGCTTGTCGAGCAGGCCGAGGTCGTTGGCGGCGTCGATGACGGCGCCTTCCTTGGAAATGCCCTCGGCGTAGAGGATGTCGAACTCGGCTTCGGTGAAGGGCGGGGCCACCTTGTTCTTCACGACCTTGACGCGGGTGCGGTTGCCGACAACCTTGCCGTCGCCGGCCTTGATGGCGGCGATGCGGCGGATGTCGAGGCGGACCGAGGAATAGAACTTGAGGGCGCGGCCGCCGGGGGTCGTTTCGGGGTTGCCGAACATCACGCCGATCTTTTCGCGGATCTGGTTGGTGAAGATGCAGACGGTCTTGGACTTGTCGAGGATGCCGGTCATCTTGCGCATGGCTTGGCTCATCAGGCGCGCCTGGAGGCCGACGTGCGAATCGCCGATCTGGCCTTCGAGCTCGGCGCGCGGAGCGAGGGCGGCGACGGAATCCACGACGATCACGTCGAGGGAGTTCGAGCGGATGAGCTGGTCGGCGATGATCAGGGCTTCCTCGCCGGAGTCGGGCTGGGAAACGAGCAGGTTGTCGATGTCCACGCCGATTTTCTTCGCGTAGCCGGGGTCGAGGGCGTGCTCGGTGTCGATGAACGCGCACATGCCGCCGTTTTTCTGGGCTTCGGCGATGACGTGCAGGACGAGGGTGGTCTTGCCGGAGGATTCGGGGCCGAAGATCTCGATGATGCGGCCGCGGGGCACGCCGCCGATGCCGAGGGCCATGTCGAGGGTCAGCGCGCTGGTGGAGATGGCCGGGATCTTGGCGACGGCGCCTTCGTTGCCGAGGCGCATGATGGCGCCTTCGCCGAATTCCTTCTGGATCTGCGCGAGGACGGCGGACAGGGCGGGGGGCAGGTTGGCGTTGGGGTCTTTTTTGGCGGCGGCGGGCGTCTTGGGGGCCATGGCGGTTCTCCTGTTTCTGAACGATTGTTCAACACGCTATCACGGGCGCAAATCGGTGTCAACCGGGCATTTTTCGCATAAAACGGAGGCTGGTTCAAGCGCGCCGGCCGGCCGGGGCCGCCACGGAGACCGTTGGCGCAACGAAATCGGCGGCAGGGAGTTGCGGAAACCGCGCCGGTCTGGTAGGCTGGTACCGTACAACTCGGAAAAAAGGAACTCACATGAAGCGGACATGGATCGTTTGGGGTTTGGCGGCGGGCGTCGCCGTCGCGGGCTGCGGCAAGAAGGCCGAAGAGAAGCTGTCGGAAAAACTGACCGAGAAGCTGCTCGAGAAAAGCATGGCCAAGGACGGCGTGAAGGCCAAGGTGGACATCTCCGGCAACACGATGTCGTTCACGACGACGGATGCCGACGGCAAGCAGTCCAACGTGAAGATGGACGGCGACTCGCTGGTCGTCGAAGGCCCGGACGGCGTGCAGACGTTCCGCGCGGGCGGCGCCGGCGTCATGCCGAAGGATTTTCCCGCGGACGTCTACGTGATGTCCGGCGCGAGCGTCGTGTCCTCCATCAGCACGCCCGGCGGCGCCAACCTGACGCTGAAGAGCGCCAGCCCGAAGGCCGACGTCGTGGCCAAGTACGCCGCGGAAATGAAGGCCCAGGGCTGGACGACCGAGACCACGATGGACATGGGCGAAACCGCCATGATCTCCTTCGCGAAAGACAACCGCCAGGCCAGCGTGATCGTGCAGGCCGAAGAGGGCGCCACGGCCATCAACCTGACGGTGGGGACGAAGTAATCCGGCGGCGTTGTCCGCTGAAAGGCCGTCCAGCCCGCGGGCTGGACGGTTTTTTCGTGTCTGGAATACGCCAACCCCCGACGAGGTCGTCGGGGGCTCCAAAGATGTCGATCCAGCCGGCTGTTTGGAGCCGGCACGACCTCGTGCCGGGATCCGGCGCTTGCGGACCTTTGCGCCTCTTGCGCCCTTTGCGTTGAAGGGCTTTTCTGCGCCTCAATGCAGAAAGTGCCGGCAGCCGGTGAAGACCATGGCGATGCCGGCGGCGTCCGCCGCCGCGATGCACTCGGCGTCCTTCTTGGAGCCGCCCGGTTCGACGATATACTTGATTCCGAAGGCCGCCGCCGCCTCGACGTTGTCGGGGAACGGGAAAAAGGCGTCGGAAACCAGCACCGTCTTGGCGAGCACCTGCGCCGGGTCGAGGCCGCGGCGGGCGATGTTCTCGCGCGCTTTTTCGATGGCCAGCTTGCGCAGGGAATCCACGCGGTTGGGTTGGCCCGCGCCCATGCCGAGGACGGCGTGCTGCCCCGGCGCGCATTCCCACGCCAGCAGGATCGCGTTGGACTTGAGATGCTTGCAGACCCGGATCCCGAAATCGGCGACGGGCCGCAGGGCGTCGGGAATCGCGGCCTTCGTGACGGATTGCCACGCCTCGGGCGCGTTCAGGTCGGCGTCCTGCGTCAGCGTGCCGCCGTTGATCCGGCGCGTCAGCTTGCGCGGCACCGGCGCGGCCAAGGGGCGGTCGAGGGAAATCAGCCGGATGTCTTTAGATTTCGCTTTCAGGAATTCGAGGGCGTCGGGTTCGAACGCCGGCGCGATGAGCGCCTCGACGAAGCGGCCCTTGAGCACCTGCGCCGTCGCGAGATCCACGGGGCGGGTCACGGCGATGACGGACCCGAACGACGAGACGACGTCGCCCTCCCAGGCGGCGGCGAGCGCGTCGGCGAGCGTGGCGCCGGTGGCCGCGCCGCAGGGATTGGTGTGCTTGATGATGACCGCGGCGGGGGACTCGTGCAGCTCGCGCGCGGCTTCGAGCGCCGCGTCGCCGTCGACGTAGTTGTTGAAGGACATTTCCTTGCCGTGCAGGATGCGGGCGGCGGCGAGGTTTGCCTCCGCCGGCAGCGGCGCGTCGGGCCGGAAGGTGGCGGCCTGGTGCGGATTCTCGCCGTAGCGCAGCGGGATTTCCGCGGCGGCGGAGCCCGCGAACCAGGCGGCGATCGCCGCGTCGTAGGCCGACGTGCGGGCGAAGACTTTTTGCGCGAGGGCGCGGCGGCGCTCCAGCGGCAGGTCGCCGTCGGCCTGCAGCGCGGCCAGGACGGGGGCGTAGTCGGCCGGATCGGTCAGCGCGATCACGTCGGCGTGGTTCTTCGCCGCGGAACGGAGCATCGACGGCCCGCCGATGTCGATGGTCTCGATGGAAGGACTTTGCTCGAAGGAGTAGAGGTTGACGCAGACGAGATCGATGGGCGGCAGGCCCAGCTTCCGGCACGTCTCCACGTCGGCGGGGTTGGCGCGCCGCTGGAGGATGCCGCCGTGGACCTTGGGATGCAGGGTCTTGACCCGGCCGTCGAGGATTTCGGGGTGGCCGGTGAAGGCGGAGACGTCGACGACGGCCAGGCCGGCGTCGCGCAGGGCGGCGGCGGTGCCGCCGGTGGAGAGGAGTTCGACCCCGAGCGCGGCGAGGCCGCGGGCGAAGTCGAGCAGGCCCGTCTTGTCGGATACGCTGAGGAGCGCGCGCTGTACTTTCATGACGGGGCCGGATTCTGCCACGCGCCGGGACGGATGGGAAGCCGAAGAAAACGGGAACAGCCGTTTTCAACTGCGAAACACGCGAATGGCGCGAATGGGGAGCAGGAAGGCTGGTTTCTCAGGAGAGGACAAGTTTGGGGCTATGGTGAAGCCGGATGGTTCTTGATCCACAGAAGGGCGGCGACGCGGCGGGCCATTTCGTCGTGGCCCTTTTGGGTGAGGTGCAAACCGTCGAGCGTGCCGTTTTCCATTCCCAGCACGCGGGCGAAATGGCGCCGGGGAATCAGCGCGATCGCGTGCCGCTTGGCCACGGCGCGCTGGGCGCGGCCGAAGGCGTTTTGAAACGGAAACAGCGGCAACTCGAACATCGCAACGGCGTGGCCGTTCGCGCGCAGGACTGAAACCAGTTCTTCCAGATGGGATTCGAAGGTGGCGGCGCCTTTGCGGTCCAGCAGATCGTTGCCGCCGATCTCCAGCAACACGACCGCGTTCGATTCCGCGATCCGCGGGACCTGGGCGAGCGCGCTTTGGATCGTGGCGCCGGGTTCGGCGAGATTGACCACGCGCAGCGCCGTCGCCGCGGCCAGCACTTCCGGCCAGCAGCGTTCTCCGGAACCGATGCCCGCGCTGATGGAATCGCCGACGATGTAAAGAGGTTGTTCCACGGCCACGCGGATGCGCGGCGAGCGCAGATGCGGCAACTCCACCAGCACGACAGCCGTGCTGGCCGCCAGCAAGACTGCGACGGCGCGAAAACGCAGGGCGGGGGCTGCGCCGGATAAGTTTCCGAGAACGAGAACCGCGCCGGCGGGCAGGACCCAGAGCGCATACAGCCAGCTCGGCAGCGGCACGGCCGACAGGAGAACCGCCGCGAGACCTGCGAGCGTCAAAACCGTCAAAATGGGCCGCAACAGGCCTGTTCCTGACCGTACAAACAGGACTCCGGCCGTCAAAACGACCGCCAGCCCCGCAAAAAGCGCGGTGCCGTCCAAAAACATGAGGCCGAGCGGATTCATGGAGCCGTGAGGCAAATCTAGCTCGCGCCGGCGAAAAGTGTCGATGGGAAAGGATAGGGAGTCATTTCAGGGATAAAAATGGTCAAAATGAGCATTTTTAGTCCATTTTGGACGCATTTTTCGGATTTTGGGTCATTTTGATGCGATTTTTCGCTGATTTTTGTCTAAAAACGAAAAAATCGGACATATTTTTCGCGATTTTCGCGAATTTCGTTGTTTATCTCCCTTCCGGAGTGGCGGTTGGGACGCAACTTGGCTGAAAACTTGACAGGATTCGGGACGGCGGCTAGGCTCCGCCCGCAAGTAAAGCGTTTTTGTCGGCTGATTGTTCCGCACTTACCGGGAGGATGACGAGATGCGCATCGTTCAGAATTCGCTCACGTTCGACGACGTGTTGCTGGTGCCGGCCCGTTCGAGCGTGCTGCCGCGGGAGGCGAATCTCGCCGCGCGGCTGACGCGGAACGTGGCCCTCAACATTCCCATCGTTTCGTCGGCCATGGATACGGTGACGGAGGCGCGCCTCGCGATCGCGCTGGCGCAGGAGGGCGGCATCGGGATTATCCACAAGAACCTGAGCGTCGAGCGCCAGGCGGCGGAGGTCGGCCGCGTGAAGCGGTTCGAATCGGGCGTGCTGAAGGATCCGCTGAGCGTGCCCCCGTCGCTGCCGCTGGGCGAGGTCGTCGCGCTGGTGAAGCAGCGCGGGTTTTCGAGCCTGCCGGTGGTCGAGAACGGTCGCGTGGTGGGGATCGTCACCAACCGCGACGTCCGTTTCGAGACGGACCTGGAGCAGCCGGTGGCGGCGGTGATGACGCCGCGGGAACGGCTGGTGACGGTGCGCGAAGGCGCGGGGCTGGACGTGGCGCGCGAGCTGATGCGGCGCCACCGCATCAGCCGCGTGGTGGTGCTGGGGCCGCACGACGAACTGAAGGGCCTGATCACCGTGACGGACATGCTGAAGTCCACGACGCATCCGCTGGCGGCGAAGGACGGCCACGGCCGCCTGCGCGTCGGCGCGGCGGTGGGCGTCGGCGCGGGCACCGAGGCGCGCATCGAGGCGCTGGTGGCCGCGGGCGTCGACGTGCTGGTGGTGGATACGGCGCACGGGCACGCGCAGGGCGTGCTCGACCGCGTGGCGTGGATCAAGAAACGTTTTCCGGAGACGCAGGTCGTCGGCGGAAACGTCGCGACGGGCGCGGGGGCCAAGGCGTTAGCAGATGCCGGCGCGGACGCGGTCAAGGTCGGCATCGGTCCCGGCTCGATCTGCACGACGCGGATCGTGGCGGGCGTGGGCGTGCCGCAGATCACGGCGATCGACGACGTGGCG
This sequence comes from Kiritimatiellia bacterium, assembly GCA_035450765.1. Taxonomy (GTDB): domain Bacteria; phylum Verrucomicrobiota; class Kiritimatiellia; order CAIQIC01; family Lenti-01; genus Lenti-01. Next base: position 22,817 of record DAOTNL010000007.1, on the reverse strand, counting down.
CGGGCGCTGGACGGCACGGGCGTGCCGCTGATCGCCGACGGCGGCATCCGCTTCGCGGGCGACGTCGCCAAGGCGCTCGCGGCGGGCGCGAATACGGTGATGCTCGGCGGCTTGTTCGCCGGCACCGAGGAGGCGCCGGGCGAGACGGTTCTCTACCAGGGGCGGTCGTACAAGTCGTATCGCGGCATGGGCTCGCTGGGCGCGATGCAGCAGGGCTCGGCGGACCGCTACTTCCAGGAAACGAACGGCAACGGCGCGGCGGAAAAACTGGTGCCGGAGGGGATCGAGGGCCGCGTGCCGTACAAGGGCCCGGTGGCGGGCGTGGTGCACCAGTTGATGGGCGGACTGCGGGCGGCGATGGGCTATACCGGCTGCGCCACCGTCGAGGAATTGCGCCAAAAAGCGGAATTCGTCCAGATCACGGCGGCGGGCATGCGGGAGTCGCACGTGCACGACGTGCAGATCACCCGGGAAGCGCCGAATTATCAATTGGGTTGATGGGACAACGGGTTAGATCGGACGGCGAAAGATTTTTGGGAAGCGGGGCTTGACGGATGACGGATGGACCGATACTTTGGCGCCCCGGTAAAGCGTTTTATCTTCCGGTGCCGAAAACGGGCGGCCGGCGGATGAGGCAAACTCACGTTTCCGAAGCGACGGCAAGGAGCGCATGATGGCAGCTGCACCGACAGGCGTGGATCTGGGTCTCGGGGACCGGTGTTCCCGGCGGGCCTTCCGTTGGGCGGAGCGCAGCTTCGAGGCCCGCCGGGATAAAACGGGTTTTCCTCTCTTCGGCGGCGCCGGCTCGTTCTCCAACTGGATGGATTACGGCCCGCTCCAGGTCGCGATGACCTGCGACGGCATCGGCACCAAGGCGGAAATCGCCGAACGCACCGGCATCTACTCCACGCTGGGCTACGACCTCGTCGCCATGATCGCGGACGATCTCGTCGCCAACGGCATCGAGCCGATCAATCTCGTCAACGTCCTCGACGTCGACAAACCCGACGAGGAAATCGTCGACCAGCTCATGCAGGGCCTGCACGCGGCGGCAACGGAATGCGGCATCGCCGTCGTCGGCGGCGAAATCGCCGAGCTGGGTTCCCGCATCGGCGGCTGGGGTTCCCGGATGCACTTCAACTGGTGCGCGACCGCCATCGGCGTGCCGCGCAACGGCTGCGCGCCGATCGACGGCGGCCAGATCCGCGCCGGCGACGCCGTCGTCGCGCTCCGCGGCGCCGGTTTCCGCAGCAACGGCTTTTCGCTCGTGCGAGCGATCCTGGAGGACGCCTACGGGCCCTCGTGGCACGAGGTGCCCTCCGTCGATGGACGGAGTTGGGGCCAAGCGGCTCTGACTCCGTCTTTTTTATTCACTCCGTCGATCCTCGCGCTGATCGATGCCGGCGTGCCGCTGCGCGGGGTGGGGCATATCACCGGCGGCGGCATTCCGAGCAAGTTCGGGCGCGTGCTGAAGAAATCCGGCCTCGGCGCGCGTCTGGACGGGCTGTTTCCGCCGGAAGCCGCCGTTTGCAAGCTGATGGAGCTGGGTCGGGTGGAGTTCGAGACCGCCTATCGCCAGTGGAACATGAACAACCCCATGCTGCTGGTGGTCCCGCCGGAGGCCGTCGCGCAAACCCTCTCGATTCTCCAGGCGCGCGGCGTGGCCGCGCAAACGGCCGGCGAAATCGCGCCGGGCCCCATCGTCATCCAAGGAGTGCCCTTCGCGCCATGATCGCCCTGCACCATATCGCCTGCACCTGGAACCCGGAACTGCCCGACGCGCGCTGCGCGTCGCTGCGGCGGCGGGCGGAACGCCATCTGGGTTTGCGCCTGAATGGGCTCAAGCACGTTTCCGTCTACGCGGTGCGCGCGGCGCTCGATGCCGCCCAGTTGGAACGCCTGGCGCGCGAAGGCCTGAGCGACGCCGTGGCGCAGCGGGTCGGCATCGACCGCCTGCCGGACGGCTGCGACGGATTTGCGTCGTTCGTCCTCGTCGGCAAGCTGCCGGGCACGACGGACGACGAAGGCCTCTCCGCCCAGCGCACGCTGCACGACCTGCTGGGCGTGCCGTTCGCCCCGGCGCCGCAGGAAATCTTTTCCAGCGATCTCTGGCTGTTCGCCGACGCCTTGGACGACGCGACGCTGCGGCGCCTCGCGGAAGAAGAGCTGGGCAATCCGCTGGTGAACCAGTTCGCGTTCGGCCCGTTCGCGGATTTCGCCTGGCCGGTGCCCGAAGCGGAACCGCCCGCCGCGCCGATCGTGGAGACGGTCTCGCTCGAGGTCGCCGACGACGCGCTGGATGCGCTGTCGAAGCAGCGCCTGCTTTCGCTGGATCGGGCGGAAATGAAGGCGGTGCAAGCGCATTTCCGCGAGCCGCAGGTCCAGGCGCGCCGCCGCGCGGCCGGCCTGCCGGCGGAACCGACGGACGCCGAACTGGAAATCGTGGCGCAGACCTGGTCCGAGCACTGCAAGCACAAGGAATTCAACGCCCTGATCCACTTCGTGGACCGGGAAACCGGCCGCGAAGAAACGATCGATTCGCTGTTCAAGACCTACATCCGCGCCAGCACGGAAGACGTCGCGCGGCGCCTGGCAGCGGCCGGCAACAATTGGCTGGTAAAGGTGTTCAGCGATAATGCGGGCGTGGTGCGGGTGGATCGCGACCGCCTGTTCGTCTTCAAGGTGGAAACGCACAATTCGCCGTCGGCGCTGGATCCGTTCGGCGGCGCCATCACGGGCATCCTGGGCAACAACCGTGATCCGCTCGGCACGGGCCGGGGCGGCGCGACGCTGCTGTTCAACACCGACGTCCTGTGTTTCGGCCCGCCGAATTCAACCGTGCCGCTGCTGCCGGGCCAGCTCCATCCGCGCCGCGTCTTCGCGGGCGTGCGGCAAGGCATCGAAGAGGGCGGCAACAAATCGGGCGTACCGACGATCAACGGCGCCATCGCGTTCGATCCGCGCTACGCGGGCAAGCCGCTGGTCTATTGCGGAACCGGCGGCATCCTGCAAGACAACTACGGCGGCAAGCCGGCGTGGGAAAAGGAAATCGCGCCGGGCGATCTCGTGGTGCTGGCCGGCGGGCGCACGGGCAAGGACGGCATCCACGGCGCGACGTTTTCCTCGCTGGGCCTCGACAAGCATTCGCCGCGCAGCGCGGTGCAGATCGGCAGCCCCATCACGCAGAAGATGCTCTCCGATTTCCTCGAAGTCGCCTGCCGGCGCGGACTGGTCAAGTGCGCGACCGACGACGGCGCCGGCGGCCTGTCGTCGTCCATCGGCGAGCTCGCGCCGCTGGCCGGCGGCGCGGAAATCTGGCTGGAAAAGGTGCCGCTCAAGTATCCGGGCCTGCAACCGTGGGAAATCTTCCTGTCCGAGTCGCAGGAGCGCATGACGCTGGTGGTGACGGAAGCCGCGGCGCCGCAGCTGGCCGAATTGGCGCGGCTCTATGAGGTGGAAGCCACGGTCATCGGCCAGTTCACGGCCACGGGCCTTTTGGAGGTGTCGCACGCCGGGCGGCCGGTGGCGCAGCTCGATCTCGGTTTCCTGCACGACGGCGTGCCGCGCAAGCGGCTCGAGGCCGAATGGACGCGGCCCGTCGCGCCCGAACCGGCGATTCCGGAAAACCTCGACCACGCCGACGTCTTGAAGCGCCTGCTGGCGAGCGACAACGTCTGCTCGCGCGAGGCGGTGATCCGCCAGTACGACCACGAAGTCAAGGGCCGCACGGTGATCAAGCCGCTGATGGGGCCCGCCGGTATCGCTCCGCAAGACGCCGGCGTGATCCGGCTGGGCTTCGGCGATTGGCGCGGCATCGCGGTGGCTTGCGGCCTCGCGCCGCGCGTCGGCGATCTCGATGCCTACGCGTCCTCCGCGTGCGCTTTCGACGAGGCCGTGCGGCAGATCGTTTCCGTGGGCGGGCAGCTGCCCGAGCCCGGCCAGCTGGGCGAATCGACGTTCTGGTGCGCCAACGACAACTTCTGCGTTCCGGACTCGGTCTACGACGCCGCAACCAATCCCGACGGCAAGTACAAGCTGGCGCAGCTCGTGCGCATGTGCCGGGCGCTGTCCGATCTGGCGCGCGCCTACCACGTGCCGATGACGTCCGGCAAGGACAGCATGAAGAACGACTTCCGCGCCGCCGGCCAAAAGATCTCCGTGCCGCCCACTGTGCTCTACTCCGTGGCCGCGGCGATCCCCGACGTGCGCAAAACGGTCACGAGCGAAATCAAGGAAGCGGGCGACGCGGTCTATCTGCTGGGTCGGACCTACGACGAACCGGGCGCTTCCGAATTCCAGCGCCTGTTCGGCGCGCCGGGCGGCCGCGCGCCGACCGTGCGGCCGGAAGAGGCGTTGCCGCTGTATTACAAAACGATGGCCGCGCATCGCGAAGGGCTGATCCGGTCGAGCCACGACCTGTCCGACGGCGGCCTCGCGGTCGCGCTGGCCGAGATGGCGTTCGGCACCGGGTTGGGGCTGGACGTCGATCTCGCTCCCGTCGCGGAATCCGTCGCGGGCGGCGGCGCCCCGAACGCGCCGCGGCGGTTGCTTGCGGCGCTGTATTCCGAGTCGCCGTCGCGGTTCGTCGTCGCGGTGAAGCCGGAGCACCGCGCGCGATTCGAGAAACTCTTGGGCGGCGGCGCGACGCGGATCGGTGCCACGACCGCGGAACCGCGGTTGCGCGTGGCCGCCGCCGGGCGCCGGCTGGTGGACGTTCCCGTCGCCGAACTGGAGCAAGCGTGGCGTAAGGAGCTGCTGGCGTGAAAGCGGTGCGCGCATTGGTTCTGACGGGTTTCGGCATCAACTGCCAGGACGAGATGGCGGCGGCCTACCGCCTTGCCGGGGCGGAAGCCGACGTCGTCCATTTCAACGAATGGCTGGCCGGGACGGTTTCGCTGCGCGGCTACGACGTGCTCAATTTTCCGGGCGGATTCTCCTTCGGCGACGATCTGGGCGCGGGCAAGGCGCTGGCGAACAAGATGCGCTTCTGCCGGCTGGCCGGCGGCCGGACGCTGCTGGACGAGATCGCGGACCACCTAGCCGGCGGCGGCTTCGTGCTGGGGGTTTGCAACGGCTTCCAGATCTTGGTGAAGACCGGCCTGCTGCCGAACGTCGGCGGGAACTTCGAACAGGAAGTCTCGCTGATCGTGAACGACAGCGGCAAATTCGAAGACCGCTGGTGCCATTGCCGCGTCGAACGGCCGGCGCTGTCGCCGTTCCTGAAGGACGTCGACGTCCTCGCGCTGCCGGTGCGCCACAAGGAAGGCAAGCTGGTGGTCCGCGACGACGCGATCCGCGCCGCGATCCGGGAGCGGCACCTCTGCGCGCTGCGTTACTGCGACGCGGCGGGGACGATCGCGACGGACTATCCCGCGCTTCCCAACGGCGCCGAAATGTCCTGCGCCGCGCTGACCGATCCGACCGGCCGCGTGCTGGGCCTGATGCCGCATCCCGAGGCCTATCTGTCGATCTACAACCACCCCGACTGGGCCCGGCGCCGCGAGGCGGCGGGCGGAAACGAGGAAGGGGAAGGCTTGCGCCTCTTCCGCAACGTCGTCGACCACATCCGGAGGAACCGCCCATGAACGTGCTTAAAACCGCCTCCACGCCCCAGCTCCGGACGATCCACCGCGGCAAAGTCCGCGACAGCCTGCGCGTGGATGCCAAAACCCGCCTGCTGATCGTCAGCGACCGCCTGTCGGCCTTCGACCGCGTGCTGGACACGCCGATTCCCCTGAAAGGCGAAGTGCTCAGCCGCTTGGCGAACTGGTGGTTCGAAAAAACGACCGACATCGTGCCCAACCACGTGCTCCGCGCCGTCGATCCCGTGGCGACGCTCGTGCGCGAAGTCGAACCGATCCGCATCGAGATGGTGGTGCGGGGCTATTTGACCGGTTCCATGGGCCGCGCCTACGCGGCGGGCGCGCGCACGTTCTGCGGCGCCGCCGTGCCGGACGGATTGGCGCCCAACGCGCGCTTCCCGCAGCCGTTGGTCACGCCGACGACCAAGGAAAAGAACGACCGCGAAATCAGCCCCGCCGAAATCGTGTCCGAAGGCTGGACGACGGCCGAACGCTACGCGCAGATGCGGGACGTTGCCTTGCGGCTGTTCGAACGCGGCACGCGCCTTCTGGCCGAAAAGGGCCTGATCCTGGTGGACACCAAGTACGAGTTTGGCCTGCTGGACGGCCAACTGACGCTGATCGACGAAATCCACACGCCCGATTCCTCGCGCATGTGGGACCAAGCCGCCTACGACCGCGATCCGGCGCGGGTCGAGGCGCACGACAAGGAATACGTCCGCGCCTGGCTGCGGCAAAACCGCAAGGACGGCGAATATCCGGCCGCGCTGCCGGACGACGTCGTCCGCGAGACCACGCGGCGCTACGTCGACATCTTCGAGCGGATCACGGGCGAACGGCTGGCCGCGACGGACGAAGATCCGCGCGCGCGGCTGGCGCGCAACCTCGCGCGGGCCGGCCTGATCAAGGACGGCTTCGTGGCGATCGTCATGGGCTCGCGCGCCGACCTCGAACACGCCAACAAGATGAAGGCCGTGATCGAAGCCCACCGGATATTCGCCGACGTCCGCGTTTGCTCCGCCCACAAGAACGGCGAAGACCTGCCCGCGCTGGTCGCGGAATACGATTCGGCCGTCGAGCCGGGCGCGCTCATCGCCGTGGCGGGCCTCTCCAACGGCCTGGGCGGCGCGTTGGCGGCCAATTCCGCGCTGCCGACCATCAGCTGTCCGCCGTTCAAGGACGGCGCGGACCTGCTGCTCAACCTGAATTCGTCGCTGATGATGCCGTCGCAGGTGCCGGCGATGACCGTGGTGCGGCCGCAAGAGGCGGCGCTGGCCGCGCTGCGCGCGCTGAACCTGCCGCGGCTCAAGGATCGTTTCCGCGCCGAGATTGCCGAAATGAAGGCGGGCCTGCGCCGCGCCGACGCCGAAGTCCGGGAGGCCGCCCGTGCGTAGGGAAATCTCGCCCCTCGACGGTCGCTACGCCGACAAGCTCGGCGAACTCGCGGAATTGTTCTGCGAACAGGCGCTGATGCGCAGCCGCTGCTTCGTCGAGCTGGCCTATCTGGAGGCGCTGGCGGACACGGGCCGGTTCTTCGCGCTGGATGCCGCCGAGCGCGCGGCGATCCGGAAGGAACGCGATTCCTTCGGCGACCGCGACTATGAAAACATCAAGCGCCACGAGGCGCGGACGGCCCACGACGTCATGGCATGCGTGGAACACCTGCGCGAGCGCTTCCCGGCGCGCGCGGAATGGATCCACTTCGCCCTGACGTCGGAGGACGTCAACAACCTGGCCTACGGCCTGATCTTCCGCGAGTACGCCGAAAAGCTCCAGCGCCCCCTGCTGGAAAGCGTGATCCGCAAGCTGCTGGAACTGGCCGAACGCTGGGAGGACGCACCGTTTCCCGCCAAGACCCACGGCCAGCCGGCGTCGCCCTCGACGGCCGGCAAAGAGCTGGCGGTCTTCGCCGCGCGCCTCGCGCGGCAACTCGGCCAACTCAAGGCCTTTCGTTTCCGCGGCAAGCTGAACGGCGCGACCGGCAACTGGTCCGCGTTCGCCGCGGCGGATCCGGATTTCGACTGGATCGCGTTTTCGCGGCGGTTCGTCGAATCGCTCGGCCTGGCATTCAATCCGACCACGACGCAGATCGAAGACCACGACGCGTGGAGCGAATGGTTTTCCGTCGTGAGGAGGATCAACGTGATCCTGCTCGATCTCGACGTGGATGTCTGGGAATACGTCTCGCGCGGCTACTTCGTGCAGCGGAAGAAGGACGACGAGGTGGGGTCTTCCACGATGCCGCACAAGGTCAACCCGATCAAGTTCGAGAACAGCGAGGGCAACCTCGTGCTGGCCGACAGCCTGCTGTCCACGCTGTCCGAGCGGCTCTGCCATTCGCGCATGCAGCGCGACCTGTCCGACAGCACGGTGGTGCGGAACGTGGGCGTGGCGCTGGCGCATTCGCATCTGGCCTGGCAGGAGACGCTGGCCGGGCTGGGGCGGATCGAACTCGACGCGGCGGCCTGCCGCGCCGAGCTGGAGCGCGAACCGCAGCTGCTGGCCGAGCCCTACCAGATCGTGCTGCGCCGCGCGGGCCGCAAGGACGCCTACGGCCAGTTGAAGGAGCTGACCCGCGGCCGCGCGGTGGCGCTGGCCGATTTCCACCGCCTGCTGGATGCCGGCGGCCTCGACGAACCCCTGCGGGCGCGGTTGCGGGCGCTGGACGTGCCCGGCTACGTCGGGCTGGCGCCGCGCGTCTGCCGCGAGGCGCGGGCTGCCGCGGAAAAGGAGTTGGCGCAATGAAGATCGCCATCATCGGCCGCGGCGGCCGCGAACACGCCTTGGCCTGGAAGCTGGCGCAGGACGCCGGCGCGGAAAACGTCTTTTGCCTGCCCGGCAACGGCGGGACGGCGAACAACCGGCCGATCGCCGAGCACGATTTCGCGGGCATCCGGAGCTTCTGCGAAGCCGAAGGCATCGATCTGGTCGTGGTGGGGCCCGAGGCACCGCTGGCGCGGGGGCTCGTGGATCTCCTGGCGGGCGCGAAAATTCGCGTTTTCGGCCCAACGCGCGCGGCCGCGCGGCTGGAAAGCTCCAAGACGTGGGCCAAGCAGTTCATGCAGCGCCACGGCATCGCCACGGCGGCTGGCGCGTTCTTCGAATCCGTGCGCGCGGCGGCGGAATACGTGCGGACGCAGCGCGGCGGACTCGTGGTGAAGTACAGCGGCTTGGCCGCGGGCAAGGGCGTGTTCGTGTGTCCCGATCCCGCGGCGGCGCCGGCGGCCTTGCAGGAAATCGGACGACGCCACGGCCCGAACGCGCCCATCGTGGTCGAGGAACTGCTGGAGGGCCCCGAAGTCTCCATCATGGGCGTGGTTTCCGGTACCTCGATCCAGTTGTTCCCGGCCTCGCGCGACCACAAGCGCCTGCTGGACGGCGATCGCGGTCCGAACACCGGCGGCATGGGCGCCTACGCCCCGGTGCCGGACGTCGATGCGGCGCAGTTGGACGAAATCCGGCGGACGATCATCGAGCCGACGTTGCAAGGCCTGGCCGCGGAAGGCATCGCCTATCGGGGGTTCCTCTATTTCGGCCTGATGCTGACGGCCGCCGGCCCGAAGCTGCTGGAATACAACGCGCGCTTGGGCGATCCCGAGGCGGAAGTGCTGCTGCCCGCGCTGGCCGGTCCCTTGCTGCCGACGCTCCTGGCCAGTTTCGACGGCACGCTGGAACGGCACCCCTTCGCGATCAAGCCCGGCGCGGTCGTCGACGTCGTGCTCGCGGCGGGGGGCTATCCGAACGACGTGCGCGCGGGCGTGCCGATCGCCGGTGCCGACGCGACCGACGCGCTGGTGTTCCACGCCGGTACCGAAATTCGCAACGGCGCGCTGACGGTGGCCGGCGGGCGCGTGCTGAACGTGGTGGCGCACGGCGCCGACCTGGCCGCGGCGCGGCGCAAGGCATACGCCGCGTGCGCGAAGATCCGGTTCGACGGGATGCAATACCGCACCGACATCGGCGGGAGGGCGCCGGCATGATGCCGCGCGTGGCCATCCTGATTTCCGGGCGCGGCAGCAACATGGTCGCACTGGCGCAGGCCGCGCAAAACGGCGTGCTGGCCGGGCGGTGCGAGATCGCCGCCGTGGTTTCCAGCCGGCCCGCCGCGCCGGGGCTGGATCGGGCGCGGGAACTGGGGCTGGCGACCTTCGCGCTGCACGCGCGCCAGCTCAGCAAAGAGGCCTACGACGCCGCGCTGCTGGCCGTGCTGGAGAATTGCCGCACCGACGTCGTCGCGCTGGCCGGCTACCTGCGCCTGCTTTCGCCGCGCGTGGTGGCGCGCTACCGCGGGCGCATCCTGAACGTCCATCCCGCCGACACGGCGCGGCACCAGGGGCTGCACGGCTACGAATGGGCATTCGACCAGCGCCTGCCCGCCACGAAAATCACGGTGCATCTGGTGGACGAAGGCCTCGACACGGGCCAGGTGCTCGCGCAGCGGGAAGTGGATCTGCGCGGCGCGGAGACGCTCGCGGAAGTCGAACGCCGCGGCCTCGCCGTCGAACACGCATTATATCCTGAAGCGCTGAAAGAATTCTTGGCGATCTTCAACCATCAGCTACCCACCACCAACCACAAACCAAATCTATGTGCGGCATCCTAGGAATCATCGGACACGGCGACATCGCCGGAACGCTGCTGGAAGGCATGACCAGCATCCAGCACCGCGGCCAGGACGCCGCCGGCATCGTCACCTTCAACCACCGCTTCCACCTGCACAAGGCGGACGGATTGGTGGGGCAGGCCTTCAAGAAAGTCGATCTGGCGCGCTTTCCGGGCAAAATCGGCCTGGGTCACGTGCGCTACGCCACGCAGGGCTCGACCGACGTGCTGGACGCCCAGCCGACGGTGGTGATGTATCCTTTCGGCCTGGCGATGGTCCACAACGGCAACGTCGTCAATTTCAAGCAACTCAAGCAGACGCTGTGCGAGGACCGCCACCGCCTGCTGGACACCTCCAACGACGTGGCGCTGATCCTGTACGCGCTGGCGGCGGCGCTGGAGACCAAGAACCTGCAGAACCTGACTCCCGCCGACATCTTCGATTCGGTGCGGACGGTGCAGGAGCAGGTGCAGGGCGCGTATTCGGCGCTGACGATCATCGCCGGCCACGGTCTGCTGGCCTTCACGGATCCGCACGGCATCCGGCCGCTGGTGTTGGGGCGCAAGTACACCGACCGCGGCATGGTCTACGCGTTCGCGTCGGAAACCGACTGCTTCGACTATCTCGGCTTCGAGACCGTGCGCGACCTGCAGCCCGGCGAGGCCGTGCTGATCGACAACGAAGGCCAGGTCCACAGCCTCGTCTGCCGGGCGGAAAAGCAGGCGTTCTGCATATTCGAGTACATCTACTTCGCGCGCGAAGATTCGGTGATCCAAGGCCGGCTGGTGGCGACCGAGCGCGTGCGCATCGGCCGGCAGCTGGCGGAGCAGGTGAAAAAGGCGGGGCTGCAGCCGGATCTGGTGATCGACGTGCCGTCGTCGGCCTATTTCTTCGCGTCGGGCATGGCGGAGGCGCTGGGCGTGCCGTACCGGCGCGGACTGGCGAAGAACAACCACGTGGGCCGCAGCTTCATCGTGCCGACCCAGGCGCGGCGCGAGCAGATCGTGCGGCAGAAGCTCAATCCGCTCAAAGACGTGGTGCGCGGCAAGAAGGTGGCGGTGGTGGACGACTCCATCGTGCGCGGCACGACCTCGAAGCACATCGTGAAGCTGCTGCGCGAAAGCGGCGCCGCCGAAATCTATTTCGTCTCCGCGGCGCCGCCGATCGTCTGCCCGTGCATCTACGGCATCGACATGTCGGTCAAGCGCGAGATCATCGCCGCGCACTACGATCCCAAGCAGATCGCGCACTACCTCGAAGCCGACGCGGTCATCTACCAGTCGCTCGACGACCTCCGCGCGCTCTACCGGGATTTGCCGTGCTGCTATGCGTGCTTCTCGGGCGACTACCCGACCGGCGCTTCGGAAGAACTGCTGAAACAGATCGAACAGGAGAAGGAATGCTCGACCCGAAACTAAAAAGCGGTCGGCCCCCCAACGACCTTGCGTCGTTGGAGGCCAAAGTTGGCTCCCCCGCCGCGCAAGGCGGCGGGGCCCGCCCGAACCTGGATCATGTCGCCGTCCTTGATTTCGGCGGCCAGTACGCGCACCTGATCGCGAACCGCGTGCGCGCGCTCGGCGTCTATTGCGTCGTGCTGGCCCCCGAGGACTTCCGGGCGGGGGCGGACGCGCCGGCGGGCCTGATTCTCTCCGGCGGGCCGCAGTCGGTGACCGACGAGCACGTGCAGATGATGCGCGCGCGGCTGGCGGGCTACGGCAATCCGATTCTCGGCATCTGCTTCGGGCACCAGTTGCTGGCGAAGCTGCACGGCGGCCGCTTGGCGCACGGGACCGAACGACAATACGGGCCCACGCCGATCCTTTGCGATCCGTCCGCGGAGTTGTTCCTGGGGCTGCCGAAGGACCAGACGGTCTGGATGAGCCACGGCGACCACGTCGCGGAACTGCCCCCGCGCTTCCGCGCGACGGCCGCGGCGGAAAACTGCGCTGTCGCGGCCTTCGAAGCGGAGCTGCGTCCCATCTTCGGCGTGCAGTTCCATCCCGAAGTCGTGCACACGCCGCACGGCAACGCGATCCTGAAGAATTTCCTGACGACGTGCCGCATCCGCACGCCGTGGGCGCCGGACGGCATGCGGCGGCGGGTGGTCGAACAGACCCGGGCCGCCGCCGGCGACGCCACGCTCTTCCTGCTGGTATCCGGCGGCGTCGATTCGCTGGTGGCGCTGCAGGTCTGCATCGAGGCCGTCGGTCCCGAACGCGTGCGCTCGCTGCACGTGGACACGGGCCTGATGCGCCTCGGCGAATCCGACGACATCCTGAAATTCCTGGCTGCCGATGGCTTCCAGAACATCGAGATCGCGCGCGCCGAGGCGCGGTTCCTGCGCGAGCTGGCCGGCGTCGCCGAGCCCGAGCAAAAGCGCGCGGTCATCGGCCGCCTGTTCGTCGAGGTCCTGCGCGAGAAGCTGCACGAGCTCGCCCTGGGCGAAAACTGGAAGCTGGTGCAGGGCACGATCTATCCGGACACCATCGAAAGCGGCGGCACGAAGAACGCGGCGAAGATCAAGACCCACCACAACCGCGTGCCGGAAATCCAGGCCATGATCGACCGGGGCCTCGTCGTCGAACCCCTGCGCGACCTCTACAAGGACGAAGTGCGCCTGCTGGGCCGCGAGCTGGGCCTGCCGCAGCCGCTGCTCGACCGCCATCCGTTCCCCGGCCCCGGCCTCGGCATCCGGCTGTTGTGCCACGATGGATCCAGACCCCCATCCCCTTGCGGGATGGGTGAATCAGGTTGGGAGTTGCCGCCGGCGGTATTCACTTCTTTCCAACCTGATTCACCCACGGCGCAAGGCCGTGGGGGTCTTGAATCCTTGCGCGGCCGCATCCTGCCGGTGAAGAGCGTCGGCGTGCAGGGCGACGAACGGTCCTACCGCCATCCCGCCGTCATCTGGAGCCCGGACGGCCGCTGGCCGGCGTGGCCGCAGCTGAACGCGCTCGCCAACCGGCTCGTCAACGAGCTGGCCGACATCAACCGCGTCGTGATTTCGCTCGAAAATCTGACGGGCGTGGAATTCACCCTGCGCGAGACCTTCATCGAACGCGCCGGCCTCGACCGCTTGCGGCAGGTGGACGCGCGCCTGCAACGGCGCCTCGCGGGCATTTCGGAAATCTGGCAGGCGCCGGTCATCGCGTTGCCGCTGTTCGACTCGGCCGGCGACCAGGCCTTCGTGCTTCGGCCGGTCTGCTCGCGGGACGCCATGACGGCCGACGTCTATCCGATCGATTTCGGCCTGCTGGCGGATCTGGCGCGCGAAACGCGCGCCGTGCCCGGCGCCGGCGCGCTCTTCTACGACGTCACCACCAAGCCCCCGGGGACCATCGAATGGGAATGAAGTTCCAGATCGACGACGCCTGCTGGCTGGGCGACGACGGGTGGTTCCACCGCGGGACGATCCGGATCGTCAACGGCCGCATCGCAAAGCTGGAAAGCGCTTTCGCCGCCGACGCGCCGTGCGGCGACGAAATCGTCGTGCCGGGGCTGATCGACGCGCACGTGCATCTGCGCGAACCGGGCCAGGCCTACAAGGAAGGCATCGCCAACGGCACGGCCGCGGCGCTGAAGGGCGGGGTGGCGACGGTGCTCGACATGCCCAACAACCGGCCGCCGATCGCGACCCGCGAGCTGTTCGAACAAAAGCGCGCGCTCTTCGCGCGCAAATCGCGGGTCAACTACGGTCTTTTCTGGCAGGCGGCGGACGGCGGCGAATCCGCGCCCGAAACCGCCGCCGGCGCGAAAATCTACATGGCGCAGTCGTCGAGCCTGCCAGCGATCGGCGACGCCGACGCGCTGGCGCGGATTTTCCGCGCGCAGGATCTCGTCGTGGTCCACGCCGAGGACGAGCGGCGATTTTTCCACAACGTGGAAAAAAGTTTTCCACAGTGTGGAAAAAACGTGCACCACCTGCGCCGGCCGCGGGCGGCGGTCTTGGCGGCGCTGGCCAGCCTCGAGATCGCGCTGCGCAAAACGCCGGCGAAAGCGCGGCCGCGGCTGGTCGTCGCCCATTGCGGCACGGTCGAAGAGCTCGCGTGGGTGCGGAAAATGAAGCGCGCGGGCTACGACGTGTGGGCCGAGACGTGTCCGCACTATTTCCTGCTGACCGAGGAAGATTATCTCCGCCGCGGCGCCGCGCTGCAGGTGAATCCGCCGCTGCGGAGCGAAGAGGATCGGGCCGCGATTTTCGAGGCGGTGAAAAACGGCGGCATCGATTTCGTTTCGACCGACCACGCGCCGCACGCGTCGGCGGAGAAGGCTGGAAAGAACCCGCCGTCGGGCATCGCGGCCATCGAATGGCTGGGGCCGATCCTGCTGACGCTCGCGAAGCGCGGCGAGATTTCCTGGAAGCGCTATCTGGAGCTGTCCGGCCGGAACGCCGCGCGGTGCTACGGGATCGAGGGGCGGGGCGGCATCCGCGCGGGCGCCTGGGCGGATCTGGCGTTCGTCGCGCTCGGGCGGGCGGCGAAGGGCGCGCGGGAAAAGGTCGCGACGCGCGCGAAGTTCCGGCCCTACGCGGAGTTCGATTTCGCCGCGCGCGTGCGGGCGATGAGGATCAACGGGCAAACGGCCTGGAGCGATGGCCGCGCGCGCCCCGGCGTGCGGGGCAAGGAGGTGTTCGCGTGAAACCGGAAAAGAAACAGTTCATCGAATTCCTGGTGGCCAGCGGCTGCCTGAAGTTCGGCGATTTCCAGCTCAAGTCGGGCGACCGCTCGCCGTTCTTCGTCGATCTGGGCCAGGCCGACAGCGGCGCGAAATTGGACGTCGTGGGGCGGACGCTGGCGGAGGCTTCGCTCCGGGCGTTTCCGCAGGCGTCGTTGCTGTTCGGACCGGCGTACAAGGGCATCGCGCTGGCGGTGGCCGCGGCGGCGGCGGGGTGGTATCGGCACGGGCAGGACCTGCGGTTCTTCTACGACCGCAAGGAAGCCAAGGCGCACGGCGAGCGCGGGCGGTTCATCGGGCATCTGCCGGAACCGGGGGAGGCGGTGGTGATGGTCGACGACGTGCTCAGCGACGGCGGCACGAAGGTCGAAGCCATCGCCGCGATCGAGGCCGCGTTCCGGACGCGCCCCGTGGGCATCGTGGTGGCCGTGGACCGGCGCCGGCGCGCGACGCCGCTGCCGGCGGGCCTGCCGCCCGTCGCGGCCGCGATCGATTTGTCCGATTTGTGCGAGTATCTGGCCGAAACCGGCGACGACGTCCACCACCAGGCGCTGCGGCGCTTCTACGAAGGAGAAGGAACATGAAGGAATACCGGATCATCCCCGCGCTGGACGTGGCGGATCTCGAAGCGGCGCTGCGGCTGGTCTGCCGCACGGCGGGGCGCGCGTCCGTCTACGGCTACAAGCTGGGTTTCGCGCTCGGACTGGCCCACGGGTTGCCCGAGACCGTGCGGCGCATCCGCGAATGGACCGACAAACCGCTGATCTACGACCACCAAAAGGCGGCGACCGACATCCCGGACACGGGCGCGCTGTTCGCGGACGTGCTGCAGCGGGCGGGGATCGACGAAGCCATCCTGTTCCCGCACACGGGGCCGCACGTGCTCGCCGCGTGGACGCACGCGCTGCAGGAGCGGAAGATCAAGCCGATCGTCGGCGCGGCGATGACGCATCCGGCGTATCTGGTGTCCGAAGGCGGCTTCATCGCCGATTCGGCCGCGACGGCGATCTGCCGGCAGGCGGCGGTGCTGGGCGTGTCGGCCTTCGTGGTGCCGCTGACCAAGCCGGAGCTGGTCGCGAAGCTGGCCGTGGGCGTGCCCTTCACGGCGCAGCAGGAATTCTACTCGCCGGGCTTCGGCGCGCAGAAGGGCGATCCGGCGCAGTTCCCGATGCTGGCGCGGCACTACCTGATCATGGGGCGGTCGCTCCTGGCCGCCGAAGATCCGGCGCAGGAACTCGCGCGGGTCGAAAGCCAACTGGGCATGGGGGGCTGACGTGAAAAAAGACCTGATCTCGATCGACGATCTGGGGCTGGAGCAGATTCTGGACTATCTCGATCTGGCGGCGCGGGTGGAAGCGCTGCCCAACGCCGAGAAGGCGGGCCTGCTGCCGGGGAAGATCCTGGCGACGCTGTTCTTCGAGCCTAGCACGCGCACGCGGCTGAGCTTCGAGTCGGCGATGTGCCGGCTGGGCGGGCGCGTGATCGGCTTTTCCGAGGCGGCGAATTCCTCGACGGCCAAGGGCGAGTCGTTTTCCGACACGATCCGCACGGTGGAGCAGTACGCCGACGTCATCGCGGTGCGGCATCCGAAGGAGGGCACCGCGCGGCTGGCGGCCGAGATCGCGGGCATTCCGATCCTCAACGCCGGCGACGGCGCGAACCAGCATCCGACGCAGACCCTGCTGGACCTCTACACGCTGCGGAAATTCTTTGGGCGGGTGGACGGGCTGAAGATCGCGCTGGTGGGCGATCTGAAGTATTCGCGCACGATCCACTCCCTGTGCCGGGCGCTGCTGGCGTTCGACGGCGTGGCGCTGACGCTGGTGTCGCCCGAAAGCCTGCGCCTGCCGGGCTACTTGATGAAAGCGGCGGCCGGCACGACGGCGACGTTCCGGGAAAGCGAAAGCCTGGCCGAGGCGCTCCGCGACAGCGACGTGGTGTACATGACGCGCATCCAGAAAGAGCGTTTTCCGGATCTGGTGGAATACGAAAAGGTGAAGGATTGCTACCGGCTGGACGCCGAGATGCTCGAAGGCGCGCCGGCGCACCTGAAGGTGCTGCACCCGTTGCCGCGCGTAAACGAAATCGCTCCCGACGTGGACTCCACGCCGCACGCCGGCTACTTCGAACAGGCCCGCAACGGCGTGATCATGCGCCAGGCCCTGATCCTCGACCTGCTGGAAAAGAGAAGCAACATCTGAGTCCAACTACGAAATGCGCGAATGGCACGAAAAGAGGATCGGAAAGGTAGGACGGTCTCGCCGAGACCGCCGGGCTGCCGGATTGGATTCCATTTGCGTCCATTTGCGTTCATTTGCGGTTGAAAGGAGCGCGACGTGACCCCCCAGAACATCCTGCTGATTCCCAAGATCGAACGCGGCATCGTGATCGACCACATCCCCGCGGGCCTCGGCATCCGGGTCATGGCGCTGATCGGGCGCTGGCCGGAGCTGGAGGATGCCGTGGTCACGCTGGGCCTGAACTACAAGAGCACGCGCATGGGGCGCAAGGACATGATCAAGTTGCAGGCTGGGCCGCTGCCGCCGCGGCTGCTGCAGATGCTGGCGCTGGTGTGCGCGGGGGTGACCATCAAGCGCATCGACCGGTTCGAGGTGGTGGAGAAGGTGGTGGTGCAGGTGCCGGAGCTGTTCGACAACCTGGCGCGCTGCATCAATCCCAACTGCATCACGAATGCGGAGCCTCACGTGGCGACGCGGTTCCGGCGGATCGAATCCGGCTCGCGGCACTTCAAGTGCGCGCACTGCGAGCGCGTCTGCTCGCTCGACGAGCTGGCGGGGCACCTCAAGGCATGAATCCGCTGGTTGTCCAGATCGCGGGCATCGCGCTCGAGTCGCCGCTGGTGCTGGCGTCGGGGGTGCTGGGCACGACGGCGTCCTCGCTGCGGCGCGTGGCGCAGGCCGGCGCGGGGGCGGTCACGACCAAGTCGTGCAGCCTCGCGGCGCGGGCGGGCCATCCGGCGCCGTGCGTGTTGCCGTGGCCGGGTGGCCTGATCAATGCCGTGGGACTGTCGAACCCCGGCGTCGAAGCCGAGCTGGAAGAACTCGCCGAATATCGGCGCACGTGCGCGAAGCCGTTGTTCGTTTCCATTTTCGCGGGGAGCGCGGACGAATTCGGCCAGTTGGCCCGGCGCGTCGTGGAAGCGAAACCCGATCTGATCGAAGTGAACGTGTCGTGTCCGAACGTGGAATCCGAATTCGGCGTGCCGTTCGCGGCCGATCCGGAGGCGTGCGGACGGGTGACGCGCGCGGTGAAGGAGAACGCCGGCGCCGTGCCGGTGTCCATCAAGCTTTCGGTACAGTGCGCTTCGCTGGCGCGGATGGCGGTGGTTTGCCAACAAAACGGGGCTGATGCAATCACGGCCATCAATACCGTTGGGCCCGGGATGTGGATCGACGTGGGCACGGGGCGGCCGACGCTGGCGAACAAGGTCGGGGGCGTGTCGGGGCCGGCGATCCTGCCCATCGCGGTGCGGGCGGTCTACGAGATCCGGAAAGCGGTCGATCTGCCGATCATCGGCACCGGCGGCGTGTCGTGCGCGGAAGATGCCTTGCAGTTGATCATGGCCGGCGCCGATGCGGTGGGCGTCGGCAGCGGCGTCTACGCGGGCGGCGTAGAACTGTTCGGCGAGATCAACCGCGGCTTGGCCGCGTTCCTGAAAGAGCGCGGTTTCGAATCGCTGGCGCAGGTGAAGGGGCTGGCGCACCGGGAGGGGCGGGCATGAATTCGGTTTTGCCGAGCCATGGGATGCGTTCGCTGCCGATCAAGCAGGTTGCGACCCATTCCGCGGAACTCAAAAGCTTTCTGTTCGAGCAGACCTTCGAGGCCGAGCCAGGGCAGTTCGTCATGCTGTGGATTCCGGGACTGGACGAAAAGCCGTTTTCGGTTTCCGATGTGCGGGACGGCAAAATCGAAATCACCGCCAAAGCCGTCGGCCCGTTTTCGCGGGCGCTGATGGAGTGCCGGCCGGGCGACCGGTTGGGGGTGCGCGGGCCGTTCGGGCGGGGGTTCCGTCCGCGCGGGCGCGGGTTGGTGGTAGGCGGGGGGATGGGCATCGCGCCGTTGCGCTATCTGGTGCATCGCCTCGAGCGCGACCGGGCGGCTTTCCGGGTGGCGCTGGGCGCGCGCACGGCGGCCGAAATGATGTTCGTGGGCGATTTTTCGAAGTGCGGAGCGGAATTCGCGACGGACGATGGCACGCTGGGACGGCAATGCCTCGCGACCGGCTTGGCCGCGCGGCTGTGCGCGGAAGAATCCTTCGACGTGATCTACGGCTGCGGGCCGGAGCCGATGCTGGTCGCGCTCAAGAAATTGGCGGACGAACGGGGAATCGACTGCCAACTTTCGCTGGAGCGGCACATGAAGTGCGGGATCGGCGTTTGCGGAAGCTGCTGCGTGGACGGCAGCGGCATCTGCATCTGCCGCGAAGGCCCGGTGCTGGACAAGGCGGAACTGGACCGGGTGGCGGATTTCGGCCGGCCGCACCGCGACGCGACGGGGGCGCGGAAAAAGCCGGGGACCTGAACCGCCAACTGCGAATTGATCGAATGGCGCGAATGGGGCAGGATGAGAACCATGAACCTGCGCAAGATCGTATCGGGCGGGCAGACGGGGGCGGACCAAGGGGCGCTGAGCGCCTGCGTGCAGGCGGGGTTTCCGTACGGCGGCTGGATTCCAAAAGGACGGCGCACGGAAAAGGGGAAAGTGCCCGCGCGCTACCGCATGCGGCAGCATTGGAGCCGGCATTATCCGCCGCGAACGGAGAAGAACGTCGTCGATGCGGATGGCACGGTCATCTTCACCTACGGCAAACCGGATGGAGGATCGCTGCTGACGATCGATTTCGCGAAGAAGCACGGCAAACCGTGGCTGGCGATCGACGCGACGCGGCCGCACGATGAAATCGTCGCGCGAGTGGTGCGCTGGATTCGGCGGCGCCTGCCGGACGGCGCGGTGCTGAACGTGGCCGGATCGCGCCGCAGCAAGGCGCCGGGCATCCACTTCATCGTGAAACGCGCGGTGCTGGACGTATTGGTGCGTCTGGGAGATTGAATTGCGCGTTTTGCGGCGCTGCGCGGCGGGGATCAGACGACATACGTCGTGGAGGCCGTCGAGCCGCCTTGGCCGGTCCAGTTGACGTGGAAGAACTCGCCGCGGGGCTTGTCCGTGCGCTCGAAGGTGTGGGCGCCGAAGTAGTCGCGCTGGGCCTGCAGCAGATTCGCGGGCAGGCGGGCGCAGCGGTAGGCGTCGTAGTAGCCGAGCGCGGTGGAGATGGCGGGGAGCGGGATGCCAATTTCGACGGCGGTCGCGACCGTGAGCCGCCACGCGGCCTGCGCGTCGGCGACGACTTTTTGGAAGTACGGCGCGAGCAGCAGGTTCGCCAGCGCGGGATCGGCGTCGAAGGCTTCCTTGATCTTGCCGAGGAAGCGGGCGCGGATGATGCACCCGCCGCGCCAGAGCAGGGCGACGTTCCCGAAGTTGAGGTTCCACTTGTATTCGGCCGACGCCGCGCGCAGGAGCTGGTAGCCCTGGGCGTAGGAGCAGATCTTCGCGGCGTAGACGGCCTGTTCGAGATCGGCGAGGAATTTGGCTTTGTCGCCCGCGAATTTTCCGGCGGGGCCGGCGAGCACCTTGGCGGCGGCGACGCGTTCGTCCTTGATGGCGGAGAGGCAGCGCGCGAAGACGGCTTCGGCGATCTGCGGGATGCCGACGCCGAGATCGAGTCCGGCCTGCGAAGTCCATTTGCCGGTGCCCTTCTGGCCGGCGGCGTCGAGGATGACGTCGACCATGGGTTTTCCGGTGACGTCGTCGGTCTTGGCGAGGACGTCGGCGGTGATTTCGACGAGATAGGAATCGAGCGCGCCCTGGTTCCACTTCTTGAAAACTTCGGCCATCTCGGCGGGGGCCATCCCGAGGCCTTGGGCCATCAGGTGGTAGGCTTCGGCGATGAGCTGCATGTCGCCGTATTCGATGCCGTTGTGGACCATCTTGACGAAGTGGCCGGCGCCGTCGGGGCCGAGCCATTCGCAGCAGGGGACGCCGTCGACCTTGGCGGCGATGGCCTGGAAGATGGGCTTGAGGTGCGGCCAGGCTTCGGCGTCGCCGCCGGGCATGATGGAGGGTCCCTTGAGCGCGCCTTCCTCGCCGCCGGAGACGCCGGCGCCGACGTAGAGCAGGCCGCGCTTGGCGGCCATGTCGCGGCGGCGGACGGTGTCGGGATAATGGCTGTTGCCGCCGTCGATCAAAACGTCGCCGGGTTCGAGCAGCGGGCAGAGTTCGCCGATCAAGTCGTCCACGGGGCGGCCGGCGCGGACCATCATCATGATCTTGCGCGGGCGGGCGAGGGCGGCGACGAATTCCGGGATGGACCGGCAGCCGATCAGGTCCTTGCCCTTTCCGCGGCCGTTGACGAAGGCATCGACTTTTTCGACGGTGCGGTTGTAGCACGCGACGGTGAAGCCGCGGCTTTCCATGTTGAGGATGAGGTTTTCGCCCATGACGGCGAGGCCGACGACGCCGATGTCCGCTTGCGATTTCATTTCGGGGATTCCTTTCAAAGAGTGCAGCCTTCTTCGCCGCAGCCGTAGCGCCAGACGTGGCCGGCGCGGGCGAGGAGTTCGTCGGCGGCGGCGGGCCCCCAGGTCTTGGGGGCATAGGGATGGAGCGGGGAAACGTTCGGGGTCTTTTCCCAGCCGGCGAGGACGGGATCGAGCAGGGCCCAGGCGATTTCGATGCCGTCGCTGCGGGCGAAGAGCGAAGCGTCGCCCTTGAGCGCGTCGAGCAGCAGCCGTTCGTAGGCGTCGGGGAGGACGATGTCGGGGAAGGCCTCGCGGTAGCTGAAGTCCATGCGGGCGGAGCGCGATTCGGCGACGGTGTCGGGCACCTTGGTTTCGAAGCGCAGGTGGATGCCTTCCTCGGGCTGGATGCAGATGGAGAGCATGTTGGGGGTGAAGGACTGGTTGCGGCCGAGGCCGAACATGACGTCGGGCGGCGCCTGGAACTCGACGATGATCGAGCTGGTGCGGCTGGGCATGGCCTTGCCGGAGCGCAGGTAGAACGGCACGCCCTTCCAGCGCCAGTTGTCGATGCACAGCTTGAGCGCGGCGAAGGTGGGGGTCTGCGAATCGGGCGCGACGCGTTCGGCGGCGCGGTAGCCGTCGTACTGGCCGCGGACGGTGTCTTCGAGGCGGATGGCGCGGATGTTGCCGAGGACCTTGGCCTTTTCGTTGCGGACGGCGTTGGCGTCGAGCGAAGCGGGCGGCTCCATGGCCACGAGCGAGAGCAGTTGCAGGAGGTGGTTCTGGAACATGTCGCGCAGGACGCCGGCCTGGTCGTAGTAGCCGCCGCGGGAGCCGACGTCGACGTTCTCGGCCACGGTGATCTGGACGTTGGAAATGTAGCGCCGGTTCCAGACGGGCTCGAACAGCGTGTTGGCGAACCGCAGGAACATGATGTTCTGGGCGGTTTCCTTCCCGAGGTAGTGGTCGATGCGGTAGACCTGGTGCTCGCGGAAGGACGCGTGCACGCGGTGGTTGAGGGCTTCGGCGGAGGGCAGGTCGTGGCCGAAGGGTTTTTCGATGACGACGCGGCGCCAGCCTTCGGTCTCGGCGGCCATGCCGGCGGCGGCGAGGGCGTCGCAGGCCGGGCCGTAGTGTTCGGGGGCGGTGGCGAGATAATAGAGGCGGTTGGCGGGCTTGCCTTCGATCTCGCGCAGGCGCGCGTCGACTTTCGGGAAATCGGCGGGCACTTCGAGGTCGCCGCGGACGTAGTGCAGGCGGCCGGCGAAATCGTGCCAGACCTTTTCGTCGAAGGTGCCGCCGAATTTCTTCACGCCGTCGAGCACGTGCTCGCGGAAATAGTCCGTGGTCCAGTCGCGGCGGGCGACGCCGACGATGCGGGTGCGGTCCCACAGGCGGCCCTTCTTGCGGTTGCGGTAGAGG
>DAOTNL010000006.1:0-31663 GCA_035450765.1 Kiritimatiellia bacterium | reverse complement strand
GAACCTGGCGCACCTGGTCCTGTTCAGCACGAACGGCGGAACGGCGTGGCTGAATCCCACCCTGCCGCAGAAGGGCACGCAACTGGTGGCGCAAACCGAATTCCTGCCCCGGTGCAGCAATCTGGCCATCCGGGTGGTGACGTCGGACGGCTTCACCAACTGCGCCAGCACGGTCTCCGGGCTGGCGGTGCCCAACCGCGCGCCGCGGCCGGAGATCCTGGAGCCGCGCGAGGGGGACGTTTCCGTCACGGGCGCGGTCTGGCGGCTGTCGGCGGAGGCCGCGGACTACGACGGAAACCTGGCGGGGCCGGGCGTCTGGAGTTCCTCGGTGCAGGGCGTGCTGGCGACCAACGATTTCGTCCAAGGCGTCCTGTCGCAAGGCGTGCACGTCCTGCGCTACGTGGCGCGGGACGCGGCCGGATTGGCGGCGACCGCGTCCGTGCAAGTGACGGTCAGTCCGACGGTCGGTTCCATCAACCTGGGAATCGAATCCAACGCCCTGCAGGTGCTGTCGCGGCGGAGCGATCCGGTGAGTCCGTCGCCGGCGGACCTGCTGGCGGTGGGCTCGACGAACCGGCTGGTGGTGCGCTACCGCGTGCCGGCGGTGCCCGGCTCGGTGCGCGGCACGCTGCAGGCGCGGGATCCGGGCGGCGCCGTCGTCCTGCTCCGCCGCCAGACGAACGCGTTCGCCGAGGCGGGGTGGATTTCGCTCGCGGCGGATTTCGTGCCGGCCGCGCAGGGGAAATACGAGATCGCGGCCGCGCTCGACCAGATCGCACCGGCCGATTCGGCGGCGGCGGACAACGCGCGGACGTGGCGGATCGGCACGCGCAAGCCGCAGCTGTCGCCGGCGCCGCGGTTCGCGCAGCTCGAATACGTGCTGGGGCCGGCGGAAAATCCGGTGCCGGGCCAGACCTACTGGAACAACGTCCGGATCACCTGCCACAACACGGGGCTGGACACGCTGTGGATCACCAACGCCGTCCTGACGGGGCCGAACGCGGCGAACTGCTTCATCAGCACGAACGCCGCCACGAACGTGCCGATCGCGCCGACCTCGTCGGCGCATCTCGTGGTCTGGTGCGGCGCCACCAACCGCGGGGCGTTCCGGTCCACGCTGGAGCTGCGTTCCAACGACCCGGACCAGCCGGTGGCGAAGGTGGATTTCCTGATGATGCTCTACAACGCCTACGCGCAGGCGGACACGGACGGCGACGGCATCTACGACTCCACGGAAGCGGAGATGGGCACCCGCGCGGACCTGTCCGACACGGACGGCGACGGCCTGAGCGACGCGCAGGAAGACGCCAACCGCAACGGAATCCTGGATCCGGGCGAGACGTCGCCGCTGCGGGCGGACACGGACGGCGACGGCGTTCCGGACGGGCAGGAGGACGCGAACCGCGACGGGGCGTGGGGCTACGGCGAGACCGACGCGCGCGCGGCCGACACCGACGGCGACGGGATGCCCGACGGCGCCGAGCCGATCGCGGGCACCGACCCGCTGGACGGCGACTCGTTTCTCGGCTTCACGTCGTTCCTCCATTCGCGGACCGGCGGCGCCAGCGTCGTCCAATGGAAGAGCGTGTCCGGCAAAACCTACGGAGTGTGGCGGTCGAGCAATCTCGTGGCGGGCTTCACGCACGCGGTGGCCACCAACGTGGCCGGCACGGCGCCGCTGAACGTCGTGACGGATTCCGCGGCCGCCGGCCCCGGCCCCTGGCTGTACCAGATCCGGGTGAAGTAGGCGGAGCGCCCGGCCGGAGGCGGTTTTCCGCATCGTGGAAAAAGGTTTTCCACGGCGCGGAAAAGTGCCGTAGGATGCCGCGCATGTCCGCCTTCCGGCTCCAACCCGTCCAGATCGGTCCGCTCCGCGTGGAGTGGCCGGTGTTTCTCGCGCCGATGGCGGGCTACACGGACGGCGCGTTCCGGTCGCTGTGCCTCGAGCAGGGCTGCGGCGCGGTCGTGACGGAGATGGTCAGCGCGCAGGGATTGGTGCGGGACCACGAGCGCACGGGACATTACCTGGACACCTGGGGCGAGGAGCATCCCCTCGGCGCGCAGATCTACGGGTCCGACCCGGAGGCCATGGCGGCCGCCGCGGCGAAGATCGCGGCGCTGAAGAAGTTCGATTTCCTCGACGTCAACGCCGGCTGCCCGATGCCGAAGATCCGCAACCGCGGCGACGGGGCGGGGCTGATGCGGGACCCGGCGAAGATGGCGGAGATCGTGCGGCAGGTGAAGGCGGCGGTGGCGGGCGCGCTGCCGGTGACGGTGAAGACGCGGATCGGCTGGTGCGCGGACACGATCAACGTGCTGGAGACGACGGCGGGGGTGGAGGAAGCGGGGGCGCAGGCGATTTTCCTGCACGGGCGGGTGGCGAGCGTCCGGCATTCGGGGCCGGCGGACTGGACGTTGATCGCGGAGGTCAAGCGCGCGCGCAAGGTGCCGGTGATCGGCAACGGCGGCGTGAAGGCGCCGGAAGACGTTTTCCGGATGGTGGCGGAAACGGGCGTGGACGGCGCCATGGTCGGGCGCGCGGCGCTGGGCGATCCGTGGTGGTTCCGCGATCTGCGCGACCTGGCGGCGGGGCGCGCGCCGCGCCGGCCGTCGGTGGACGAGGTGCGCGCAACGATCCGCGAGCACTTGCGGCGGGAAATGGACCTGATGGCGCGGCGGGGCAAGCGCGAGCTGAAACTGGGGGCGGAATTGACGGCCTGCCTGGTGCTGCGGCCGCATCTGGTGCGGTATCTGCGGGGCTTCCGGGAATTCGGGGCGTTGGCGCGGACGCTGGAGGAGCGGGTGGACGCGGCGACGCTGCTGGGGCGCGTGGACGCGGTGCTGGCGTCGGGGCGGAAATGCGAACGGAGCGGGGCGCCGGAAACCGAGGCGGCGGACTAGCGCCTGTCCGCCGGCCCGATTGCGTTTTGCAGGGCCGGAGAAATCCGGTAAGGTTGCGGAAAAGATGAAGCAAGGAATGTTCCAGACGCCGCAGATGCGGCAGGAGATGAAGCTGGCGCCGCGCATGCTGCAGGCGCTGCGCTTCCTGCAGGTGCCGTGGCCGGAACTGCGCGAACTGGTCCGGGCGGAGCTGGAAAGCAACCCCGTGCTGGAGGAAAAGCCGAGCGACGGCGAAGGGGCGCTGCCCGCCTCCGAGCCGCTGGCCGCAACGGCCTCCGACGAGGTGGACCAGGAAAACGACTTCGAGCCGGACGATTTCGGCCGGGAGATCGACGCCTTGGAGCACATGCTGGAGCCGCGGCCGCTGGACGACGCGCCGGGCACGCCGGCGCCTTCTCCGGAAGCGGAGGAAAAGCGGCAGTTCTTCCTGGATTCGATCACGGCGCCGCCGTCGCTGCATGCGCACCTGGAAGAGCAGCTCAACGAATCCGGCCTGGACGATGCGGAAAAAAAGGCGGGCGCCTATATCATCGGCAACGTGGACGACAACGGCTGGCTGGCGGCGGACGTGGCGGAAATCGCGCGCGAATCGGGGACGCCGGAAACCGCGGTGCGCGCGGCGCTGGCGGTGGTGCAGGAATTCGATCCGCCGGGCGTGGCGGCGCGCGACCTGAAGGAGTGCCTGCTGATCCAGCTGCGGCGCGCGGGGCACGGGGCGGAATCCCCGGCGGCGCGCCTGGTCGCGCAGCATCTGGAAGAGCTGGGCAGCCAACCCCCCGCGCAACTGGCGCAGGCGGCGAAGCTGGACGAGGCGGAGGTCGCCGCCGCGCTCAAGACGATCGCGGCGCTGGATCCCAAGCCGGGGCTGAAGTTTTCGGCGCCGCCGGCGGTGTACGTGACGCCGGAGGTGGACATCCGCAAGAGCGCCGAAGGCACCTACGTCGTCGAGCCGGTCCGGGACGCGCTGCCGCGGCTGCGCATCAGCGCGGAATACGAGGCGATGCTGGAAGATCCCGAAACGGCCGCCGAAGCGAAGAAATATCTCGCCGAAAAGATCCGCGCCGGCCAGTTCGTGCTGGACAGCCTGCACCAGCGGCGGACGACGATCCGGCGCATCGCGGAAGAAATCGCGGCGGCGCAGGGCGAGTTCTTCGAGCACGGCATCTCGAAGCTGAAGCCGATGACGATGGGGGCGGTGGCGGAAAAGATCGGCGTGCACGAAACGACGGTGGGCCGGGCGGTGTCCGGCAAGTACGCGCGGACGCCGCAGGGCGTTTTCGAGTTGCGGTTCTTCTTCACGGGCGGCCTGCAGACGGCGGACGGCGGGAGCATTTCCACGGAAGCGGTCAAGGAGGCCGTGGCGAAGGCCATCGCCCACGAGGACGTGCGCAAGCCGCTCTCCGACCAGGCCATCGCGGACAAGCTCAACGGCCAGGGGTTGAAGGTGGCGCGGCGGACCGTGGCGAAATACCGCGAAGAACTGGGCCTGCCGCCGGCGCACAAGCGGAAGTAGGCGGCGGGAACATGAAGACGGATTTCGGACCAGCGGATTTCGCGGCGTTTTGCCGGGCGAACCGGCCGGCGTACCACGCCGGCTATTACGCGATGTATTCGAGCTGGTGGGACGGCATCACGACCGACCCGAACCTGATGGTGGTGCCGGTGGACGACCACATGGTGCACCGCGGCGACGGGCTGTTCGAGACGTTCAAGTGCGTGGACGGTGCCATCTACAACCTCGCGGCGCATCTGGACCGGCTGGAGGGCGGGGCGCGGACCATCGCGCTGGACCTGCCGTGGAGCCGCGCGGAAATCGAACGGATCGTGGGCGCGGTGCTGCGGGCGGGCGGGCGGCGCGACGCGCTGGTGCGGACGTTCGTCTCGCGCGGGCCGGGCGGACATTCGGCGAATCCCTACGAATGCCCGCGGCCGCTGCTGATGGTGCTGGCGATCCGCCTGCCGCCGCCGTTCATGGAGCTGCATCCGGAGGGCGCGAAAGTCGGCGTCAGCGGCGTGCCGCACAAGGCCGGATTCTTCGCGCAGGTCAAGAGCGTGAACTACCTGCCGAACGTCCTGATGAAGAAGCAGGCCGTGGACGCGGGGCTGGACTTCATGCTCGGGTTCGACCAAAACGGGCACATGACCGAACTGCCGACGGAAAATTTCGGCATCGTGACGGCCGGCCGCGTGCTGCGGGTGCCAAGGCCGGAACACATCCTGCTGGGCACGACCATGTTGCGCGTTCTGGAGCTGGCGCGGAAGCAACTCGTTCCCGCGGGCGTCCTGGCGGGCGTGGAAGAGGCCGACGTGTCGCGCGCGGAGCTGGAACAAGCCGCGGAAATGCTGGTGTTCGGCACGACCCCGAACGTGACGGCGGTGACGGAGTTCGCCGGCCGGCCCGTGGGCGGCGGCCGGCCCGGCCCCGTCTGGCGCGAACTCAGCCGGATTTTCGAGGCCGATCTGCGCAATCCGGAAATGCTCACGCCGGTTTGGCCGCCTTGAGACGCGCGAGAGAATTGTTGAAATTGTGTTTGTGTTGGTACGAACCATGACGTATGTACGGGCAACACACTCGGCCCGGAGGCCGGAGCGGAGGTCAATGCGATGAAAATCGAAACATGGATGCGGGCAGGGGGGGCGGCACTCGCGGCGGCGCTGTTCGCGGTCGGATGCGAAACCTCCACGGTGGACAACGAAGGCACGGTGACCTTGGCGCAGTTGCAGGGGCTGGCATCGACGAACGCGCCCGCGGATCCCGGTCCGACCGATCCGACTCCGACCGATCCGGCCCCGACGGATCCGACTCCAACGAATCCTCCGACGGACGGCACGACGACCAACAGCTTGTGGCCTGCGGAAATCACCGGAACGGTGAAGTTCCTGCACACGGACGTGTCGGGCTGGCCCGTGACGGCCAGTTTGAGTGCCAGCGTGGGCGGCGGCACGATCAACATGCCCTACAGCAAGGCGCGGGTCTGGCCCGCGGTGGACGGCGTGAACGCCAATCCGTGGGTGTTCGTCAACATGAACGGCCAATGGTACGCGGCGACCTTCGAGTGGTTCCGCTACGGACAGACGTCGAAGCCGGTGGGCGTGCTGGACGGCAGCAAGGGCGACCACATCAAGGTGTCGCCGCTGAGCGGTTGGCGCCCCCGCAGCGGCGAACGGATCGGTTTGATGGTCAGCGGCCTCGCGCGGACGAAGATGCGCAACGTGCAGGAACGCAGCAACGTTTCGATGGTCACTTGGCCATAGCCCGGGCCGGGTCGAGCGCGACATGCGCCGCGCACCGAGGCGAGCCACGACGGTCGCCGTCCTGCGGGAACTGCGGCGGCTGCGGAATCCTGCGCAGGCCGCGATCCTGCGCCGGTTTTTCAAGACGGGCCCGGGCGAATACGGGGCAGGCGACGAATTCTGGGGGCTGAAGGTTCCGCAGGTGCGCGCGGCGCTGGCGGGATTTTCCGAGGTGCCGCTGGCCGTCGCCGGCGACCTGCTGGCTTCGCCGGTGCACGAGGCGCGGTTTTTCGCCGTGGCGGCGTTGGTGCGGGCCTATGCGCGCGGGGATGCCGCGGCGCGCGCCGCGATTTTCGATTTCTACCTTTTCCAAACCGCGCGGATCAACAACTGGGATCTGGTGGACGTCAGCGCGCCGGGCATCGTGGGCCGCCACCTGCCGCCGGGCGGCGGCCGGCGCGTGCTGGGCCGCCTGGCGGCTTCGCCGCTGTTGTGGGAGCGCCGCATCGCGATGGTTTCCACGTTGGAACACATCCGGCAGGGCCGGCTCGAAAACACCTTTTGGCTGGCCGAGCGCTTGCTGGAAGATCCAGAAGATCTGATGCACAAAGCGACCGGCTGGATGCTGCGCGAAGCCGGAAAGAGGGATTTGCAGGCCCTGGTTGCATTTTTAGATGCCCACGCCGCGCGAATGCCCCGCACGACGTTGCGCTATGCGCTCGAGCGAATTGCGCCGGAAAAGCGCGGGAAATGGATGAACCTTACTCAAAAGGAAAGATAAATTGTTTGAAATATGTTTTTTGGCTGGTATGATGCCCAAATGTTAACGAAAAACCAACAGACGACGGCCCGGCATCTGCTCGGGCTATGGGCAGCAATCGTCGCCTTGCTGGCATGCGGTTGCGAGTGGAGCACCGGCAGCACGGAGACCGTCGATTCCGAATTGGCCGCCGTGCAACCCACGGCCGCCCCCGTTGCGGTTACCGGCTCGGGCGGCGGGTTCCCCGCGGAAATCAACGGTCCGATCCATTGGCTGCACACGGACGTGTCGAGCTGGCCGCAGACCGCCTCGCTGCACGCCAGCGTGGGCGGAGGATCGATCAACCTCCCGTACGACAAGGCCAAGGTCTGGCCGGCGGTGGACGGCGTGAACGCCAATCCCTGGGTGATCGTCAACGTGAACGGCCAGTGGTACGCGGCGACCTTCGAGTGGCTGCGCCACGGGCAGACCGCCAAGCCCATGTCCGTGCTGTCCGGCGGCGGGCACATCAAGGTGTCGCCGCTGAGCGGCTGGCGCCCGCGCAGCGGGGAACGGATCGGCTTGATGGTCAGCGGCCTGGCCCGCACGTCGATGCGCAACGTCAAGGAGCGCAGCAACGTCGTGATGGTCACCTGGCCGTAAGCCCGGCCTCCGGCGAACCGTTTTTCCTTTACGTGGAAGGTTCCGGCGCGTAGAAAGCCGGAACTAACCACGCGTATTGCCAGAAGGAAAACCATGCAACCGGTCATCAATCTGTTGGTCCAGCTCCAGGAACTCATCGTCGCCCGCGCGCAGCAGGAAGCGGGCATGCCGGGCGCCCAGCTCGACCAGCTCGACGCCTCCATCGCTTCGCTGAAGAAGGAAATCCCGTCCGACGTCTCCCAGCAGTTCGCGCGGTTGCTGCAGAAGAGTCCGCTGGCCATCGTGCCGGTGGTCAACGGGGTCTGCACGGCCTGCGGCATGACGTTGCCGGTCTCGCTGGTGCACCAGGTCCACGCCGCCGAGAAGATCTACCATTGCCCCGCCTGCGCCCGGCTGTTGTTCCACCGCGAAGACAGCGCCCGCAACACCCGCAAGGCGCCCCGCCGCAGCGATCCGCCCAAGATCGGCATCGAGCGGTTTTCGGCCGAGTCCCTGATGGTGCCGGCGCTGAAAGGCGCGGATCGCGACGCGGTCCTGGCCGAACTGTGCCAGAAACTGGCCGCCGAAGGCTTCGTGGACGACGCCGGCAAGCTGCTCGAATCCGCCCTCAAGCGCGAAGCGATCATCTCGACCGCGGTGGAAAACGGCTTGGCGTTTCCGCACGTGCGCTGCGTCGAAGGCGGCGCGCTGACGATGGCGCTGGGGATCGCGCCCAAGGCCATCAAGTTCGACCCGGCCGGCAAGGCCAGCACGCGCATCGTGTTTTTCATGGTCATTCCCACCGCGGCCAGCGCTTTCTATCTGAAGCTGCTCGCCGGTCTCTCGCAGGTCTTCCAGAAGGCGGAAAACCGCGACAAGCTGCTGGAAGCCGATACGCCCGAAAAGCTGTGGAAGGCGCTGATGAAAGCCACGCGCCTCGTGATCCAATAGGGGGGCGCCCGCCCCCGGCCGCGGAATCCCGCATGGACAGCCCCCGCAATCTGGTCTTGGTGGGGTTCATGGGGACCGGCAAAAGCGCCGTCGGCCGCCGCGTCGCGGCCTTGGCCGCCGCGCCGTTTCTGGACATGGACGCCGAACTGGAGCGCCGCGCCGGCAAATCCATCGCCCGCATTTTCGCGGAAGACGGCGAGCCGGCGTTCCGCGATCTCGAGTCGCAGCTGGCGGAAGAGTGGGGGCGCAGGCAAGGCGCGGTGATTTCCTGCGGCGGCGGCGTGGTGCTGCGCGAAGCCAACCTGCGCGCGCTGGGGGCCAACGGACTGCTGGTGTGCCTGACGGCGCGCCCCGAGGTGATCCTGGCGCGCACGGCGCATTCGAGGAAACGGCCGCTCCTGGCCGGCGAAGATCCCGAGCGGAAAATCCGCGACCTGCTGGCCGCGCGCGCGCCGCTCTACGCGGCGATCCCCGTCCAGATCGACACGTCCGATCTGGGGCCCGAGGAATTGGCGGCGCAGGTGCTCGCGCGCTGGAAACAGCCGGACTGACATGGGCCGGTTCGTCGCCAGACGGCTGCTGCAGGCGCTGCCGACGGTGGCCGGCGTGGTGCTGGTCACCTTCGTGCTCTTCAACGTCGTCGGCGGGTCGCCCGCGGCGCTGGTGCTGGGCCAGAACGCCGGGGCGCGCGCGCTGGAGGAATTCGACGCGGCGCGCGGCTACGACAAGCCGCTCTTCTGCGGCCACTGGACGAAAACCCGCGCGCTGGAACCGGTGGATTTCGCGGCGGCCGCGCCCGGCGCGCGCGCCGCGTGGGGCGCCGGCGCAAGCGGCCCGTTGCGGCTCGAAGCCGGCCAGGAACTGGTCCTGCCCTTCTCGTTTCCGCTGCCGGAAAACGAAACGTGGCGGCTGACGGTGGTCGGCGCCGGTCCCGGTTTTCCGCAGCGTGGAAAACAGTTTTCCACGACATGGAAAAAAGTGTTCCGCGGCGCGGAAAAGCCCGTGTTCCGCGCGGAAGGCGGTCCGGTCGACGTCCGCCGCGTGGAACTGGAGAAGGCGACGCGGCATTTCTTCGACAGCCAGCTCGTCGATTACGTCGGCCGCGTCCTGCGGCTGGATTTCGGCACGAGCACGAGCCTGAACCAGCCCGTGGGAAGCCTGCTCAAGGCGGGCATCGGGCCGAGCCTGGCGCTGACGACGCCGATCCTGGTCGTGGAACTCGCCGTCAGCCTGGCGCTGGCGCTGCTGTGCGCGTACCGGCGCGGCTCGTGGCTGGACCGCGGTCTCGTCGCGGTCTGCGTGGCGCTGATGAGCGTGAACTATCTCGTCTGGATCGTCTTCGGGCAGTACGTGCTGGCGTACCGGCTGGGGTGGTTCCCGATCTGGGGCTTCGAGTCGTGGCGGAACCTGCTGCTGCCGGTCTTGATCGGCGTGGTGACGGGCCTGGGCACGAACGTGCGCTTTTACCGGACGATCTTGCTCGAGGAGATGCACAAGGACTACGTGCGCACGGCGTTCGCCAAGGGCCTGCGGACCGAGCAGGTCCTGTTCAAGCACGTGCTGAAGAACGCGCTGGGGCCGGTGATCGTCAACGTGGCGCTGGCGCTGCCGTATCTCTACACGGGCAGCCTGCTGCTGGAGAGTTTTTTCGGCATCCCGGGACTGGGCTACCTGAGCCTGAACGCGATCCACTCCTCGGACGTCGAAGTGGTGCGCGCGATCGTGCTGGTGGGCGCGCTGCTGTTCACGGCGGCGAACGTGCTGGCGGACGTCGCGCTGGCGTGGGTGGATCCGCGGGTGAAGCTGGCATGAGCGCGGAAGCGGACATCCGGGAAGAAGGCGGCGTTTCGTTCGGGCGCGAGGCGTGGGGCCGGATCTGGGCGAGCCGCGCGGCGCGGGCGTGCCTGGCGGTGCTGGCGGTTTTCTGCCTGGCGGCGCTGGCGGGCGAACTCGCGAACGCGTGGTACGCCTGGAAGGACGTCCCGGCGCCGTGGCAGGCGCAGAACCTGGCCGCGCGGCATATGCCGCCGTGCGCCGCGCACTGGCTGGGCACGGACGGGTTGGGGCGCGACGTGGGCCTGCGGCTGGTGCAGGGCGCGCGCATCGCGTTCCAGGTCGGCGTGGTGTCGTCGCTGATCGCGATTCCGCTGGGCGTCCTGCTCGGGTGCCTCGGCGGCTATTTCGGCGGCAAGACGGACGATTTCGTGATCTGGCTGTCGACAACCTTCGCGGCGATCCCGGGCCTGCTGTTCGTGCTGGCGATCGCGATGGTGGTGGGCAAGGGCCTGCTGGGCGTGTTTCTGGCGATCGGCCTGACGACCTGGGTGGGCACCTGCCGGCTGATCCGCGCGGAAACCCTGCGGCAGAAGGAGCGCGGCTACGTGCGGGCGGCGCGCGCGCTGGGCTTTTCCCACGGGCGCATCCTGTTCCGCCATATCCTGCCGAACGTGGTCCACGTGGCGCTGGTGTCGTTCACGCTGCGGTTTCCGGCGGCGATCGGCACGGAGGTGTTCCTGAGTTTTCTGGGCATCGGCGCGCAGGGCCAGCCGAGCTGGGGCACGATGATCGCCTCGGCGCGCCTGCGCCTGTGGCAGGGCATGTGGTGGGAACTGGCGGCGGTCACCGCGGCGATTTTCGCCGTGGTGCTCGCTTTCAACCTGCTGGGCGACGCCTTGCGGGACGCCCTGGATCCGCGCCTGCGCGCCGCGCCGGATTGACGGCGATTTCCGGCCGCGGCCCTTGACAGCCCGCCGGGGGGATGGTTTAGTTGCCCGCGTGATGACGGCGATTTCCATCCAGGCCCTGCTTCTCGCGTTGCGCGGCGACACCCGTGCCTCGGCGGGCGACGGGTGTTGCGTGGATTGATCGCCCGGAGCCGTCTGCTTTCCGGAAAGCCCGCCAAAAAAGAGATTTGGCGGGCGTTTTGTTGCCCGCCGCCGAAGCGAATGACCTCAGGACAGGAAACAGGGATATCATGAAGAAACCGGATCACGTGATTGTGTTCGACACGACGCTGCGCGACGGGGAGCAATGCCCCGGCGCGAGCATGGGCCTGCACGAGAAGCTGCAGGTGGCGCGGCAGCTGGAGAAGCTGAACGTGGACATCATCGAGGCGGGGTTCCCGGCGGCGTCGCCGGGCGACTTCGAGGCGGTGAAGAAAGTCGCTTCCGAAATCAAGAAGTGCCGCATCGCGGGGCTGGCCCGCTGCGTGAAGGGCGACATCGAGAAATGCGCCGAGGCGCTGAAGCCGGCGGGCGACCGCGCGCGGATCCACGTGTTCCTCGCGACGAGCGCGATCCACCGCGAATTCAAGCTGAAGAAGGCGAAGGAAGAAATCGTCCGGCAGGCGGTCGAAGGCGTGGCCTACGCCAAGAAGTTCTGCAAGGACGTGCAGTTCAGCCCCGAGGACGCGTCGCGCACCGAGCCGGAATTCCTGGCCGAGGTGGTCCGCGCGGTGATCGCCGCGGGCGCGACGACGATCAATATTCCCGACACGGTCGGGTTCACGGTGCCGCAGGAGTTCCGCAAGCTGCTGACCTATCTGCGCGAGCACGTGCCGGAGCTGAGGGACGTGGTGGTGCACGTGCACTGCCACAACGACCTGGGCCTGGCGGTGGCCAACTCGCTGGCGGCGATCGAATGCGGCGCGCGCGGCGTGGAATGCACCATCAACGGCATCGGCGAGCGCGCGGGCAACTGCTCGCTGGAAGAGCTGGTGATGGCGCTGAAGGTCCGCAACGACCACTACGGCATCCAGTCGCGCGTGCGCACCCAGGAACTGTTCCCGACGAGCCGCCTGGTGAGCCAGCTGACCGGCATGATGGTCCAGCGCAACAAGGCCATCGTGGGCGCGAACGCCTTCGCGCACGAATCGGGCATCCACCAGGACGGCATGCTCAAGCACCGCGAAACCTACGAAATCATGCGTCCCGAGGACGTGGGCGTGGTGACGGGCACCGACCTGGTGCTGGGCAAGCACAGCGGCCGCGCGGGCTTTTCCGCGCACCTCAAGCGCATGGGCCTCCAGGTCAGCGCCGAGCAGCTGCAAGGGGTCTACGACGCGTTCATCGCGCTGGCGGACAAGAAGAAGGTCGTCTACGACGACGACATCGTCGAGCTGCTGCGCGAATTCATCTCCGACGTGCCGCGGGTCTACGCCATCAAGTGCCTGCAGGTTTCCGCGGGCAACCGCTCGATCCCGACGGCGACGGTGCAGATCGAAAAGGACGGCAAGATCGCGCAGGATTCCGCGACGGGCTCGGGCCCGGTGGAAGCCGCGCTGAAGGCCATCGACCGCCTCACCGGCGTCAAGGGCGAGCTGAAGTCGTTCGCGATGCAGGCGGTGACCCACGGCGAGGACGCCCTGGGCGAAGCCTCCGTGCAGGTGAAGTACGGCGACGACCTCGTGGCCGCGAAGGGTTCGGACATCGACATCGTGATGGCGGCGGCCAAGGCCTACGTCAACGCGCTGAACCGGCACCTGTTCATCGAAAAGGGCGCCGGCAAGATCTAGGCCGCCGCCCCGGCGCGACGCCCGGCCGCCCCGCAACGGCGGCCGGGCGATTATTTTTGGCGTGGCCCGGGGCGCGAAATCGAATAGGGTGGCGTTCCATGGAGGCGGATTCCGCCAAGCGATGGTTGGGAATCGCCGCGCTCGCCGCGCTGGCCGCGGGCGGCGCGGTCTTTGCGTTCCGGCCGGCGGCCGCGCCGCGCGGGCCGATTTTTCCGGGGAAGCACTGGTCCTGGAAGACCCCGGAAGCGGCGGGATTTTCGGCGGCGAAACTGCGGGCGTTTTCGGCCAAGACGGGCGGCACGGGCTGCCTGGTCCACGGCGGCCAGATGATCTACGCCTGGGGCGACGTCGCGTTCCCGAGCGACGTGGCGTCGTCCGCGAAGCCGATCTACGCCTACCTGGTTTTCAAGGCGATCGAAGAAGGCCGGATCGGATCGCTGGACGACCATGTCGATCATTGGGCGCCGGAGATCCGGGACTTGAACGGACACGCGGGCTATCCGGACCGGGACATCACGTTCCGCCACCTGCTGAACCAAACCTCGGGCTACGGGCTGGAAGAGCGGCCGGGCGAAGCGTTCGCCTACAACGACTACGCGACCGCGCTGTTGGCCTGGACGGTGTTCCACCGCGTGTACGAGCGTCCGCGGGGGCTCGACGACGAGGTGCTCAACGGCGACCTGCTGGGCAACGCGATCGGATTCGAAGACGCGCCGACGGTGGTGCACCGGCATTCGCGTCCGTATCGGGTCCGGATTTCGGCGCGGGACCAGGCACGGTTCGCGCTGCTGTATCTGCGCGGCGGCGAGTGGGA
Organism: Kiritimatiellia bacterium; assembly: GCA_035450765.1. Lineage (GTDB taxonomy): Bacteria > Verrucomicrobiota > Kiritimatiellia > CAIQIC01 > Lenti-01 > Lenti-01. Next base: position 17,869 of record DAOTNL010000006.1, on the reverse strand, counting down.
CGGACAACGGCTTCTGGGCGAGGACCTGTTCCGGCAGGCGCTGGGCGATGTGCTGCCGCCGGATTTTCCGCGCACCTCGGGAAAAGACGCCGAGATCGTTGCCGGGGCGCGGTCTCTCGGCGGCGGCAAGGACGAGAAGCACCATCTGGGCTGCTTGGGCAATTACTGGTGGCACAACCATGCGACGCCGGACGGGACGCGGCTGCTGCCGGATGCGCCGCCGGGCATGTTTTTCGGTTCGGGCTACGGGGGGCGGTTCGCGATGATCGTCATGCCGGAGCTGGACCTGATCGCGGTTTGGACGGACGTCTACGAGCACGAAGACTGGACGCCGCTGGACAAGGTCGGACGATTTCGGTTGAACGAAACGCTCCGCGAACTGCTGGCCGCGCGGATTTCGCCGTAGGGGGAAGCGGCGATGGAAACGAAGCGGCTGTTCGCGGGCGTGGCGGTGGCGGCGGGGGAAGATCTGCGGCGCGCGCTGGCCGAACTGCAAACGCGGCTGCGCGGGGAGGCGATCCGCTGGACGCGGCTGGACAACCTGCATTTGACGGTGGAATTCTTCGGCGCGACGGACCCGGCCCGGATTCCGGAGCTGGAAACCGCGCTGGCCGCGGCGGCGGCGCGCGCGGCGCCGTTCGAACTGCGCTGGGGCGGTTGGGGCACGTTCGGTCCGCCGCGGCAACCGCGGGTGCTGTGGCGGGGGGTGGACGCGCCGGGCTTGGGGAAACTGCATGAAGCCGTCGCCGCGGAACTGCGCGCGGCCGGCCGGACGCCGGAAGCGCGGCCGTTCGCGCCGCATCTGACGTTGGGGCGCATCGGCCGGCTGAAGGACGCGCGGGCGTTCCACGAAAGGCTGGCGGCGCCGCCGGCCGGCGAAATGCCGGCGCAACCGGTGCGCGAGCTGATCCTCTACGAAAGCGCGGCGGGCCGCTACGTGCCGCTCGCGCGCTGGCCGCTGGGCTGAATCAAGCCGGCGGCAGCGCGTCGGCGACGGCCGCGACGGCTTCGGCGACGGAAATGGCGCGCAGCGCGGCCTGGGCCGCGGCAGACGTCCGGGGCACGTCGCGGGACCGGCGCTCGGAATGCTGGAGGATGCGGATGCGCTCGCCCAGCGGCCCGGTGCGGGCGGGATCGGTGATGCCGAAAAGGGCGACGAGCGGAGCGCCGACGGCGGCGGCGAGATGCATGCCGCCGCTGTCGTTGCAGAGCGCGGCGGCGGACAGCGCGAGGACGGCGGCCAGTTCGGCCAGCGTCGTGGCGCCGGCGAGATTGAGTCCGTTCGGCGCGGCGGCCGCCGCGACCTGCTGGCAGGGCGCGTGCTCGGCCTGCGTGCCGAGGGCTACGATCGAGCCGCCGGTTTGAGCGACGAGCGCGGCGGCGGCCTCGGCGTAGCGCTCGGCCGGCCATTGCTTGGACGTGCCGCGCGCGGCGCCGGGCAAGACGGAGATCCACGGCCGCGGGAGCGCGCCGAGTTTTTCGCGCATGGCGGCCAGCGCCGGCGCCGGCACGGTCAGCCGCGGCGGCGCGAACGCGCGGCGGTTCTCGCCGGGGAAGAACAAATCGAGATATTCATGGACCTGGTGTTCGCGGCCGGGACCGCCGGCGGGCGGCCGGATTTCCGTCAGCAGGAGATCGCGCGGGAAATGGCCGGGCAGGCCGATGCGCCGGGGAATCCGCGCGAGGAACGGCGGCAAGGCGGAACGGAAGGAATGGGGCAGGACGTAGGCGGCGTCGAACGCCTGTTCGCGCAGCGCGCGCACGACGGGGCGCAGGGAGCCGCCGGCCGCCGGCAGCGCCAGGACGCGGTGGGGCACGCTGCTCAAGGCCCAGAACGGCGCAAGCCCCGGCTTGGTCAGCACGGTCAGTTCGGTGCCGGACTGGTGCTCGCGCAGGGCCTGCAGCGCGGGCAGGGACATGACGGCGTCGCCGAGCCAGTTGACGCCGCAGACGAGCAGGCGCGGACCGGTTGGAGCGGAGCCGTTCACCACGTGTAGCGGACGGTGTAGGTGAAGGCTTGGCTGGTGCCGGCCTTGACGGGGATCGCGAACTGGACGGAATGCGGGTCGGCGCCGGGCTCGTGCTTGGCGCTGGCGGCGGTGATTTCGTGTTTTTCCCCGCGGTAGAAATGCTCGACGACGACGATGGTCTGGTCGGCGGAGGTCTGGTTTTCCAGGGTGATCTCGAAGGATTCGTCGGCGCTCTGGAGCGGCACGACGTCGGCATAGGCGGTCCGCAGGCGGCGGCCGGAGAGGCCGGCGGCGGGGCCGAGGTCGAGCGTGGCGGTTTCGCCGGGCTTGAGCGCGGGGAGCCAATCGGTGCCGATCCATTCGAGGGCCTGGTCGGCCTGGCCGCGCAGGAGGCGGAATTCGCCCGGCGGCAGCGGCGCCGCGCTTTCGTTGGCGAAAGTCAGGCGGGTTTCGACGACGGCGGCGTATTCGGTGCCGAGGTTGCCGTCGGTGCGGCGGTTGCGCTGGTAGCGGTCGAAGCGGACGCCGTCGTAGACGTGGCGGGTTTCCGCCGCGAGCGCCGGCGCGGAGTACAGGCCGGCGCGGACGTCGGCGCCGGCCGCCAGGGTCAGCGGCTGCGGCACGTCGTAGGTGGCGACGACGGCGGCGGACGCGGCGGCGCGCTCGGGCACCCAGCTCTGGCCGTCGGCGGCGTAGCGCAAGGCGGGCGCGCGGGCCGCGCGCGGATCGCCGGCGGCCGGGACGAGGGGGGCATACTGGCCTTTTTCCGTCAGGGCCAGGCGCACGCGGGCGTTGACGAAATCGCGCTGGGTCTGGTTGCGGAGGTGGATGCGGGTGGCGAGGGCGATGGAACGGGCGTCGCCGGCCAGGATGGCTTCGTGGGACGCGGACCAGGACAGGCCGGAAGCGGCGTAGTTCAGCTGGATGGCGGCCGGCGGGGATTGGTCCGCGGCTAGCTGCCAGAGCAGGGTCGGTTGCCGGGCGAGATCGGCGCGCGCGGGGAATTCGACGGCGTCGAGCGCGTACAGGTCCGGCACGAAGCGGACGGGCTGGCCCTCGGCTTCGAGCAGGAGTCCCGGTTGCGCCTTGGTGAAATCGGGCACGGCGGCCAGGCGGCCGGCCCAGGTGGCGTCGCCCTTGCGGCCGACGACGGCGCTGCCGCGATAGGCGCCGAACAGGGCCGCGGCGTCGCGCAGGTCGTAGAGGAAGCGCTGCGAGACGACCTCGAGGCTTTCCCCGCGTTCGAGCGGCGCGGCGCTGACGGAGGCCGGCAGCAGGGTTTCCGGCAGCGGTCCGATGCGGATGGCGCCGTCGGCGCCGGGCGGCGGCACTTCGTGGGTTTCGGTGATCTGGGCGTGGCCGTTGTCCTGGATGACGAGCGCGACGGAACGCGGTTGCGCCGCGCCGGCGAGGGCCGGAACCAGCAGCAGGGCGAACAGGCCGTAACGGAATTTCATCGGGGACCTCCGGGGCGCGGGATGCGCTGGACTTGCTGCTGGAGAAACGCGTCGGCCAGCACGAGGGCGGCCATCGCTTCGACGACCGGAACGGCGCGGGGCAGGACGCAGGGATCGTGGCGGCCCTTGGCCTCGAACGTGACGGGCGTGCCGTCGAAGGCGACGGTTTGCTGCGGCAGCGAAATGGTGGAGACGGGCTTGAACGCGACGCGGAAGAAGATCGTCTCGCCGTTGGAGATGCCGCCCTGGATGCCGCCGCAATGGTTGCTGGCCGGCCGGATGCCGCCGCCGGGCTTGGCGGCGAACGGATCGTTGTGCTGCGAGCCGCGCAGGAGCGTCGCGCCGAAGCCCTCGCCGATCTCGAAGCCGCGCGTGGCGGGGATGGAGAGCATGGCGTGGGCGAGATCGGCGGTGAGCTTGTCGAAGACCGGTTCGCCCCAGCCGGGGGGCACGCCGCGGCACAGGCAGGCCACGACGCCGCCGAGGGAGTCGCCGGCGTCGCGCGCGGCTTCGATGGCCGCGATCATCCGCGGCGCCGCCTCCGGATCGGGGCAGCGCACGGGAGTGGCGTCCACCGCGGCCCGGGTCAGCGTCGCGAAATCGGGCCGCCGGGCCGCGAGCTCGCCGACGGATTCGACCCAGGCGACGATTTCCACGGGGTGGAAAACGGACAGCATTTTTTCCGCGACGGCGCCGGCGGCGACGCGCGCGGCGGTTTCGCGGGCGGAGGCGCGGCCGCCGCCGGAGCGGGCCCGCAGGCCGTATTTTTCGGCGTAGGTGAAGTCGGCGTGGGACGGCCGCGGCACGGTTTCCATTTCCGCGTAGTCGCCGGGCTTGGTGTCGGTGTTGGGGATGGAAAGGCCGATCGGGGTGCCGAGGGTTTGGCCGCGCTCGACGCCGGAGAGGATGGCGACGACGTCCGATTCCTTGCGGGGGGTGTTGAGGGCGGTGGCGCCGGGGCGGCGGCGGTCGAGCTGCGGCTGGACGTCCTCCGCCGCGAGCGGAATGCGCGCCGGGCAGCCGTCGATGACGCAGCCGATGGCGCGGCCGTGCGACTCGCCGAACGTGGTGACGCGGAAAAGGGTGCCGAAGGTGCTGGACATGGACGCGGTTCTCCTGTGGGGGCAAGAGTAGGGGGCTGGCCCGCGCGAGGAAAGCGAAAATTGAGGGCGGCCCGGCGAATCGCGCGGAGCGCATCCGGTGGTTGTAAAGCGCGCCGGCGGCGGCTACGATGTCCGGGTGTAGGAAAGAAAACCCCCAAGGAGAAAACGCAATGAGCATCGTGAAGGAATTCCAGGAGTTCGCGGTCAAGGGCAACATGGTGGACATGGCGGTGGGCATCATCATCGGCGGCGCGTTCGGCAAGATCGTGACGTCGCTGGTGAACGACGTGATCATGCCGCCGCTGGGGATGCTGCTGGGCAAGGTGGATTTCAAGGAGCTGGCGATCACGCTGAAGGCCGCGACCGTGGACGCGGCGGGCGCCGAGGTGGCGGCCGTGAAGCTGAACTACGGGATGTTCGTGCAGAACGTCGTGGATTTCCTGATCGTGGCGATCGCGGTGTTCGCGATGGTCAAGGTCATCAACGGCCTGCGCCGCAAGCAGGAAGCCGAAGCGGCGAAGTAAGCCGGATAGCAACGAAAGGAAAAGAACGAATGAAGAAGATCTGGACGGTTTTGATTTTGCTGGCGCTGGCGGTTTCCGCCGCGGCGGCGGAGAAAAAGGCCAAGCAGGCGGCGGATCCCGCGCCGGCTCCGACCGGACTGGCGACCGCGCTGAACGCGGGCTTGACGATGACCGACGGCAACAGCGAAACGCTGGCGGCCAACGTCGGCCTCAAGACCGAAGGCGAAAAGGAAGGCCTGGGCGCCGTGCTCGCGGGCGCCGAGTTCAACTACGGCGAAAGCACCGTCAAGACCACGACCACCGACGAAGCCGGCGTCGAGACCGTCGAAGAAAACGACGAAAAGACGGTCGAGAACGCCAAGATCTTCGCCAACGCGAAGAAGACGCTTTCGCCGCGGACGTTCGGCTATCTCGACGGTTCGGCGCTGTACGACGACGTCGCCGACATCGATTACCGCGCCACGCTGGGCCCCGGCCTGGGCGCCTACCTGGTGAAAAACGACCAGCGCCAGCTTTCGCTCGAAGCGGGTCCTTCCTACGTGTGGGAAGAGGTCGGCGGCGCCCGCAACGACTATCTCGCGCTGCGCTTCGCGGAACGCTACGTCTGCCAAGCGCTGCGGAACGCCAAGTTGGTGCAGTCGCTTGAATACTTGCCGGAAGCGGAGGACTTCGACAATTATCTGCTGGTCGGTGAAATCGGCCTCGAAGCCGCCATGAGCGACCGTTTGAGCCTGCGCGTCGTCTTGCAAGACAAGTACGACAACACCCCGGCCGAGGGGAAGGAACGCAGCGATCTGAGCCTGATCGCCGGCGTCGGAATTCAGCTGTAACCATATGATTGCAATATAGATACTAGTATCAATATCCGCCTGTCCGTGGATTGTCGCTCGGCCAGGCGGATTCATTTATGGGGCAAGGGTTGAGGCTTAAAATATTTTTTCGAAAAAAGATATTGTTAAGGAATGATTAGGCGATTACATTCCGTCAAATCATGGCAAATAAAAAGAACACCACCAAGAGGAAAGCGGTCTCGGCGGACGAGCAGGCGCAGAACCGCGAATGGCGTCAGATGTTCCACGCTGCCGGATTGCGGCTGACCAAACAGCGGCTCGCGATCTATCGGGAACTGGAAACGAACAAGAACCATCCGGACGTGGACACCATCTTCCGGGCGGTCCGGCCGTCGATTCCGAAAATCTCGCTGTTCACCGTGTATCGCACGATGAACATGATGGAAGAGGCCGGGCTGGCCTGGCGGATCACCACCTGGAAGAGCCACGCCCGCTACGGCACCTCCAAGGAGCGCCAGATCGCGCATTTCCTGTGCGAGAAGTGCGGCCGGATCGACAACGTGGAGCTGGATGGGCTGTCCACGCTGCGCCGCTCGGCGGAAAACACGCTGGGCACCATCAGCGGCATGGACCTGATCTTCCGCGGCACCGGCAAGTGCTGCGCGCCCCGCGCCCGCAGCCGGAACTGAGCGACCAGCCCAGCCGGACGAACGACGAGGCCGCCCAAGGGCGGCCTCGTTCTTTTCATGCCGGCGCGTGCGCCGGATCCTAGATCCAGCCGCGGGAGCGATAATAGATCAAGGCGGTGGTCTCGCGCAAGACGTCCACGACGTAGCCGAGGTTGTTCCAGACGTCGTAGCGGAAACGCAGGGCGTTGCCGACGTCGGGGGCCGCGGCGCGGGCGACGGGGGCCGGTCCGGGAGCATCCAGTTCCGCGGCGCGGAAGGCCAGCGGGTCGTCGATGGACAGCTGGAAAACGGGCAGGGCGTCGAGGCGGACGTCCAGTTGCCGCTCGGCGGCGGCTTTCCGGACGCAGGCGGCGGTGCGCCGCACATGGTAGGGGTCGGTGACGATCAGGACGTGGGCGGGCCGGGGCGCGTCCGCCAAGGTTTCGGCCAGGCGCAGCGCCTGTTCGCGGGTGTTGCGGCCGCCGGCCAGCACGCGGAGGCGCCGGGCGGGCACGCCGCGCAGGCGCAGTTCGTCGAAATAAGCGCGCGAGGCGAACGACTCGTTGGTGCCCAGCGGCAGGGCGAGGAGCACCTGCGCGTGCGGATGGCGGCGGGCGGCCTCCGCGCCGTAGAAGGTGCGGCACAGGCCGGACTCGCCCGGAATGCCGCTGCCGCCCATCACCAGGATGTGGCTGGGCTCGCCGGCCGCGGCCGCGGGCACGCGCGAGAGCGCGCGGTAGGCGCGCCACGGCAGGTTGGTGAACAGCGCGGCGGCGAACAGCAGCGCGGCCAGGCCGGCCAGCGCCAGCGCGGCGCGCGCCGCGCGCCGGAAAATCCGGAAAATCGTCTTCATGGTGTCCAAGGTAGCCGATGCGGGGCGGGCGGGAAAAGGGTTTCTTTTTTCGTTTGCGGAGGCTATAAGCGGGCATGGGCAAGGGATTGAAATTCGGTCTGTCGCTGGCGCTTTCGGCGGGCATCCTGGCGTTGGTGTTCCACGCGGCGGATTCGTCGGCCGCGGAAGTGGCCCGGGCGGTCGCGGCGATGGGGCTCGGCGCGTGGGCGGCCTACGCGGCGGCGCAACTGCTGCAAGGCTGGCTGCGGGCCGTGCGCTACCGCTTGCTGCTGGCCGGGGCCGGCGTGGCGCCGCTGCCCGGCCGCGGCCGGATGTTCGGGGTGACGCTGGCCCGGAACATGTTCGTGGACATGCTGCCGGCGCGCTCGGGCGAACTGGCCTACTGGGCCTTGCTCAACCGCGGCGAAGGGGTTCGCAGCGCGGATTGCGTGTCGTCCATGACCATCAGCATCCTGTTCGATTTCCTCGCGCTGGCGGCGGTGCTGGCGGCGGCGGTGGCCGTGCCGGCGGTCGAAGCCGGCGGTCGGGTGGCCTTGCTCTGGGGCGCCGGCGCGGTATTGGCTGCCGTGGCGGTCGGCGGCGTGCTGCTGATCCGCGGGCCGGGTTGGGCGGCGGCGCTGGCCGCGCGCCTGCCGGCGCGCGCGCGGCGGTGGCGGGTGTTGTCGTGGCTGGAGGAATTCATGGAAAAACTGGCGGTTTCCTTCCAACAGGTCCGGGGCGGCGGCGTGCTCTGGAAAGCGGCGGCGCTGTCGGTGGGCATTCGCGTCGTGAAATACGGCGGGCTGGCGGCGGCGTTCTACGGCGTGGCGCGGGTCCTGCGCCCGGCGCTGGCGGAACTGCCCGTCTGGCAGACGCTGGTCGGCCTGATCGGCGGCGAAGGCGGCGCGGCGCTGCCCGTGCCGACGTTCCTGAGCCTGGGCAGCTACGAGGCGGCCGGCGCCGGCGCCATGCGCTTCGCGGGCGTGCCGGGCGCGGATGCCGCGCTCGTGTTGCTGGGCACGCACGTCGCCAGCCAGGTGGTGGATTATTCGTTGGGCGGCCTGGGCTTGCTGGGCCTGCTGTGGGGCCGGCGCGGCGGCGCGGGAAAATCCCGCGTCCGTCTCGGAAAAACGAGTCTTGGGATCGGCCTCGGAGTCTTGCTGGCGCTGGCATTCATCGGCGGAGCCCTCGGCTGGCGGGCCCAGCAGAAAGCCGGCGCGCGAACCGCGCCGGGTTCCGGCGCCGTTATGGAAATGGGCGCGGCCGACCGGGCCGCGCTGGCGGCCGTTTGGGGCGAGCGCCGCGGGTTCATCGTCTGGACTTCGACGATGTTCGGCCAGCACGATCTCGTCCGGATGGATTGGCCGGGCGGAAAGATCGCGCGCCTGACGACCGATCCGCACGTGGACCGTTCGCCCAAGATCTCGCCGGACGGCACGCGGGTGGCGTTCGCCCGTTCGCGGCTGCCGTGGGTGTCGTTCCGCAACAACGACGACTGGGACGTCTGGGTGCTGGATCTGGCCAGCGGCCGGGAGCGGCGGGTGGCGGAACGCGGCGCGCAGCCGGACTGGACGGGCGACGGCCGCGCCGTCGTGTTCCAGCGCCACGGCCGCGAGATCGTGCAGGCGGACGTGGAAACGGGCGCCGAGACGATCCTGCTGGGCGCGCGCGAGCGCCGGGTCTGGACGGGGCCGGCGATGGATCCGCGCGGCGGCCGGCTGGCCGTCACCGTGCGCGGCGGGGCCCGCAGCACGTCGCTGTTCGCCCTGCCCGGCGGCGAAGAAACGCGCGTCGCCGGCGGCTGCCAGCTCGAATTCGCGCCGGACGGCGAATGGCTCGTGCTGGTGGAGTCCGGCGGGCATCTGAAAAACCGCATTTGCCGCGTGGACCGGGCCGGCCGGAACCTGCAGACCCTGCTGGACGTGCCCGGGGAGTGGAGCCACGAGTATTTCCCGCGGATATCCAACGACGGCGCGTTGCTGGTCTTCGGCGCCTCGCGCGGCGACCACGAACACGACGTCGCCGACTACGAGATCTTCCTGTGGCGCATCGGCGATCCGCCGGAGCGCGCCGCGCGCGTCTCGTTCCATTCGGGCAACGACCATTGGCCGGACGTCTGGGTGCGTCCGGAACCCGCGCGGTGACGATGAAATTCCCGTTAATTCCCGCCGGAGCCTATTGCCCCCCAAGGGGAAAAATGCCAGAGTGATCCGGTTATGACAACCCAGACGACCAAAATGGCTCGCGCGGAAGAGCCGCGTCTGGTCGATCACCGCCCCCGGGAATTCCACGTGGGCACCCTGCTCCTGGACCGCTACGAGGTCGTCGCCATCCTGGGCGCGAGCCAGATGGGGGAGGTCTGGCAATGCCTCGACCGCCAGACGGGCCAGCAAGTGGCCATCCGCTGGCTGCCGCCCGACCTGCGCCGGTCGAAGAAGCTGCTGAACGTGCTGCACGCCGAGATCCGGCGGGTGGCGGGCAAGCGGCATCCCAACATTGCGATCATCCGCCAGATCGTGCACGCCGGCGAGCAAACCTACGTGGTGGGCGACTACGCGCCGGGTCTGGATGCCGAAACCTGGGCCCGCCGCGGGGAAAACGGCCGGCGGACGCTGGCCGAACTGCTGCCGGTCCTGGCCCAGCTCGCGGCGGGCCTGGATTTCGCCCACCGGCAGCGGATCGCGCATTGCAACCTGACGCCTTCGAACGTCTTCATCGGTCCCGACGGCGTGGTGCGCGTGACGGATTTCGGCCTGATGACGCGCGGCCACGTGGAATTCGTCCGCGGCAAGGCGATGCGCACGGGCGTGACGGGCAGCTATCTCGCCCCGGAACTGCGCACCGAGGACGCCGAACCCGATTCGGGCAGCGACCAGTTCGCGCTGGCCATCTTGGCGTGGGATCTGCTGGCCGGGGCGCCGCCGAAACCGGACGACGATCCGCCGGACTTCCTGCCGGCCGCGGCCCGCGCCGCGCTGCGGCGCGCCACCGCGCCGCGGCCGCGCAGCCGCTTCGCCACCTGCGAGGATTTCATCCGCGCGCTCGGCGGCGAGCGCGTGCTGCGCCGCCGCGGCCGCAGCGCGGCCGAATGGCGCCGCATCCGGCGTTTCCTCTCCGCGGCGCTCGCGCTGCTGGTGGCGATCCCCGTGCTGGGCGGCGGCGGCTATCTGGTGGTCGAGGCCATCCGGCATCCGCCCCCGCCGCCGGAGCGCAAAGCCGTCGTGCCCATCCAGCCGGAACCCGTCGTGCCGAAGAAAAACGAAGCGTTCATCCCGGTCGTGCAGAAGCTCGTCGCGACCACGCCGTTGCCGGTCGAAGGCCAGCCGTGGGTGACGCAAACCGGCCAGATGGAATTCGTCTGGGTGCCGCCGCTGGGGATGTGGGTCGGCCGCTTCGAGGTCACCAACGAAGAATACCAGCCGATGGATCCGGAGCACGACAGCGGGGATTTCCGCGAGCTGAGCCTGCGCGAGCCGCGCCAGCCCGTCGTGCGCGTGAACTTCGACGACACGGTCGCCTACGCCGCCTGGCTGACCGAGCAGGAGCGCGCCGCCGGCAAGCTGCTGCCGGGCTGGCGCTATCGCCTGCCGTCGCGCGCCGAAGCCATCGCCTATACCCGCGCCGGCATGTCGGCCGTGTTCCCCTGGGGCGAGGCCTGGCCGCCCAACCGCGGCAACTACGGCGATGAAAGCCTCGGCGCGGCGTTCAGGGATTTGCAGTACATCTCCGGCTACCAGGACGGATTCCCCGTCACCGCGCCCGTCGAAGCCAGCGGCGAAAACGCCTGGGGCCTGTTCGGCGCCGGCGGCAACGTGTGGGAAACCACCTCGAAAATCGCCGGCGGCAAGGAATTTGGCGGCTGGCAAGGCGGCGGCTGGGACGACCATGCCGCGTCGCGCATGGGGTGCGAAATGACCTACGGCTTCCTCGGCAACGCCCGCGGCGCCGTCAACGGCTTCCGCCTCGTCCTCGCGCCGATCGCCGGCGAAGAACCCCCGCCGCCCGCCGCCCAGGCGCCCGCCGCGGCCCCGCCGCCGGGATAAAAAAAGGCCGGGGACGTTCGTCCCCGGCGGCGGCCGTCCGCCCGGCCTAGAAGTGGTGCACGTAGCGCAGGTTCACGCGCGTGCCCTCGGGCCGGCTCTGGGCTTCCGTCTCGAAATAGACGTTCGCGAAGAGGTGGTTGTTTGGACCGAAGCTCCACAGCGCGCCCGGACCGATGCCGACGACCTGCTCCTTTTTGCCGTCCACGCAATCGCCGTTGGCCTTGCTGTCCGAAATCTGCCGGAACGCGTAGCCGTTGAGGCCGACGCGCAGCTGCTTCGCGATCACTTCGTACTCGGTCGCGAAGTTGGCGTGGACCGCCTGGCCGGCCTGCGTGTCCGCGATGCCGGAATCGGGCGGGACGTTCGGCTCGTCGTTCTCGTCGTTCCACAGGTAGTGGATGCGGCCGGAGACCGTCCACTTGGGCGTGACGAACCAGGTGGCGGACCAGTAGGGATTGAAGCTCACGACGTTGCCGCCGGGATTGATGGAATATTTCTCGTCGTAGTCGCCGGTGGGCAGGATGGTCTGCAGTTCGATGCGGTGCACGAAGACCGGGCCGTTCGCGCCCATGACCGGCGCCCATTGCAGGTAGGGGCCGACGAGCAGGTCGCCGAGGCCGTCCTGCGCCGTCAGCGGCGTGCCGTCCGCTTCCAGATCGAAGGCCGCCGCCGGCAGGATGAAATCGAGGCCGAAATTGGCGCCGCCGAGGATGGCCTTGGGATGCTGGTAGATGACCTGCGTCAGGCTGATCCACGCCTCGAGTTCCGGATCGCCGGGGAAGGGCAGGTCGGGCAGCTTGCCGGCGTCGTAGGACTGGACGTACTGCGCGAAGTACCAGCCCGGCCCCGCGGGCGGAATGCCGTCGAGGAAGCTGGTGAAGCCGAGATTGACGGCGGGCTGGTCGTAGGCGGACGCCGCGGCAGCGGCGAACAGAACGGCAAGGGCGGCGGAGCGCAGGCGCGGCATCATGGGGTCCTCCTGGGGTTGTTCCTATTCGTAGAAACGCAGGATGCCCCAACCCCCGCCCCGCCCGCAAGCGCAAATTTCCGCGCGGTTTACGTGGAACGTAAAAACTTCGGCGGAAATTTACGTAGAACGTAAAAACTTTGCGGGAGTTTTACGTGGAACGTAAAAACTTTCGCGCGGCGCGTCAGCGCGCCGGCGCGAAGCGGCCGCGCAGGCCCGCCGCCAGCTCGGCGAAGGTCCGCGCCTCGGGGAACAGGCCCGCCGCGGCGATTTCGTGGCCCGGGCCGGACCGGCCGTGGGTGCCGCGGACTTTTTCGGTTTTTTGAGACGTATGCGGCGGCGGGAAGCCGAAGAACAGCTCGCAGGGATCGAATCCCGGCTTGTTGTGGATGTCCATCTGGTGCGCGTAGTCGGGCGCCTGGCGCGGCTCCGTCCACCAGGGATAGGCAAACCAGCGGCCGGGCGCCGCCACCAGCAGGAAGTCGCCCGAACGCCCGGGAAAATGCAGGTCGCGCTCGGCCTGCGCCGCCGCGTCGAGGATTTCGCCCACGCCCGGCTCGGCGGCGAGCAGGTCGCGCACGCGCGGCCGGTCGGCCGGATCGGGCACGTGCACGTGCGCGATCTGGTGGTCCACGATCGCGAACGCGCGCGCGGTGAAGAAATCGGGATAGAGCATCCGCGCCGTCTCGCGCACGTGGAACAGCCCCGCGGCGCGCAGGATCCGGTTGGGGAAGACCGCGCCGTCGCCGGGCGCGACCGGCTCGATGGCGTAGTCGCCGGCCAGCAGCCAGGCCCGGCCCTGCGCTTCGGCGGCGGCGACGAGCGGCTCGATCTGCGCGAGGGTCTCGGCCAGCGCGGCCGCGGCTTGCGGGGCGTCCGGGCCGTGGCGCTGCAGGTCGTAGTCCAGCGAGGGCAAATAGACGAAGAGGTGGTCCGGCGCGTCGGGCCGCGCCAGGATCCGCAGCGTCGCCGCGGAAATCCAGCGGCCGACCTTGGCGCGGGCGAGCGGACCCCAGTAATGGAAGAGGTCGAATTTGCGGCCGAGGTCGGCGCAGAGCTCGGCGTAGAGCGGTTCGGGGCGCGTGTAGCAATCCATCACGAGGCCGCCGTGGTGGCGGTGGATCGGCTTGGGCGAAAGCACGAGATCGAGCTGCTCGCCGAGGCTCTGCTGGAAGAACAGCATCCCGACGCCCTGCCCGGCGGCGCGCGCGTCTTCCCAGATGCGGCGGCCATGGACGAGCGCGGCGGACTGCTCCCAGAAGAACGGCCGGGCCAGATCGCGGTGGAACCAGCCCGAGGCGACGACGCCGTGCCGCGCCGGCGGCAGGGCCGTGCGCAGCGTGGCCTGCGCGGGACACGTCAGGGAAAGCGCCCCCGGCGCGACGGGCCGGAACGCGAGCTTCGTCGCCGGCTTGTGCTTCTCGATCAGGTTCCAGCCGAGGGCGGCCGCGAGGATCACGAGAGTCCGGGGGCGTTCGGGGCTCATGGCGCGTCGTCCAGAATCAGGAAAACGAAAGGCCGCGTTTCGCCGGTTTCGTCGCGCACGGCCAGCACGTGCCACTCCTGGCGGAGGTCGTCGGACACCGGCACGATGGCCTCGTCGCGGGCGACCTGCCAGCCGCGGGGGGCGGCGGGCGCGTCGGCGGGCCGGAGGCGCTGGGCGGCGTAGAGCGATTGGAGCAGCAGGCCCGCCTCGCCGTCGCGCGCCGCGATGCGCTCGGCCCGCGCCGCGAAGGCCACCGCGCCGGCCGCGGCCGTCGCCAGCAGGGCGCAGAGCCCCAGCGAGGCGAGGATCTCGATGAGCGTGAAGCCGGCGGTTGGTCGAAACGCGTTCATTCGTTGGTCGCGGACCCGATGTTGGCATGGATCGCCGCGCCGGGGCAACGTCGATTTTGCGGGGCGCGTTTTTGGGTCGCGCGCGGTTCCGCCGCGGTGGTAGGCTCCGGTTCCGATGCAAACGGATGCGGGCAAACCGGCGGCGGAACGGAAGGGGTTCCTGCGGATGGCGGGCGCTCCGGCCGCGGCGCTGGCCGCCCTCGTGCTGGCGCTGGGGCTGGGCACTTCGGCGTGGCTGGCGCGGGCGCAGGGGCGGCAGGAAAACGCGCGGATCGAGCGCGAATTCCAGCAGGCGGCCGACAAGCTCTTCGCGCGGGTCTTGCGCGACGTGCAGCTGTTCATGGAAGTGCTCGATTCCATCCGCCAGCTCCACAGCCTCTCCGACCAGGTCTCGCCCGCGGCGTTCGACGAAATCGCGCGCAAGGGCATGATCTACCAGCGGCGGATCCTCGGCGCCTACGGCTTCGTCCAGCGGATTCCCCACGAGATGCGGGCGAGCTACGAGCAGCCCGGCGGCGCCGGTCACGCCATCGTGCGCGCCGACGGCCGGGGCGGGTTCGCGCCGATGACGGACCAGCCCGAGTATTTCGTGCTGACCTACCAGACGCCTCCCGGCGGCCTCGGCGTGCCGCCCGGCTACGATTTCGGCGCGCGCGCGGAAGACCGCGAGGCGATCGCCGCGATGGAAGCCCACGGCGTATTCGCGCTGGGCGGCGCGCCCCCCGGCGGCAGCGGGTTCTACATGTTCGCGCCCATCCGGTACGCCGGCATCGTCGGCCGCGGCGAAATGGTCGGCTTCGCCGTCGGCTGGTTCCAGCCGGAACGCCTGCTGGCGGCGGCCCTGGGCGACAACGCGCGCGGGCTGCTCGCGCGGCTGGAGCGCGCGCCCGAAAGCGCCGCCCCGGCCGGCCCGTTCCGCTTCGCGCGCGATTTCAGCCTGGCCAACCAGGAATGGCGCTTCGCGGCCGCGGCCGATCCGGCCGTCTGGGCGACCGCCCGCGCGCGCACGCCCCGCCGGATCTTCGCCGTCGGCGCGGCGCTTTCGCTGGCGCTGGCCGGCGCGCTGCTGGCGTTGGCCGGGCGCACGCGCCGCATCGAGGCGCTCGTGCGCCGGCGCACCGCCGAATTGGGCGACGCCAACCGCAAGCTGGAAGCGGCCATGGAAGACCGCCGCAAGCTGGAAGACGAAGTCCTGCGGATCTCCGGCCGCGAAAAGGCCCGCATCGGCCGCGACCTGCACGATTCCCTCGGCCAGAAGCTCACCGGCGCCATGTACCTCTTTGGCGCCTACCGCCAGCGGCTGGGCCGGACCGACGACGCGGCCGACGCCGATGCCGCCCAGATCGGCGCCACGCTCAAAGAGGCCGTCAGCCAGGTGCGGCGCATCGCCCGCGGCCTCGCCCCCGTCGCGCTCACGGACGACGGCCTGCCCGACGCCCTGCGGCACCTCGCCGAGGAATCCGCCGCGCTGTTCCAAAAGGACGTGGAATTCTACGCCGAGCGCGAAGGCAAGCCCAAGGACGTCGGCACCGCCGAGCATCTCTACCTGATCGCCCAGGAAGCCCTGAACAACGCCGCCAAGCACGGCGACGCAACCCGGATCGTGCTGGCGCTCGACTACGACGAACGCGGCGGGATCTTGACCGTCGAAGACGACGGCAAAGGCTTCCCGGCGGACCGCAAGGACGACCGCGAAGGCGGCAACGGCCTGCGCATCATGCGCCACCGCGCCGAAGTCTTCGGCGGCGAGCTGGCCGTTGGCCCCGGCCCAACCGGCGGCGTCCAGGTCCGCTGCCGTTTCCCGAAGGCCTGAAGCGTCGCTTCAACTGCGAAAGAGAATTGAAGCTCCCGACGGCTTGCCCGCGGCGAAACTTCGTCGGAAGCATGTGAGATTCGCCCGATTCCTATTTCTTGGGGAAGCCTTCGGGAAATTGCGCGGCGGAATCGCAGATGTCGTGCCAGGGGGCTTTCATGGAGACCCAGATGTGGCTTTGGGGCTTCATCCGGGGATCGACGTCCAGCGAGCCCGCGCGGAGCAGCACCATGCCCGGGCGCTGCTCGGCGCGCGCGAACAGGTGGCAGCCGCAGGTTTTGCAGAACGAACGGAACTTGCCGGGCGAGGAGTTGAAGGCCACGAGGTTGTCCGCGCCGGCCACGACCTTGAAGCCGCTTTCCTCCACGGCCAGGACCGACGAAAACGCGGAGCCGGAAAACTTCCGGCAGTCCGGACAATGGCAGTTCGCGAAGATCAGGATCTTGCCCGCGCTCTCGTACTTCACTTTCCCGCAATAGCAACTGCCCGTCAGCATGGCGGCCTCCTTGGGTTCGGGGAAAGATTACCGCAAGCCGATGGAAACTCCAAGGGGGAGGAGAAGGAGGCTAACCACGGATTAACACGGATGGACTCGGATGGGGAGGGGAAGAACAGCCGGCTCTCACGGAGACGCGGAGGCACGGAGGGGGGGCGGCGTGATCTGCTCCTAACGCGGGAATTGCATATTATAAGAAGGCCCCACTATTCATTCCGCATCAATTATTGAGATGGCCTTTTCTAGCAACAAGCGAAACTGCACCAGTTTTTTCATATTCAATACACTGGTGCTGCGAGCTGAAGGAGGGCCACAAAAATCGATAATAGCTTCTGAGCGCGGTCCGATATTTGCAAAGGTGAAAATCATGCGCTGCGTGACAAATGGAGCAAGTTTACTGCCGTGAAGCTCGTAATAGTCCGATTGCAGAGCTGATTGGAAGCTGACATTGATAGACTCATTATCTCCAATCTTTTCGTCATATTTTTCAATTGCGTAAATCACCATGCGGAGAAGTTCCTTGGATTGCTCAAGGTCCAAAGTACGAATCATTGAGTAATCCACTTCTCGGAGCGTTGTTCGATTGATGGCTACTGGCGCAAGGGCGACAAAACCGCCTTGTTTTTCATCAGTGCCAACCAGAACGGCGACATCCATGGCGAGTTCCCGCGATGGGCTATCGATGGATACTCGTTCAAGTCGCGTTATGTTACTTCGCGTTATCCTCTGCGCATTATTATCTGGGACATAAACTGGAGTTATGCAGGATGCCAGGAGCACGCACATAACCAAGGGCAGCATGAAACGCATATTAAATCCTTTCCGCGATACGAATATGATACTCGTTTCTTTCTGCAAAGATAGAGAAATTGAGAAATGCTCCTGCGCGAACTAGGTATTTCCGGGCCCTATCGTTCCGCATGGAAAACATTGCCTGGCGCACAGCAATTATTTGAAGCCCCGATGGCCTCGCCGGAAGTTGGGGTAGTATTCGACCTTTGGCCGCCTACTTCGCTTCGTAGCGCCGTTTGTGGTCTTTGATGCCGGCGAGGCGGAAGGCGCCGCCGCGGTAGGGGGCGAAGACGTGGTCGGCGCCGTCTTTGGGGATGCCGTAGTTGAAGATGTCTTCGTACTGGCGATAGGTCACGGGGGTGCGGGTATCGAGCATGGCGCGATGGGAGTCGGTGAAAAGGTGTTCGCGGTAGCCGCGCTGGACGACGCCCGAGAAGAATTCGGCCATGCAGCCGGAGCCGTAGGAGAAGAAGCCGATGCGCTTGTCGTCCAAGGCGGTGGGGGCGTTGTCGAGAAGCGATGCGAAGCCTTCGTACACGCAGGCGGCGTAGGTGTTGCCGGTCTGGCGGTTGTACTG
>DAOTNL010000005.1:20509-32677 GCA_035450765.1 Kiritimatiellia bacterium | reverse complement strand
CGGTTCTGCATCAGATCCGCGTACTTCACGGCGCCGATGCCGACGACGCGCGCGGGCAGCGTCGCGCGGTACCCGGCCGCCAGGCGGCCCAGCGCGGCGGCCACGTCGTCCACGCGCAGGGTCGCGCCGCCCGCCGGCAAGCGCTCGGCCGGAAAATCGGCGCGCACGACGGCCGCCGCGCCGGCGGCAGCGACGGCGGGGAGAAAATCGTGGCCGTCGGCGCGGGCACCGGGCAGCGCGAAAAACAGGTGGCCGGGGCCGACCTGCCGGCTGTCCACGGTCGCGACGCGCAGCGGCGCCGGGGGCCGTGCGCCGTGCCACTGGCCGCCGCACCAGGCCGCCGCCGATTCTGGAGAAATGGGATCCATGTCGAGGGGGAAAGTTGTAGGTTTTTCGGCCGCGGGGCGCAAATCCTTTCCGGCGACCTAGGGACCGGCGGCGGCGAGGATTTCGCGGGCGATTTCGCGGTCGTCGAACGGCAGCATCCGGCCGGCGATTTCCTGATAAGGCTCGTGGCCCTTCCCCGCGATCAGCACGACGTCGCCCGCGCCGGCTTCGCGCAGGGCGGCCCGGATGGCCGCGGCGCGGTCGGGCTCGACGAGATGGGGCTTGCCGCGATCCATGCCCGCGAGGACGTCCGCGAGAATGGCCTGCGGATCCTCGTGGCGGGGATTGTCGCTGGTGAGCACGGCGAAATCGGCGAATTCCGAAACGGCGGCGCCCATGCGCGGCCGCTTGGAACGGTCGCGGTTGCCGCCGCAGCCGAACAGGCAGATCAGGCGGCCGGAGGCGGTCTCGCGCAAGGTCTGGAGCACGCTGCGCAAGGCGTCCTCGGTGTGGGCGTAGTCCACGAACACGTGGCGGCCGGCCGGATCGGGAATGCGTTCGAGCCGGCCGGGCACGGGGCCCATCCGGCCCAGCGCCGCGGCCATGGTTTCCGGCGGCACGCCGAGCGAGCCGCACACGGCCAGCGCCGCCAGCGCGTTCATCACGTTGAAGCGCCCCGCGAAGGCCAGTTCCACGGGCGTTTCGCCCCACGGGCCGATGGCCCGGAACGCGGAACTCGTCTCCGACAGGCGGACGTCCGCGGCCCGCACGACGGCCTCGGGACCGCCGCCGTAGGTCACGAGCCGGCCGGCCAGGCGCGGATCCGCCGCGAGGCGGCGGCCGTAGGGATCGTCGGCGTTCACGATGGCGGGCACGTCCGGCGGCAGTTCGTCGAACAAGCGTTTCTTGGCGTCGAAGTAGGCCTCCATGGTTTGGTGGAAATCGAGGTGGTCGACGCTGAGATTGGTGAAAACGGCCGCGGCGAAGCGCGTGCCGCGCAGGCGCCCGGCGGCGAGCCCCTGCGAAGAGACCTCCATCGCCACGGCGCGGCAGCCGGCCGCCAGGGCTTCGGCGAACATCCGCTGCAGGTCGGGCGCTTCGGGCGTGGTGCGCGCGGCGGCAATGAGCCGGCCGCCGTATTCGTACTGGATCGTGCCGATCAGGCCGCAGTCGCGCCCGGCCGCGCGCAGGATCTCGCGGATCATGTAGGTGGTCGTGGTCTTGCCGTTGGTGCCGGTGACGCCGATGATCGGCAGGGCGGCCGACGGCCGGCCGTAGAACTCCGCGGCGAGATCGGCCATGGCGGCGCGGGCGTCGGGCGCGGCGACGTCGGCCACGCCGCGCGGCGGCCGCAGGCCGTTCTGGTGGAGGACGGCGACGGCCCCGCGCCGCACGGCTTCCTCGGCGTAGAGCCCGCCGTCGGTTTTCTCGCCGGGCAAGGCGCAGAAGAGGAACCCCGGCCGCACCGCGCGGGAGTCGTAGGCGAGCCCGGCGATTTCCGTCGCAGCGGAGCCGTCCCGCAGGCGGGCGTCCGGCGCCGCCTGCAGGAGGCGGCCCAGCTTGACCGGCCGCGGACCGTGGCCGTCCCGGGTCACGGTTCGCCCTCCAGGACTTTCTGGTAGTAGACCATTTCCGCGGCGTCGAGCGGACGGACGTCGAGATAGCGCGCGACGGGTTCGGCGATCTTCGCGAACACGGGCGCGGCGGTGATGCCGCCGGTGCGCAGGCCGGTGGTCGGATCGGTCGGATTGTCCAGCACCACGATGATGCCGATCTCCGGCCGTTCCGCCGGCAGCAGCCCCATGAAGGACGACACGTTGGCGTTCTTCACGTAGCGGCCGTCCACGATTTTTTCGGCGCTGCCGGTCTTGCCGGCGACGTTGTAGCCCGCCACGGCGGCGCGCGTGCCGGTGCCGCCTTCGCGGGTGACTTCCGCCAGCATCCGGCGCATCTGCGCCGCCGTGCGCTCGGTGATGGGCCGGGCCACCGCCTCGGGCTTGTTTTCCAGCAGCACGACGCCGTTCTTGTCCACCACCTTGCGCACGAGGTGGCTTTTCATCAGGAACCCGTCGTTGCCGATGCAGCAGAGGATGTTCAGCATCTGCAGGGCGGTGACGGCCACGGTGTGGCCCATGGCGATGCGGGTGACGTCGATCTTGGCCCATTTTTCCACGGGATTGAGGATGCCGCTTTCCTCCCCGGGCACTTCGATGCCGGTGGGCCGCCCGAGGCCGTAGGCGGAAAGATAGCGGTGCAGCCGCTGCTCGCCGAGCATGACGGCGATCTTCGCCGCGCCGATGTTGCTGGACTTGCGCAGGATGCCGGTGACGTCGAGCAGGCCGTAGGGATGGAAATCCTTCAGCGGGCGGCCGGCGTAGAACCACATGCCGTTTTCGCAGTCGAAGACGTCGTTGGTGGCGACGAGGCCCTCGTTGAGCGCGGCGGCGACGACGCCGATCTTGAAGATGGACCCGGGCTCGAAATTGACGCCCACGGCGCGGTTCAGGCGCGTTTCCGGCGCGGTTTTCGAGTAGGCGTTGAGGTCGTAGGCCGGCCGCGAGGCCATGGCGAGGATCTCGCCGGTGCGGACGTCCTGCACGATGGCCCAGGCGGCCTCGGCCTGCAGGTTGGTCATGGCCGCGTCGAGCGCCTTCTCGACGAAGTACTGCACGTTGAGGTCCAGCGTCAGGTAGACGTCGGCGCCCTCCTGCGGATCGACCTGCAGCTTGCGGCGGACGACGATTTCGCGCTTGATGCCGTCGCGCTCGCTCTGGCGCAAGCCGGGCCGGCCCTTGAGATAGGCGTTCCAGCGCTGTTCGACGCCGGCGCTGCCGACGCCTTCCGCGTTGGAGAAGCCCAGCGCGTGGCAGGCGAGCGCGCCGTGCGGATAGTAGCGGGTCGTCAGCGATTCGGGGTAGACGCCCTTGAGCTGGAGGCGCAGCACCTTCTCGGCGACTTCCTCGCGGACGAGGCGGGCCACGGGCTCGTAGGGATCGCCGGGCTTGTTGACGCGGGCGAAGACCTGGTCGTAGGGCAGATCCAGCGCGCGGGCCAGTTGCGCGCTGACGGCCTTCGCCTGGTTGTTGCTGAGGACGACCTTCGGTTCGACGATGATGTTCTTGACCGGCAGATCCAGCGCCAGCAATTGGCCGTTGCGGTCCAGGATGCGCCCGCGCCCCACCAGGATTTCCTGCTCCACGGTGCGCATCTGCAGCACGCGCCGCTTGAGCCCCTCGTTGGCCCCCAGATGCAAATAGCCCAGCCGGACGGCCAACCCCGCCCAGACCGCCAGCAGGGCCACCACCACCAGCGTCGTGCGCCAGATGTAGCCGCGGTCAATCACGGACCGGCGGCGCGCCGAGGCGCGCGTACTGGGCCGGCTCGTCGGGCTCCGTCGCCTTCAGGCGGACGATGTTCCGCTCCTGCGGGAACGTCATTTCGATGCCGTGGGCCGCCAGCAGCCGTTCCATGTTGCCGATCGAGCGCGCCATGCTCCAGTTGCGCTCCTCGTTGACGACCTGCTTGCGCAGTTCGGCGCGGCTGGCTTCGAGCGCCTTGATCTGGCGTCCGAGATCGTCGCAGGCGTTCACCAGGCCCAGGTAGATGCCGGCCAAGGCCGCCGCCACGCCGAGCAAGGCGAAGCTCCACAGCATCGCCCGATGTCCTTCTTCGCCGTTCTTCCGGTTTCTTCGCGCCATCTCACGCCATCCTTTCCAATACCCGCAGCTTGGCCGACCGGGCGCGCGGGTTGCGCGCCGTTTCCTCGGCGCCGGCCGCGAGCGCCTTGCGGTCCACGCGGCGCGCCCGCGGCAGCTGCCCGACCCAGCGGGTGCCGCCCTTCGCCAGCGCCTCCACGCGGCCCTCGTGGGCCACCATGAACTGCTTCACCATCCGGTCTTCCAAACTGTGGAAACTGATCACCGCCAGGCGCCCGCCGGGCGCCAGCAGGTCCAGCGCCGCCGGCAGCGCCTTCTCCAGCGCGTCCAGCTCGCCGTTCACCGCGATCCGCAGCGCCTGGAAGGTCTGCGTCGCGGGATGCGCATGGCCGCGCCGGCCGCCCTTGGCCCGCGCCACCAGGTCCGCCAGCTGCTTCGTCGTCGCCGGCGTCTCGCCGCGCGCCCGCGCCTGCGCCACCTGCTTGGCGATGCGCCGCGCCATCCGCTCCTCGCCGTAGCGCCGCAGCACGTCGGCCAGTTCGGCTTCCGGCAGCGTCTGCAGCAGCCGCGCCGCCGTCAGCTCCTGGCGGTCGTCCATCCGCATGTCCAGCGGCTGGTCGTGCTGGAAACTGAAGCCGCGCTCCGGCCGGTCGAGCTGCATGGACGACACGCCGAGGTCCAGCAGGATGCCGCGCACGTCGCGCACGCCGTGCCGCGCGGCCACCTCGGCGAGATCCGCGAAATTCGCCCGCTCGAGGATCGCGCGGTCGCCGAACGGCGCCAGGGCGGCGCGCGCCAGTTCCAGCGCATCGCCGTCGCGGTCCAGGGCCAGCAGGCGCGCATCGAGCCCCGCCGCGGCCAGCACCGCCGCCGCATGGCCCCCCGCCCCCGCCGTCGCGTCCACGTACCAGCCGCCCGGGGCCGTCACCAACCTGGCAACGGTTTCCGCGAGCAAAACCGGCACGTGCAACATGGGAACCTCCGCCGAATCAGACGAACCAGACCCGGCCCCGCTGGGTCTTCAAGGCCGGAGAGCCGATCCGCAGGCTCCCCTGTTCCTCGATGACCGCATCGGCGCCTTCGAAAAGCTGAAAGCGCGGCAGGAGGGTGCGCTGGGGAACGGAGAACCAGCGCGATTCCTCCCTGCCGCTCGAAAGGGATTGGCTCATGACGAGATGGCGGCCCACCTCGCCCCGCGCGCCGGCCGCGGTCTTGCTCACCGCCGCCACGCGGGTCGCCGCGACCGCGCGGGTCGTGGCCACGACGCGCGCGCCGGTCCGGGACTTGGCATGCACCGAAACGAGGGTCCGGGCCGCCGCCGGCGCGGCGACGGGCGCGGCCGCGGGAGCGGGCGCCGCCGGACGGGCGACCGGCGCGGCCACCGCCTGGCCGGCCGCGTCGAACAATTCCGCCTGCCGGCCGAGGACGAGCGGGGTGGCGTCGTCGCGCGCCGCGCCCGGCTCGCGGTCCCACCAGTTTTCCGCGGCGCGTCCCGCGTGCGCGTCCGGCCCGATGCCGAGGAAGAACGCGCCGAGGAAGCTTAGAAGCCGATGTACTGGGCCGCTTCCGCGAACTTCGATTGATCCAGCTGCGAACTCTGCTCGTTCCATGATTCCGGACTCCATAACTCGAACCGGCTGCCGGTGCCGACCAGCACCATTTGGTTGAGGATTCCCGCAAACTCCAGAAGCTCGTCCTTCACGCGGATGCGCCCCTGCGCGTCCAGCGCCACGCGGTCCGCCCGCGAGAAAAAGTCGCGCATGAATTTCTGCGCCTGGACGTTCGCGACCGAGGCCGCGCGCACCTTTTCGAGGCGCTGCGCCATCTCGCGGGCCGTGACGACGTAGAGGCACTTGAAGTTGACGCCGGGCAACACGAACAGGACGGGATTGCCCGCCGCCTCGCGCCAATCCGAAGGGATCGTGACCCGCTTCTTGGCGTCGAGCGAATGGACGTATTGGCCGACGAACGCCCCCGCGTTCAGCAGCTCCTCCATCTCGGTTGTGACACGACGCTCCATTTGGCCCACTCTTTGATGCACTTTATCCCACTTCGTCCCACCAAGCGTCAACAGAAAAAGGGACAAAATTTTCCGTGGACTCATCCAAATGCCGCAGAACCGGTTGCGGCGACTCCGCCCCCCCGGAATCCCCCGCCTGTACACAACTTATCCACAGGCGATTTGGCCCCCCGGTTGAAAAGCCGAAAAAAACCTCGAAAAGAGGCCTTTTCCCCACCTCGAAAACGGCTGTGCACATCCCGCCGATTGCCGCCGTTCCCGAAGAAATCGCGCGCAGAGATCCGGAGATTTTCCGGTGGCGCCGCGCCGCCGGTCCGGTTATGGTACGGACTCGCGTTCATGCACGAACTGAGCCTCATGTCGAATCTGCTGGCGGATGCCGCGGCGGCCGCGGACGGCGCGCCGATCTGCGCGCTGCGCGTCCGCGTCGGCCCGCTGTCCGGCGTCGTCGTCGATGCCCTGCGGTTCGCGTTCGAGGCGCTGGCTCCCGGCACCCCCGCCGCCGGCGCGCGGTTCGACGTCGAAGAAACGGCGCCCGCCTTCCATTGTCCCCGCTGCGGCGCGGATTACGAAACGCCCGTCGGCGCCTACCAATGCCCCGCCTGCGGCGCCGCCGACGGAGAATTGCGCGGCGGCCATGAACTGGAACTGATCTCCATCGAGGTACCCGACCATGTGTGACACCTGCGGCTGCAACGATCCCCACAACCACCCCCACGACCACGCCCATCCCCATGCGCATGGCCACGACCACGGCCACGCCCACCCGCCGCCGGTCCGGACCGTCCCCGTCCAGAAATCCGCGCTGGAACTCAACCAGCGCCTCGCCGACCAGAACCGCGGCTGGTTCCGCGCCAAGGGCCTGAAGGTCTTCAACCTGCTCTCCTCCCCCGGCTCGGGCAAGACCGCGCTGCTCGAACGCACGCTGCGCGCCCTGCCCCGCGCCGCCGCCATCGTCGGCGACCTGCAGACCGAGAACGACGCCGACCGCTTGCGCGCCACGGGCGCGCAAGCCGTGCAGATCGTCACCGGCGCGACCTGCCATCTCGACGCCCACATGGTCGCCCACGCGCTCGAAAAACTCGACGTGGCCGGCCTCGAAACGCTGTTCATCGAGAACGTCGGCAACCTGGTGTGCCCTGCGTCCTACGATCTGGGCGAAACCAAGCGCGTCGTGCTGCTGTCCGTGACCGAGGGCGAAGACAAGCCGCTGAAGTACCCCGTGATTTTCCGCAACGCCGATCTCGTGCTCGTCACCAAGACCGATCTGGCCGCCGCCGTCGGCTTCGACCGCGAAAAGGCCCTGGCCGCCATCCGGCAGACCGCCCCGCGCGCGCAGATTCTCGAAGTGTCCGCCCGGACCGGCGCGGGCTGCGACGCCTGGCTGGCGTGGCTCGCGGGCTGATCAGCCCCGCGGCTCGAACCGGGCGATCACCGGCGAGCCCCACAGCCGCGTGAGCCCCAGCGCGCGGCAGACCGCTTCCAGCGCGGCCGATGCCGCGCGGCTCTTCAGCATCCGGTGCAGCACCATCGGCAGGAAGAACTGCTTGCCGGTCGCCGCCGGCGCGTAGCCGTTCTTCGCGAATTCGCCGATCACCTGCGCGTGCCGGAACAGCGTCCAGGTGCGCGTGTTCTTCTCGAACTTCTTCTTGGCGCCGAACAGCGCGGGCGCGATCGCGTTGAGGCTCTGGCCCGTCGGATAGTCCACGATCACGGCCTTCCGCGCCACGCGGCACAGCTCGCGCACCAGCTCCGGCCAACGCTCGCAATGCGTCAGCAGGCGGAAGCACAGCACCACGTCGAAGGACCGGTCCGGAAACGGCAGCGCGATCACGTTGCCGACGACGAACGCGCAGGCGCCCGCCTCCACGACCTCCCGCACGCGGTGCCGGCACGATTCGTCGCTGCCCAGCACCGTCACGTTCCAGCCGTCGCGGGCCAGCGGCACCGCCAGCTGGCCGTGGCCGCCGCCGACGTCCAGCACGGCCGCGCCTTCGAATCCGCGCAGCAGGCGCCGCGTGATCCGCTCCTGCACCGCCAGCATCCATGCGCCGGCGGCGCCGGCGAACCGCGCGGCGTATTCGTCCGACGACGTGTGGATGTCGGCGGTTTCGGGAAACGGACAATCGGGATCGGTGACGTTCATGCGATGCTTGTATCCTTTCGGGCGCGGACGCGCAAGGCCGCGCCGAAGAGCAGCGCCAACCCCAGGAACCCCAGCGCCGAAAACCCGAAGACCGCGCGCAGGCCGAGCAGCGACACCGCCCCGGCCGCGATCGGCCCCGCCGCCCAGCCGATCGACCGCGTCGTGCTGGCCAGCCCGAACGCGACGCCCTGGCGCGACTCCGGCACGCGCTTGGCCAGCCAGGCGTTCAGCGCCGGCTCCAGCGCCCCCGCGAAAAACACCGCGCCGAACCGCACGGGAAACAGCACCGCGAACGATTCGGCGAACATCTGGCCGCCGCTGAAGACCGCCGCCACGAGGGCGGCCACGATCACCAGGCGCAGCGGATTGAGCCGATCCGAAAGCCACCCCGTCGCCAACCCCGCCAGCAGCCCCGCCACGCTCCCGCAGGCGTTCAGCGCGCCGCTCCACAGCGCCGCGCGATCCAGCGTGCCGTGGATGTCCTGCACCAGCAGCGGCAGGAAGGCCAGGTCGGACTGCCGCACGAACGCGATGGCGCCGATCATCACCAGCACGCCGTAGAGCGCGGAGGACAGATCCCGCCAGTGCGGCCGCGCGCTTTCCGGAATGCCTTCGGGCACGCGGCTGCGCACGGTCGGCACCACGGTCTCGCGCGTGCAGCCCAGCACCAGCAGCCCCGCCGCCAGCAGCAGCGCGCCCGACACGGCGAACGCCAGGCGATAGCCCAGCCATTCGGCGGCGAACCCGCCCAGCGGCGCCCCGGCCATGCTGCCCGAAAACACCGCCGCGCTCAGGCCGCCGACCGCCAATCCCCGGCGCTCACGGGGCATTTCCCCGGCCAGAAACGCCTGCGCCGCCGTCATCGTGCCCGTCAGCGCCCCTTGCAGCAGCCGCAGCACGATCAACGTGCCCGCGGTGTGCGCCGCCCCCATCAGCGACATCACCACCGCCCCCGCGAGATTCGCCCGGATCAACATGATCCGCTTGCCGTAGCGGTCCGCCAGCAGACCCCACAGCGGCGCCGCCACCGCCATCGTCACCGCCGTCGAGGCCGAAAACAGCGCGACCCACATCCGCACTTCGGCGGGCCGCGTCACGCCCAGGTCTTTCTGGAGGAAAAACGCCGCGAACGGCAGCGCGAACGAAAATCCCATGATGGACAGGAATTGCGAAGCCCACACCAGCACCATCTGTTGTTTCCACGATCCGGACATGACGAAGGCGCATTCTGCACGAAACCGCAGCGCCGTGCAGGAAAAATCGGCGCCGCAATCGGTTCTTGCTCCGGCGTCCGATTCTTTACTAGGATATGCCGCCAAATGGCCCCTCCAAACGCACAATCCGATGCGGAATCCCGGGCGCCGGCCGCCGGCGCCGAGCCCATTCCGCCGCGGGAACATTACCGGCCCCGGCGCAACGCGCTGATCCCGCCGCAACCGTCGGTGCGCACCCACGTGATCCGGCTGGCCATCGCCACGGCCTTGAGCTTCGCCCTGATGTCCGTGCTGCTGCTGCTGGCGGTCCAGTACCTGAAACGCGACTGGAGCCGCAAGCAGCAGCGCGCCTGGGCGGCCAGCGCGCAACGCCACGCCGCGGCGCCGGCGGAAGAGTCGTCCGCCGCCGCGGCCGGCCAAGCCTACGTGCCGCCACCCGCCGCCGTCGACCGCTATCTGGCGAAACTGGCGAAAGATCCCGCCTCCCGGAAAAACGGCTGGCTGATCCTTTCCCGCGGCCTGTCGGACAAGACCGACGCGAACCTGGTCGTTTCCGCCCTCCGCATGGCCTTGGCGGTCGGCGGCGAAAGCGCCGATCTGCGGAACGATTTCGGCGCCGCCTATCTCCAGCAACGGCGCATGCGGCAGGCGGCCGAACAATTCGCCGCCGCCCAGCAGATCCGGCCGGGCTTCGCGCCTGCCCTCTACAACCTCGCGCTCTGCGCCATTTCCGACCGCCAGCCCGAGCAAGCCGTGCGCCTGCTGGGCCAATACCTCGGTCGGCGCCCCGACGACGTCGGCGCGCTGCGCCTGCAAGCGACGCTGCTGGCCCAGCTGGGCCGCCCCGACGAGGCCCTGTTGCTGCTGGAGCGGTTCCTGAAAACCCAGCCGCCGACCCAGCCCTTGTTCCTCGAAGCCGCCCAGTTGGCCGCGCGCCGCGGCCAGACCGGCAAGGCGCTGCGGTATCTCGAGACCGCCCTCAACGGCAATCCCATCCAGGCCGTCGTCCGCACCTATCAGTCCGCCGTCTTCCGCGAAATCCGCCTGTCCGGCGAAGGCGACCGCCTGGCCGCCCGCATGGCGGAACGGGCCCGCATGGCGTTTACTTCCCCGATTCCGCCGGAAGACATCCAGCCCCTGCGCGAAACGCCGCCGGAAGCCATCGTCCGCTAAGCCCGTTCACGGGCCCGCGGTCCCGATTCGATAGCCGGACCGCGGCCAGCGCGCGGGTTCCCGCGCGAGTTCCACGTGGATCGTCCCCTGCAGGTCCGTCCGCCACAAGCGCACGCCGTGGGCCGCCAGCCGTTCGCTCACCGCTTCGTCCGGATGCCGCTCGAACGTGTGCCGCCCCGCGCTGACGATCGCGTCGCGCGGCCGCACCGCGTCCAGCCACGTTTCGGAAGTCGCAGCGGCATCGCCGTGCCGGCCCGCCACCAGCACGGCGGCGGCCAAGGATCGACCCGATGCCGCCAACCGCTCTTCCACTTCGCGGCCGGCATCCCCGGCCAGCAGCACCGCGGTGCCGCCGCGCGCGATCCGCATCACCAAGGACGCGTCGTCCGCGCAGGACATATTCAACTCCGCCGGCGGCCAGAAGATTTCCCAGTACATGTCGCCGGGCCAGTGGCCGGCCTCGCCGGCGCGCAATTCCCGGATCGGGATCCCGGCGGCCTCCGCCCGGCGCAGGACGTTCTTCACGATGGGCGTAGGCCACAGCACCGCCGGCACCCACAGTTCCCGGGTCGGCACGGCGGCCAGCACGTCCGCCGCGGCGCCGACGTGCCGGGCGTCCGCATGCGACAGAATCAGCGCGTCCAGCCGGTTGACGCCTTCGGCCCGCAACAGCCGCAGCGTGTCCGGCGCCGCGAACTCCGAACCCGTGTCCACGAGAATCCGCGCCGACCGGGCCTGCACCAGCGTCGCGCTGCCCGCGCCCACGTCCAGCACGGAAATCCGGCAGCGGCGCGCTTCCCGCGCGTTCCAGGCCAGCGCCAGCGCGGCCAGCAGTCCCAAGCCGACGGGCAGCGCGCCCCGCGCGCGGCGCGCCAGCGTCGTGGCCGCGGCCAGCACCGCGTACCAGGCAACCACGCCCGCGGCCGGCGGCGAGCGGACGAACCCATGCCCGCCGGGGACGTCCGCGGCCCAGCCGATGCACCGCGCCAAGCCGGCCGCGAACAGCGCTCCCGCGTAGTTGAAGGTCTCCGCCAGCCAGCCGGATAGCGGCGCGCTCAGCAGGCTCAGCACCCCGGACATCAGGATGCAGAACGCCGCGGGAATCACCAGCAGGTTCATGCCCAGCGCGATCGGCGAAAACAGATTGAAAAAGTAGGCGGTCAGCGGCGACGTCGCGATCCAGGCCGAAACCGACACCAGGCCGAACCGCGTCGCGGCGAGCCCGCCTTCCCGGATCCGGCGCCGGTCCGGCCGTTCTTCGTCCGGCAACTGCCATTCGTCGCGCCGGAACAGCCGCACGGCCGCGGCATCGAACAACGGCTGGAGCGCCAGCAAGCCGGCCACGGCCGTGAACGAAAGCAGGAACCCCAGATCCCCCAGCTGCGCCGGCGCGGCCAGCAGGATCGCGATCGCCGCCACCGCCAACCCCGAGATCGCGTCCGGCCGGCGCTTGCAGAACGGCGCGGCCAGCATCAGGACGGCCATGACGCCGGCGCGGACCGCGCTGGTGGCCGCGCCGGTGGCGACCACGTAGACCGCCAGCAGCGGCGCCAGTAACAGGAACCAGCGCGTCATGGGAATCCGCAGCGCCCGCAGCAGGCCGGAAATCATCAGCGCCAGCATGCCCACGTG
>DAOTNL010000005.1:0-20409 GCA_035450765.1 Kiritimatiellia bacterium | reverse complement strand
ACCCGTTGCCAGGAGCCGTCGCGGTTCAGGCCTTCGACCCGGGCCGCGAACGTCGCGCCGAACCCCCGGCCGGGTTGCGCCGGTTGCGGAACGGCGTCCTCCAGCGCCAGCGCCACGACCTGGACGTATTCCATCGGGCGCGGAATCAACGCGGCCAGCGCGGTCGGCCCGCCGCCGCCCGTCGCCAGCCGCGCATGGGCGGCCACCAGGAAAAACGCCGCCGCCATCAAGGGCCAGACCGACCAGCGGTGGCGCACCCAGACGAACAGCGGCAGCAGCAGCAAAGCGCCGGCGCCCCAGAACCACGCCGGCGAAATCGTCGCGCAGATGCCCGTCGCGCTACCCGCGACGACCGGCAGGGCCAACCCCACCATCGCCCGCCGGCGCGGCAACCGCGGCGGCCGCCGCGGGTCTTGCCATTCCTCTTCGATCCAGTTTTCCACGCTGCGCGTTCCGGAGAATCCGCCAAATTTTTACTCTCCGGCCAGCCGCCGCACAAGCCGCAACCCGCCGGACGCAAAAATCGCCTCCCCTTTCCCCCGCGCAACCGCCATACTGCCCCCATGACCCGCATCGCGGACATTCTCGCCGCCCGCGGCCCGCTGACCGGCGCCGAACTCGCCGGCGCCGGCGAGTTCGCCGACGTGCTCGAACTCTGGCGCGCCTGCCACGCGCCCGGGCTCGTGCGGCGCCGCACCGGCCGGCGCTACCTGCGGCTCGATTCCGCCGTCGAGGGCTACGCGCGCCTCTCGCCCTCCATCCGCCGCGAATTCCTCACCTACACCCTCGTCGGTCTCGAAAACCAGCAGGCCGCGCTCGCGACCCGCGCCGCCGCGCTCGAGGCGAACGCCGCGGCCATCTCCCGCGAGAAAATCGACCTGGCCCGCGAAAGCATCTGCATGGCCGTGGCGGAACTGCCCGACGAAGCGCGCCTGCTCCGCGACGCCGCCTTCCTGATCGCCGGCGACGTCACCTACCAGATGGCCCACCGCGTGCCCCGCCCCGAAAAAAGTTCCGGCCGGATGGTCCGCGGCTCCGATCTCGACGTGATCGTGGTCGTGTCCGACGACCTTCCCGAGGCCGACCGCCGCACGCTCGACGAAGCCATCTACCGCCAGAAGCACTATCTCCTCACCCACCCGGACGTGCAGGAGGAAATCGACTACGTCCTCAAGCCCCTGGAAAAAGTCCGCCAGCAGCTCGCCTGCGACCGCTTCGAGCACATGGTCGCCTGCAAGATCCTCTGCGAATGCCGGCTGCTCTACGGTTCCCCCTTCCTCTACGACGAGATCCTCAAGCTCGTGGACGCCTCCGGCGCCCGCGCGAAACTCGCCGCCCTGCAAACCGCCGCCGAGACCGAACGCGCCGAGGCCGAGCGGATCCTGCTCGATCCCGCCGCCTGCGCGAAAAACCACCTCCATCTCTTCTACACGCGCGAAGAGAGCGAGGAAATCTACTGAGCCGCGGCCCCCGGCCGCGGCCGGCCTAGCCGATTTCCTTCTTCAGCGCCGCGGCGATCGACTCGCACAGGCGCGCCACGGCTTCGTCGGTCGGCCCCTCGACCATCACGCGGCACAGGTTCTGCGTGCCGGAATAGCGCACCAGCACCCGGCCGTCCTGCCCCAGTTCCTTTTCCGCCGCCGCGATCGCGGCCTGCACGCCCTTGAGCCCTTCCAGCGGCGGCCGGCTCGCCAGCTCGACGTTCACGAGCTTCTGCGGCGCCAGCTTCAGGATCGACGCCAGCGCCGACATTTCCTTGCCCGTCCGGCGCAACACCGCCAGCAGCTGGAGCGCCGCCACGAGGCCGTCGCCCGTCGTCTGCTTGTCCAGGAAGATCATGTGGCCCGACGCTTCCGCGCCGATCACGGCGCCCTTGGCCTTCATCGTTTCCAGCACGTAGCGGTCGCCCACCGCGCTGCACGCCAGCTCGATGCCCAGCTTGCGCATCGCCGCGTGCAAGCCGAAATTGCTCATCACCGTGCCCACGGCGACGTTGTTCTTCAGCTTCCCGCGCGCCTTGAGATCCTGCGCGCAGATCGCCAGCACGTGGTCGCCCGTCAGTTCCGCGCCGTTCTCGTCGACGACGATCAGGCGGTCGCCGTCGCCGTCGAACGCCAGCCCCACGTCGGCGCGCTCGGCCAGCACCTGCTCGCGCAACGCGTCCGTGTGCTGCGAGCCGCTGCGCGCATTGATGTTCAGTCCGTTGGGCGTGCAGTGCAGGCTCGTCACGGCCGCGCCGAGCTGCTTGAACACCGCCGGCGCCGCCTTGTAGGTTGCGCCGTTGCCGCAATCCAGCACGATCCGCATGCCCTTCAGGTCCAGATCGGCCGGAAACGTCTTCGCGCAAAACGCGATGTACCGCTCCAAGGCGTCTTCCACGCGGAACGACTTGCCGATGCCGCCCGCTTTCGGCAACAGGCTCGTCAGCTTGCCGTCGGCCATCAGCTTCTCGATTTCGGCTTCTTCGTCGTCCGGCAGCTTGTAGCCGTCGCCGGAGAACAGCTTGATCCCGTTGTCCTGGAAAGGATTGTGCGAGGCGGAAATCACGAACCCCGCGTCCGCCTTCTGGTCGATCGTCAGCACCGCGATGCCCGGCGTGGGCAGCGTGCCCACCAGCAGCGCATCGCCGCCCATCGAGCACAGCCCGGCCACCAGCGCGTTTTCGAGCATGTAGCCGCTCAGGCGCGTGTCCTTGCCGATGACCACGCGCGGGCGCTTGCCGCCCTTGCGTTCCTTCAGCACGTACGCCACCGCGCGGCCGAGGTTCACGGCCGTTTCCACCATCATCGGCTCGCGGTTCGCGACCCCGCGCACCCCGTCCGTCCCGAACAGCTTCTTGTCGCCCATCTTCGGCTCCTGGTTATGCCGGCGAACCGGCGCCATCCACGATCTTCTGCAGCCAGGCCGTGCCCGCCGCCTTCGCGGCCGCCGGCAAGCCCTGCACGCGCGCCACGTAGGCGTCTTCCTTGGCCGCCGTCCACGCGGCGAGGAACGCCGCCTTCTCGGCGCAGTCCACGTCGCCCGCCGCCGCCAGGCGCGCGCGCGCCGCGGGCCAGGCCGCGCAGACCCGTTCGTGCTCCGCGCGCAAGGCCGCATCCAAGGCCGCGCGGTTTTCCGCGGCGAGCTTCGCGACGACTTCGTCGAGGCGCTTCAAGCGCTCCGCGCGCGCGCTGGCCAACTGCTTGAGCGCGCCGGCCAGGCAGGCCTTGCCATGCGGCGTTTTTTCCAGCAGCGGTCGCCGGACTTGCGCATACCAGACTTCCAGCGCCGCGAGATTCCCGAGGTAGGCCGCGCCGTTGCGCAGCACGCGCGCCACGGACCGGTAGCCCGATTCGTACGGAAACGTGCCCGCGTGCGGCATCGCCGGCACCACGAGCTGCCCCGGCTTCTCCACGTCCTTGCGCAGCACGTGGCCCGCCGCCAGCACCGTGCCGTACTCCACCCGCACCGGCCCCGCGATGCCGCCCTGCCCGCCCAGAAAGATCGGCGCCTGGTCCAGCATGACCCCGCGCGGCACGTCGCCGAGCAGCGAGGCCGTCGCCTTGTCGCCGTGCGGCGTGTAGTTGAAATGAATGAACGACGAGCCGATTTCGCTGTGCGCCTTGCGGCTCGTGCCGCCGGCCATCAGCCCGTCGCAGAAATTGATCAGGCTGCCGCCGACCACGAACGGGAAGAAAATCGTCTGCTTCAGGCCCACCGCATGCGCCATCTCGGCGCCTTCCTCGAGGATCGTGCCCGGCCGCACCTGCGCGCCGCTGCCCATGGCCGCCCCGTCGAGAAAAACCGCGCCGCAGAACGATCCGCCCTTGAGCTCCACCTTTTCCCCGAGCTGGCAGTCGTCCACCGTCGCGGGTGCCTCGCGCCCCAGCACGCAGCCCGGGCCGATGCTCGTTTCCGCGCCGAACACCCGGCAGCCCGCGTGGATGACCACGCCCGGCGCGATCCGGGCCGGATCCACTTCGGCGCCGATTTCCACCGACGCCGGCGCGGCGATCTTCACCCCGCGCGCCAGAAGTTCCTCGACGCGGTTCATTTGCGCAGCAGCGCCCCCGCCACCACCCCGACGCCCGCCGCCGCCAGCAACGCGTACGACGTCTTCAGCGTCACCGTCATCGAAAACAGATTCACCGAGGTCCGGCCGGGCGTCATGATCAGCACGATCACGAACGCCGCCAGGATCAGCAATCCCAGAATCATGCCCTTGCTCATCGGACGCTCCTTTCGGTTCGGCGGACCAGCATGGCAGAAACCCCGCCGCGAATCACGCCCTATTTAGCGGCCGCCGCCCGTCGGACGGCGGCGCGCGGCAGATCAGCCTTCCCGGATTTCGGCGGGCAGTTGCGCCTTGAGCGCGGCGTTGACCTTCGCCTGGAAACCGTTCGCGACCTCGTCGGTCAGCGTGCCGGTCTTGGAGCGATACGTGAACGCATAGGCCATGCTCTTGCGGCCCTCGCCGAGGTTCTTGCCTTGGTAGACGTCGAACAGCTCGATTTTCTCGAGTTCGGCCGGCGCCGCCGCGCGCACAACTTCCAGCACGCGCTCGTGCCGCACGTCCGCGCCCACGATCAGCGCCGCGTCGCGCCGGATGCTCGGATAGCTCGGCGGCGGGACCAGCGGCTGCGTCGCTTCCACGTCTTTGACCAGCGGTTTAGCCTCCGCTTCCAGCAGGCCCACCGGTTCGTGGATGCGCCATTCCTTCGCGATTTCCGCCTTCAGCAGGCCCAGCCAGCCGACGACCGCGCCGTCCACGACGATCTCCATGCCGCGGCCCGGTTCGCTCCAGGGCCGGTCCGCCGGACGCAGCTCCGCGCCGCGCAGGTTCAGCGCGGCCGCGGCCTGTTCCCACAGGCCCTTGATCCACAGGAACATTTCCAGCTCGTCGACGGGTTTGAACTTGTCCAGCCCCGTGCGGCCCGCCGGGCCGAACAGGCCGACCGCCACGTGGTCGGCTTCCGTCGGCTTGCCGTCCGGCCCCAGCCGGAAGACGCGTC
Source organism: Kiritimatiellia bacterium (assembly GCA_035450765.1). Taxonomy (GTDB): domain Bacteria; phylum Verrucomicrobiota; class Kiritimatiellia; order CAIQIC01; family Lenti-01; genus Lenti-01. The sequence continues at coordinate 15,418 of DAOTNL010000005.1, read as the reverse complement.
CCGTCTCGAAAAACGCCGTTTCCGCCACCTGGCGCGAGAAATTCAGGCCGATGGTCTCGGCCATCTGCGGCAGCAGCGCGTCGCGCATGACCGTGTGGTCGGCCGTCAGCGGATTCGCCAGCTTCACGCGGTTCGGCGCGTTGTCCTTGTCGAACAGATCCAGCAGTCCTTCCGCGAGGAAACTGTAGTGCATGACCTGCTGCAGGCCCAGGCCGACGAGCACGTCGCGCAGCCGCGCCTGAGCCTGCGCCGGCTTGTCGTCCGCGTCGGGCACGATGGTCGCCATCGAACGCACCGGCGGCAGCTTCTTCAGCCCGTAGATGCGCGCGTATTCCTCGATCAGGTCCGCTTCGCGCGTCAGGTCCTCGCGGAACGTCGGAACTTCCACTTCGATCGCGTCCGGGCCGGTCTTCAGCACTTTCAGTTCCAGCGCCGCGAAGACCTGCGCGATCTCCGCCGGGGCCGCCGCGATGCCCAGCAGGGCTTCCAGCCGCGCGGGACGGCAGACCACCTTCCAGGGCTTCTTCGGTTCCGAGCGCACGTCCACGACGCCCAGCAGCAGCTTCGCGCCGGCCAGCTCGCACATGAGTTTCGCCGCGCGCCGGCTGCCGAATTCGGCCAGCTCCGCATCCACGCCGCGCATGAAGCGGTACGACGCGTCCGACAGCATCCCCAGCTTCTTGCTGGTCGCGCGGATCGCCGCCGGGCGGAAGTTCGCGCTCTCCAGCAGCACGTCCGTCGTCGTCTCGTTGATGCCGCTGTGCTCGCCGCCCATGACGCCCGCCACCGCCATCGGCTTCTGCGCGTCGGCGATCACCAGCATCTGCGGCTCCAGCGCGCGTTCCACGCCGTCGAGGGTCAGGATTTTCTCGCCCGGCTTCGGATGCCGCACCACGATGCGGCCTTCCGCCAGCAGCTTCTGGTCGAACGCGTGCAGCGGCTGCCCGCACTCGAGCATGACGTAGTTCGTGATGTCCACGACGTTGTTGATGGCCCGGATGCCGGCTGCCTCGAGGCGACGCTTCATCCAGTCGGGGCTCGGGCCCACCTTCACGCCTTGCAGGACCCGCGCCGTGTAGCGCGGGCAGTCCTTCAGGTCCTCGATGACCACGCTCGTCGCCTTTTCCACCGCCGGATGCGACTCCTGCAGCGAGGCGTCCGGCACCTTGACCTGCGTGCCATAGAGCGCCGCGACTTCGCGCGCGATGCCCAGCAGGCTGAGACAATCCGGCCGGTTCGGAGTGATTTCCACCTCGACCACCGTTTCCGGCGGCCCAAGCACTTCGGAGAGCGCCGTGCCCGGCGCCCACTTCGCGTCCAGCACCATCAAGCCGTCGTGGTTCTTGGAAATCCCGAGTTCGTCCTCGGCGCAGAGCATGCCCTCGCTGAAGACGCCGCGCACCTTGCGCTTCTCGAGCGTGATCCCGACCGGCAGCGTGGTGCCCACGGGCGCGAACGGGTACTTCCCGCCCACGGCCACGTTCGGCGCGCCGCAGACCACGGTCATTTCCGCCGGCCCGCCGTAGTTCACCTTGCACAGCGTCAGCTTGTCCGCGTTGGGGTGCTTCTCGACGGCCAGCACTTCGGCCACCACCACGCCCGGCACGCCGCCGCCCAGGCGCTCGATGCCTTCGACTTCCACGCCCGAGAACGTCAGCTTGTCCGCCAACCCCTCGACCGTGTCTTCGAAATCCACGTACTCTTTCAACCAGCTCAACGGAATTTTCATGTCTGAATCCTAAATCCTATTCACCGCAAATGGACGCAAATCCACGCAAATGAAACCGGGGTTCTTCCCCATTTGTGTCCATTTGCGTCCATTTGCGGTTCATTCTCTCAGAATTGGGCGAGATACCGCACGTCGTTCTCATAGAGTCGGCGGATGTCGTCGATGCCGAACAGGATCATCGCCAGGCGTTCGATGCCCATGCCGAAGGCGTAGCCGGTGACTTTTTCCGGATCGTAGCCGGCCAGCTTGAACACGTTGGGATCCACCATGCCGGCGCCCATGATCTCGATCCAGCCGCTCTGCTTGCAGACCCGGCAGCCCTTGCCGCCGCACATGTGGCAGGAGAAATCCACTTCCACGCTCGGTTCCGTGAACGGGAAGAAATGCGTGCGGAAGCGCGACTTCACGCCCGGGCCCATCAGTTCGCGCGCGAAATGGTCGATGTCGCCCTTCAGGTCGGCCAAGCTGACCTTTTCGTCGACGTAGAGGCCTTCGATCTGGTGGAAGTTCGCCGAGTGCGTCGCGTCGGTCGTGTCGCGCCGATAGCACCGGCCCGGGCAGACGATGCGCACCGGCGGCTTGCGGCTTTCCATGTAGCGCGCCTGCACGGCGCTCGTCTGCGTCCGCAGCAAAAATCCGCCCGGCAGGTAGAACGTGTCCTGCACGTCGCGCGAGACGTGGTCCGCCGGCGTGTTCAGCGCGTCGAAGTTGTAGTACTCCGTCTCCACGTCGGGCCCGTCCGCCACGGTGAACCCCATGCGGCGGAAAATCGCCGACGTCTTGTCGATGAGCTGCTGGATCGGATGCAGCCGTCCGCGTCGCGCCCAGCGCCCGGGCAGGGAGAGATCGAACGCGCCGGCCTTGGCGACCTTGGCCGCCGCCTCCAGCGCCGCCTTGCGTTCGGCCACCGCCGCGGTTACCGACACTTTGAAGCGGTTGAGGGCCTGGCCCATCGCCGGCTTGTCCGCCGCGGGCACGTCCTTCAGTCCCTGCATCAGCGCCGGGAGCAGCCCGTTGCGGCCGATGTATTTCACCCGCAGCGCCTCCAGCGCCGCCAGATCCGCCGCGCCCGCCAGCTCGGCGAGCGCCTGCGCCGTCAATCCATCCACTTCCTTGATGTCCATGCCTGCTCCTCGAAAAACGCGATTTTCCACGCCGTGGAAAAAGTTTTCCACACTGTGGAAAAATTCCGGGGCATTTTTCCACACCGTGGAAAAATAGAAAGCACGAAAAACGGCTTTATCCGCGCGGCAGGGTCAATTTTTCGCCGAAAAACCGGTCGAATTCGGGCGGATCGAACCGCTCGAAGGCGCCGCCGTGGTAGAAGGTGATCTCCCCGAAATAGACCTTGCCGCCGCAATAGAACAGGTCGATGCGCGCGTACGGGAAATCGGCGGCGAGCGTCTCGGCCACCCGGACCATCTCCGGCAGCGCCGCCGGCCGCGCCACCGGCCGCCCGTTGGGCCACGCCGGTTTGCCCCTCTCCCATTCCGTCCAGATGAACGGCTGGAGGTTCCAATCCAGATCGTAGAAATTCCGCCGGTGGGCGGTCTCGCGGTCCAGATCCACCTGGATCGTCGCGACCTTTCCGCCGAAGCAGTGGAACTTGAAATCGCTCGGGATCTGGCCGTTCTCGTCGAGCAGCAGTTCCTCGACCACGATCGCCGGCTTCATCCCTTTGTACGGCCATTCGCGCGACGCCGCGTAATGGCTTGTCGCCAGCCATTCGCGGAACTGGCGGACGACCGCGCGTTCGTCTTCCCTGGACTTGTCCCGCACGATCCAGTTCTGCCCGCTGCCGTGGTTCGTCTTGAGCACGAACGCCGTCGGCAGCTCGGAGAAACGGATCTCCTCCGCGCGGTCGCATTTCCGGATCAGCGGGATCAGATATTGTTCGCCGACCTTCGCCGCCACGTGCGCCCGCACGGCGTATTTGTCCGCCACGATCTTCTGCAGCGGATCGCGGAAATGCAGCTTCATCCAGTTCAGCTTCTCGTTCAGCGTGCGGGGGTTTTCCCAATCCAGCCCATAGCCGAACGTTTCGGCGAATTTCCGCTCGATGGCGCTCCGGTCCGACCGCCAGCCGCCCCGCAGCCATTCCCGCCCCCGCACCAGCGGGAAAAACGCCCGCCGGCCCCAGTCCGTTTCGCGATAGATCCGCTTGAGCCACGCCCTCATGCGCCGCCATACTGCCCGCCGCGCTCCGCGAAATCAAGTCCGCCGCCCCGCCGCTTGTCTTCCCTGCGCCGCCCCGGTATAGTGCCCGACCGTTGACGCCATGACCGACATCGAACAACCATCTCTTTTCGGTTCCGACTCCGACGACGACGCCCCGCGCCCCGCCAAGGGCGCCAAAGGCGCGAAATCGCCTGCCGCGCCCGCCGAACCCGTTGCGCACGTCGACGAAAAAGACCTCGGCGACGGCCCGCTGCACCGGCTCATGGACGGCAATTTCCTGCAGTACGCCTCCTACGTCATCCGCGACCGCGCCATTCCCGAGCTCGACGACGGCCTCAAGCCCGTCCAGCGCCGCATTCTCCACGCGCTCTACGAAAAGGACGACGGCCGATTCATCAAGGTCGCCAACGTCGTCGGCCACGCCATGCAGTACCATCCGCACGGCGACGCCTCCATCGGCGACGCGCTGGTCACGCTGGTCAACCGCGGCTACCTCATCGAAGGCCAGGGCAACTTCGGCAACATCCACACCGGCGACCCCGCCGCCGCGCCGCGCTACATCGAGTGCCGCCTGACGGACCTGGCCGCCACCCAGCTGTTCAATCCCGATTTGACCGACTACGTCCCCTCCTACGACGGCCGCAACAAGGAGCCCGTCGTGCTGCCGGCCAAGCTGCCGCTGCTGCTGATGCTCGGCACGGAAGGCATCGCCGTCGGCCTCTCCACCCGCATCCTGCCGCACAATTTCGGCGAACTGCTCCAGGCCCAGATCGCCATCCTCCAGAAGAAACCGTTCAAGCTGGTGCCCGATTTCCCGCAGGGCGGGCTGATCGACGCCCGCGAGTACGACGAGGGCCGCGGCAAGGTCCGCCTCCGCGCCGTCGTCGACCAGAAGGACGAAGCCACCCTCGTCGTCCGCGAATTGCCCTACGGCGTCACCACCGAAACGCTCATCGCCTCCATCGAGGACGCCGCCAAGAAAGGCAAGCTCAAGACCAAGGCCATCCGCGACTACACCGCCGGCAAGGTCGAGATCGAAATCGCCCTCGCCCCCGACGCCGACGTCCAGCAGGCCATCCAGGCGCTCTACGTCTTCACCCAGTGCGAGGTCCCGCTCTCGCTGCGGCCCATCGTGATCAAGGAACAGCGCCCCGTCGAGATGTCCGTGCACGACGTCCTGCGGCACAATACCAAGCGGCTCGTGGATCTCCTGCGCAAGGAACTGCAGATCGAGCGCAAGAAGATCGACGAAGCCCTCCAGGCGGCCTCGCTCGTGCGGCTGTTCATCGTGCACCGCATCTACAAGCGCATCGAGGAATGCAAGACGGCCCCGGAAGTCCGCCAGGCCATCCTCGACGGCCTCGCCCCCTTCCGCGACCAGCTCCGGCGCGACGTGACCGCCGCCGACCTCGACATGCTGCTGGCCATCCCCATCCGGCGCATTTCGCTCTACGACATCAACAAGTCGCGCAAGGAAGAAGACGACCTCCTCGCCGACTTCGCCGCCGTCGAGCAGAACCTCACCGACGTCACCGCCTACGCGATCAAATATCTCAAGGGCCTGGTCCGCGACTACGCCGACCTCTATCCCCGCAAGACGCGCGAGGCCAAATTCGACGCCATCGAAGTGCGCGAACTGACCGCCGAAGAGCACGCCGTCGTCCTCGACAAGGAAAAGGGCTACCTCGGCTACGCCGTCGGCGGCGGCAAGCCGCTCTTCCGCTGCTCGTCCTACGACAAGGTCATCCTCGTCTGGGACGACTGCCGCTACCGCGTCGTGCCGCCGCCCGAAAAGCTGTTCGTGGACAAGAACCTCGTCTACGCCGCCATCTACGACCGCGACCGCGTGATGACCCTCGTCTACGAAGCCGACGGCATCACGCACCTCAAGCGCTTCGCGTTCGGCGGCGTCATCCAGAACAAGGACTACTTCTGCGTGCCCGAAGGCGAAACCGCCAAGGCGCTGTTCTTCTCCGACGCCCAGCCCGCGACGCTCTACGTGAAATACGCGCCGCGCAAGGGCCAGCAGATCCACCAGCAGGAATTCGAGCCCAAGAAGGTGGCGGTCCGCACCCCCAAGACCCGCGGCATCCAGATGACCACCAAGACCATCGCCGCCATCGAAACCCAGAAGCCCCGCAACTGGGACGACAAGGCCGGCCCCAAGGGCGCGCTGCTGAATTAGGGTCGGATATGGTGCGCCCCCCCATGGCCTTGCGCCATGGGAGGCAAAATCGGCTCCCCCGCCACGCAAGGCGGCGGGGCCCGCCCAGACCGAAACCGCAATCGGCTTGTTGCCGTCTCGCGCTACGGCGCCGCGGAACCGATCGCCTGGATCGTGGCCAGATCCAAAGGGCCCGGATACAGGGTATAGTACACCCGCGCGGGATTGCCTTGCCCCACTCCGGCCATCATCCACTGCCGCACGATCTCGGGCTGGCCCGGGCCCATCGCCCCGCCGACGTTGAGCTGGTTCAAGATGGTGCCCGTGTCGGAAACCACGATGGCTCCGGATGGCGGCACCTCGTCGACGGTCCACGGATGCCACTCGGCGTAATCCGCCCAGCCCGGCACCGGCCAGGTGCGGGCCCCCGTGTTGGCGCAAAGCTGGAAACCGTCCAGGCGCTCGACGCACTTGCGCTCGACTTCCAGGCCGCTGGCATCGCCCGTTTCGCGGCATGGCACCACCACGACGTTGGCGGGGCCGTGCTTGCGCACCAGTTCGATGCCCCAATCGATCAATTCCACTTCGGCCGGATCGCCCAGCTTCCGGCCTTGCTCGCCGTACTTGCGGCTGCCGCTGTTCTGGTTGTGGATGTCGATCAAGGCGATCATCCCGCGCGCGCGGCATTCGTCGAGCAATACCTTGTACGCCGCTTCCGTCTGGTCCCGGATCTGCTGTTCGGGCGCTCCGGGCATGGCCGTGCCCCACCAGCCGAGCAGCGACGCGGTATAAATGCCGATCCCGGCCTCGTCGCAGGCGCGCAGTTCGGCCTTGAGCAAGCCGATGTCGGCCGCCCAATACGAAACCCGGCCATAGCCCAGCACCGTGCTGCCCGAACGCAGGGAACGGGAGCCGCCGCCCGGCGAACCGGAAGCGTATGGATTGACCTTGTCCTCGCAGCCGCCGGCCAGCAGCAAGGGCACCAGCGCCGCCGCCCACGCCCCCTTGCGGAACCGCGCGGCCGCGCGGGCCGGTCGCCCGCAACTCCAAAATCCTTGAATGCCCATGATGGAAAATCCTTTCGATGCCTTTGGATCTGATTGCCAGTTTCCGTTCACGCGCGCAACTTCGAAAAGGATAAGTTTGCTTAACCTTCCGTTTCCCCTCGCTTTTGCGGCGCGAAGTCTTCAGATTGGCGCCCGTATGGCGGAACCGACGGACAAGCGCTCGAGCCGGCTGCTGCTGGTGGAAGACGACCCGCTCGTGGCGTCCAGCCTCGTGCGCGGCTTGCAGGAGGAAGGCTTCGCCGTCGCCGCGGCGGCGAACCTGGCCGAAGCGGACCTCCGGCTGGCGCAGGAAACCCCGGCGCTGGCGATCTTGGACCTGAACCTGCCCGACGGCGACGGCCGGACCTGGCTGCGGCGGGTGCGCCAGAACGGCTACCGGATGCCGGTCGTCATCCTGACGGCGCGATCCACCCTGCTGGAACGCGTGGCGGGACTCGAGGAAGGCGCCGACGATTACGTGACCAAGCCCTTCGCGTTCGCCGAACTGCTGGCGCGGATCCGCACCCGGCTGCGCACCGCCGTGCTGCAGTCCGAAACCGACGTCCTGCGCGTGGGCGACCTCGAAATCGACCGCGTGAACCGGCGGGTGCGGCGTTCCGGCCAGCTCCTGTCCCTGACGGCCTGCGAGTTCGACGTGCTGACGCTGCTGGCGAAATGGCGGGGCCAGCCGGTCTCGCGCGACCTGCTGGCCGACGAGGTCTGGAAAATGAACCGGCGCGTCACGCCGCTGGACAAGGTGATCAACGTGCACATCTCCCACCTGCGCGACAAGATCGAACGGCCCGGCGCTCCGCGCCTGATCCGCACCGTCCGGGGCGTGGGATTCATGCTGGGAGGCGACGCGCCGTGAACGTGAAGTTCCGCTCCCGGGTCTTCCTCTACCTGCTCCTGCTGCTGGCGCTGCTGCTGGCGAGCCAAGCGGGGATCAACGTCTTCGTCGAGTGGATGCTCAGCCGAGCCCATCCCGACGTGTCGCTGGCGGCCGCCCTGGAGCAGACGGCCCACGTGCTGGGCTTGTCGCTGTGGATCGTGCCGTTGCTGGTCGGCCTGGCGTGGCTCATTTCCCGCCGCGTGGTGGCCCCCTTGCGCGCCATGGCCGCGACCGCCGAGCGCGTCTGCGCCGGCCATTGGTCGGAACGGATCGATACCGGCGCGATGCCCGACGACGAAACCAGGCGGCTCGCGCAAGCGATGAACGCGGCGTTCGACGGCTATGCCGCCGTGCTCCAGCGCCTCGAACGCTTCAGCGGCGACGCGGCGCACCAGCTGCGCACCCCCATCGCCGCCATGCGCAACCTCGGCGAAGTCGCGCTGGCCCGGCCCCGGTCCGAGTCCGAATACCGGCGCACGCTGGGCTCGATGCTCGGCGAACTGGACCGCATGACCCGGCTCGTCGAGCAGCTGCTGCAGCTGGCGCAACTGGAAGCCGGCGCGCTGTCGCGCCGGTTCGTTCCCGTCTCGCTGCGCCAAGCGGTCGAGCGGGTCCTGCGGGCCTATGAGCCGCTGGCCGAAGCGCAGCGCCTGCGGATCCGCACCGTCTTTCCGGCCGCCGACCTGCAGGTCCCGGGCCTCGAGGAACTGCTGGTCGAACTGCTCGGCAACCTGCTCGACAACGCCGTGCGCCACACGCCCGGCGGCGGCACGATCCAGATCGACCTGGCGGAACTCCCCGACGGCGACGCCGGCGTGGCCGTCGTCGACGGCGGCCCCGGCATCCCGAAGGAATTCGCGCAATCCATTTTCGAGCGCTTCGTGCAGATTCCCGGCGCGAAAACGGGCACGACGGGCCTGGGCTTGCCGCTGGCCGCGGAGATCGCCCGCCTGCACGGCGGCAAGCTGGAGCTGGCCAATCCCGGCCAGCCCGGCGCGCGCTTCGAATGCCGCCTGCCCCGCGTCCGCCCCTGATCCGCCGCCGCGTCTTCAAGGCCAGCGATCTGCATCGCGCTCCGTTCTCTCGCCAGCACGCCAAGTCCGCCGAGAAGTTCCCGCATCTTCCTTCGCCTCTTCGCGATCTTTGCGTCCGTTGCGAGAGCCGGTTTCCCGGTTTTCCCGATTTCTGATATTTTCGCAAGCCCGGTCAAGAACCCGCGGCCGGCTTCTGGCGTACTGGCGGCACAACAAAGGGAAACCCCGATGGATGCGGAACAGATCAAGGCGGTGAAACGGATGCAGGACTTCGTCGAAGCGCATCGGACCGAACCCATCACCTTGGCCGGTCTCGCCCGCGCCGCCCGCTACTCGCCGTGGCATGCCGCCCGGCTTTTCAAGGAATATACGGGCCGCGCGCCGTTCGAGTACGTCCGCCAGCGCCGCCTGTCCGCCGCCGCGGACGAGCTGTGCGCCGGGCCGCGCAAGGTGATCGACGTCGCGTTCGACTTCGTCTTCGACTCCCATGCCGGCTTCACGCGCGCGTTCACCCGCCAGTTCGGAATTTCCCCGCGGCAGTTTCGCCGGAAAAAGCCGTCCGTCGTCCTGTTCATGCCGGACCGGATGCGCAGCTACTACCCGCCCCACCCGAAAGGAAACGCTCCCATGAAAACCCCAGCCGCCCAGCCCCAGTCCCAGGTCGTGTTCGTCCAGATCGTCGATCGCCCCGCGCGCAAGATGATCCTCAAGCGCGGCAAGAAAGCCACCCACTACTTCGAGTACTGCGAAGAAGTCGGCTGCGAAGTCTACAACCAGCTCGGCCAGATCCAGCAGGCCATCCACGAGCCCATGGGCCTCTGGCTGCCCAAGCGCCTTCAGCGCCGCGGCACCTCCGTCTACGCCCAGGGCGTCGAAGTTCCCGCCGATTTCGCGGGAACCGTCCCCGAAGGCTTCGAGCTGATCGACCTGCCGCCCTGCACCATGATGGTCTTCCAAGGCCCGCCCTTCGACGACGAGAACTTCGAGCAGGCCATTTTCTCGCTCTGGGACGTCATGAAGACCTACCAGCCCGAACTCTACGGCTACGAATGGGCCGACGACGACGCGCCGCGCTTCCAGCTCGAACCCGTCGGCTACCGCGGCTACATGGAAGGCCGCCCCGTCCGCCCCGTGAACAAGGCGAAAACAAAACCCGCCCGCCGGAAGGTCGCCGCCACGCCCCATCCGTCCCAGAAAAAAGCCCTGGCCAAAAAACGAACCCTCCAAGGGTAGGATCAACCGGCTGTATGGAGCCCCCGACGACCCCGTCGGGGGGCCGGGCCCACCGTGCCCGGCTACAATCGATCCGGCTGATCCTGTAGCCGGGGGCGATGACCCCGGCCGGTTGTTCGCCGCTTATCGCATCTGCGCCAAGAACTGGCGGGGATCGAAAACCGGGCAGGCGGCTTTGGCGAAATCCCGGACATTGCGCGTGATGACCGCATCTGCTCCGGCCTGGCGCGCGGCCTGGACCAGCACGGCGTCCTCGAAGTCTGCCATTTCGCTGCGCAAGGCGCCTTCGATCACCGTCCGCGTCACGGGCGCGATTTCGAACAGCCGCAACAGCCTGGCCAAGACCGGCCGGGCATCGGATCGGCCGAGGGATTGGGTCAGCAGGTAATCCAGCGTGGTCAACGTGGTGGCGCACAGTAATCCCGTCGCCCGACCCTCTTCCACCAGCCGGAAAATCCGGGCGGCATCCGCGACGTGCGGCTTGCGGTCGAGGAGCACGTCCAGGACCACGTTCGTGTCGAGCAGCACCTTCACAGGTGCTTCTCGCGCAGATGACGCTTGTAGGCGCCCTCGTCCACCGGTTTTTCGCGCAACACCCCCAGCAGGCTGGCCGTGACGGGCGGCACCTCCGGATCCGGCTTGGCCCGCCCGCCCAAGGTGCCGAAAAACTCCGCGACCATCTGGGAAACGGATTTGCCGCGCTGACCCGCCGCCTGCTTGGCCCGGCGGATCAATGCATCGTCCATGCGCAACGTCAGCTTCACGTTCATGCCGTATACTCCTACGATGTTTGTACGGCACCGTCAAGCCGCCGATCCCGCCCGGTCAAAACCCCCGACCAAGCAGGAAAACAGGAAACACACAGGAAAACACGAAGGAGGCCCGTTCCCTTCCTGTTTTCGTGCCAATTTCCTGTTTTCCTGCTGAAATTTCCCGCTTGGGGCCCCCATTCGCGTCCATTTGCGGTTCAACACGCCGTTTTTAGACCCACCGAACTCCCTCGGCGACCATTTTTCGCGATTTCAGGCTGTTTTTTGGCTCTTCGCTGATTTTCGTGGAGGATTTCGGGGATTGGCCGTGGCAAGGGGGCGGCGGACCGCCATACTGGGGAGATGGAAGCACTGGAAGAGCATTACGGAAAGTTGTTGGGGCTTCAAAGTCCCTGGGTCGTGGATGGCGTGGGCCTGTCGTTGAAAGAGCAGCGGGTGTCCATCGAGGTGGTTTACCGCTCCGAGAACGGACCTTGTCCGGTATGCGGAGCGGCCTGCGCGGTCTACGACCACCAGGCGCGCCGGACCTGGCGGCATCTGGACACGATGCAGTTCGAGACCCTTCTGAGCAGCCGGACGCCGCGCGTGCGCTGTGCGGAGCACGGGGTGCTGAACCTGTCCGTGCCGTGGGCGGCCAAGCATGCGCGGTTCACGCTGCTGTTCGAGGCGTTCGCCATCCGGCTGCTGCAGGCCGCGCGCAGCGTGGAAGAGGCGCGCAAGCTGCTGCGGCTGAGCTGGCACCAGGTCGACGACATCAAGTCTCGGGCCGTGGCGCGCGGCTTGCGGCGCCGGGCGGCGGCGGAGATCCCCTGGATCGGCATGGACGAGAAGTCCTTCCGGCGCGGCCAGAGCTACGTGTCGCTGGTCAACGATCCGGAGGGCGGCCGGGTGCTGGACGTGGCCGAAGGCCGCGGCGAAGAAGCCGCGCGCGGGCTGCTGGAGGCCGGCCTGAGTCCGCACCAGCGGGACATGGTCTGCGGCGTGGCGCTGGACATGTCGGGGCCCTTCATCCAGGCGGCCGAGGCCCTGTTGCCCCATGCGGACATCGTCCACGACCGCTTCCACGTCAGCCAGCATCTGAACTCCGCCGTCGATCAGGTGCGCCGCCAGGAACACCGCCGGCTCATGAAAGACCAAGACCGGCGCCTGGCCGGAACCAAATACCTGTGGCTGCGGGGCCCGGAACGCCGGCGGCCGGAAGACGCGGCCGGGTTCGAGGACCTGTTGCGCTCCGAACTGCACGTGGCGAAAGCCTGGCGCGTCAAAGAGCTTTTCCGGCACTTCTGGACCCGCGCGGATGCCTCGCTTGCCGAACGGTTCTTCCGGAGGTGGTTCCAAGACGCCATGAAAACCGCCTTGGCTCCGGTCCGCAAAGTGGCGCAGATGCTCCGGCAAAACCTGCCCCGCCTGCTGACCTACTTCGATTGCTTCATCACCAACGCGGTTTCCGAGGGACTCAACTCCAAGATCCAGACCGTCAAAGCCAACGCCCGCGGTTTCCGTTCCTTCCAGAACTACCGCATCAGCATCCTCTTCTATTGCGGCAAGCTCGATCTGCTTCCATGATTTTCAGCGAAGAACCTGTTTTTTGCCGATTTTCGGGCTATTTCGACCCTTTTTCAACGTTTTCGGCCGTTGGAACTCGAACTTCGGGCCTCGGGCGTGCAACTCAATCCCTGTAAGGGTCTTCCGTGTCCGCCATGGCGACGCCGATGGGGCGCAACGTGTGCAAGATCTGAATCGTGCCGGCGTGGGCGGCGAGAACGCCTTGGAGATCCTTGTAGCAGTGCGGAGATTCGTCGAGGCCGCCGCCGCGGAGTTCCGTGCCGAACGCTTCCACGCGGCGGCGCATCATCTCGGGCGTGACCTTCCCCGGCCGCAGGCAGCGGCCCGTCCGGCGGTCGTATTTGCCCTTGGCTTCCATCCGTCCCATCGTGCGGCCCGCACCGTGCACCGTGGAATAGAGCGACCATTTCGCCTGATCGTTCGCGACGCCTTCGACGATGACGCTGATGTCGCCCATCGAGCCGCCGATGAAACCCTTCTGCCCCGGAAACGCCGGCGTGGCGCCTTTGCGCACGACCCAGAGCTGTTCCCCGCCGTGGGTCTCGCGCCAGGCGAAGTTGTGGTGGTTGTGCACCTCTTCCAGGATCTTCCAGCCCAGCAGCCGCGCGGTTTCCGCGCAAACCCAGTCGCGCCCCGCGTAGGCGTAGCGTCCGGCCAGACGCATGCAGGCGAGGTAATCCGCGCCCAGCGCCGAGTTCGCCGGAATCACCAGCGGATCCACGTCCATGCCGTCCTTCGCCCCGCCCTTTTCGAGAAACCACGTGGCGGTTTTGTACCCCAGCCCGCGCGAGCCGAAATGGACGCCGATCCAGACCCGGTCCCGTTCATCCACCAGGACGTCCACGTAATGGTTCCCGCCGCCGACGGTCCCGAGCTGGTTGCGGGCCAGATCTTTCAGCGGCCGCACGGCGTCGAGCTTCCAGGCTTCGTCGTCGAACAGCTCGTGATCCACCCGCACGCGGTTTTTCTGGCCGATGCCGAAGGTCAGGTTTTCGAAGACCACGTCCATGATCCGGGAGATGTTTTTCCGGACGTCGTCGGCGTTGGCGTCGGTCCGGACGGCCTTGTTGCCGCAGGCGATGTCGAAGCCGACGCCGGAGGGGCTGATCTTGTCGGCATAGGCCACGACGCCGCCGATGGGCACGGCGTAGCCTTTGTGGTGGTCGGCCATGAGCGCCGCGCGGTCGGCCGTGCGGGCGCAGCGCTGGATCTGCTTCAGCGCATTGGGTTCGATCGGATCGCCCCAGACCGGAATGCCGTCCACCAGCTGCATCGCGTTCGTTCCCGACCTAGAACTGGAAATAGACGTAGGGCTGCTGGTTGTTGACCGACAGGAACACGAGCGCGAGGATCAGCGCGAACCAGCCGAGCATCCGGCCCCAGGGACCGAGCCGGCGGACGCGTTCGTCCAGCCCGTGGAATTCCTGGAAATACTCCACGGCGAAGACCAGCGCCATCAGGCCGACCATGGCCCACACGTCCCATTCGGTGGCCAGCGCCGCGCCGGGATGCCGGCCGACCAGGGCCCGGCCCACGGCGGCCGTGCCGGCCAGATCCTTCGCCCGGAACAGCGCCGCCGCCAGCGCGACGAGCAGGTTGGTGGCGGCGATGCCGGCCCACCCCGTCCAGCCGGGCGATCCGCCGGAGGCCGCGGCGCGGTCCGGCGCCGGACGCCACTGGCGCCAGAGATAGTACAGCGAATTGAACAGCGCGTAGTAGGCGCCCCACAACACGAAGTTCCAGCTCGCGCCGTGCCACAGGCCGCACAGGAGAAACAACACCCAGATATTGAACAAAGTCCGCATCCGCCCGCGCCGCGAGCCGCCCATGGCGAAAAACACGTTCTCGCGCAGCCACGAGGTCAGCGTCAGATGCCAGCGGTCCCAGAAATCGGCCACCGACCGCGCCATCAGCGGCCGGCGGAAGTTTTCCACGATGCGAACGCCGAAGAGCCGCGCGCTGCCGATGGCGATGTCGCTGTAGCCCGCGAAATCGAAGTAGACCTGCAGCGCGAAGGCGAACAGGGCGACCCAGACGGTGAAGGCGGAGTAGTCGTCCAGATGGGCGAACACGCGGTCCACCAGGATCGCCAGCCGGTCGGCCACGACCATCTTGCGGAACAGGCCGAGCAGGATGCGCCCGCCGCCGGCGAACACGTCGTCCCAGCAGAACGCGGGCGGCTTTTCGAGCTGGGGCAGCAGGTGGTCGGCCCGTTCGATGGGACCGGCGACCAGTTGCGGGAAATAAGCCACGTAGAGCGCGAAGTGGATGGGATGGCGGCAGGGCCGGATCTGCCGGCGGTAGATCTCGAGCGTGTAGCACATCGTCTGGAAGGTGTAGAACGAAATGCCGGCGGGCAGCAGGAAGTCGTACGGCGTCCACTGCGCGTCGAACCCCAGCAGGCGGCCGAGTCCGGCGAGGTTGCCGCCGATGAAGTCGGCGTACTTGAAGAAGCCGAGGATGGCGAGGTTGCCGCCCAGGCTGCACAGCAGTCCCAGGCGGCGGAGCACCGGCCGTTCCGTTCCGCCGATCCAGAGGCCGCAGCCGTAATCCAGCACCGTGGACGCCAGCAGCAGCAGGCCGTATACCGGCGTCTTCCAGCAGTAGAAGACGTAGCTCGCGACCAGCAGGAACAGCGCGCGTGCCGGCCGCGGCAGCGCCCAGTAGCCGCTGAACACCACGACGAGGAAAACGCCGAACGTGTAGGTGTTGAACCACATGGCCTACGGACCGCCTCCGGTTCCGGCCGCCAGCCAGGCGTCCAGGCGCGCGGCGAGTTCCCGGGCCAGCCGCCGATGCCCGCGGG
>DAOTNL010000004.1:0-38312 GCA_035450765.1 Kiritimatiellia bacterium | reverse complement strand
GATCGCTAAAGAAACAATAATTGTTCTTTTCATATTTCTTCACCTTCCAACGTCAGCGCTCTGGGGACGCGCCACTTGTGGCGCGTACCCAGCAGCGCCTTGTTCAACCAGATTTATGTTCTAAAGTATTATTCATAAACCTAAATCGCTTGAATTAAGTATATCATAATCCAATACACGGTAAGAAGCATTCCACAAGTCTTCAAGCACCGGAATGTATTTCTCAAAACGTTTGGCCAGTTTTGGCAAAACCACTGCATCTACTGTGAATATCTCATAGTGAACTGGCTTGATTGGGGGGAATGTGCCCGGAGGCCATGCCTTGACTTTCCCTGCTTCGGAATACTCTCTCATGGTCTGAGCCATAAGGGAGTGAAAAACAACTAGAATCTTTATGTTTTGTATCGGGAATGTATTGTTGTTGAAGACAGATGCTTTGATTGTTTTGCCGTCAACTCGACTGCTAGATATTTGAACCTGCGTTGTATCGGGTGCTGAGTACTTTGATTTTTCAGGATTTAATGACAAACGAGAAAACTGACGGCTGTTTGTTGTCGATATTAGTGAAATGTACTTCGCTGGAACTGCAAAGTTGAGATTTTGTCCCTCGACCATGCAACTAGTAGCTATACCTAGCACGGAACCATCATCTATTAGTACAGGACCACCACTGCTACCAGGAGATATTGGCGCCGTGATTTGGACAACAAGGGAATTAAGGTCTTTTCTTATCCCGCTGACAATCCCCTCGGAAAGTGTGTTTTCGAGTCCTTTTGGATTGCCAATAACAACAACAGAGTCACCTATATCAGGCTTATTTGTTGAAATTAATAATGGGCGAACTGTTTTTGGAGACTTAATCAGTGCAATATCACGATCAGGATCATAACCCAAAACAGAAATCGCTTCGCACACTACCCCGTCTGAATATTTAATTTTAAGCAATTTACTTCCAGATACGACATGTAAACTGGTTGCAATTATGTCGCCGTCCAATATCGCGAATCCTGAGCCGATGCTTAGGGGAACTGAATTCTCATCATATGTAGATAATAAAACGACCGAATCTTTTGACTGCTGATAGATTGCTTTAACCGAGAGTGTTTCACCCATCGCAGAGCTAAAGGCTGCCAAGAGGAATATACATAGGCTTCTAGGCACATTAATGCGATGCGCTGTTAGTGCATGAAAATATGGCTGGCTTTTCATATTAATGCTCTCAAGTTGAACAGTATTTATTCAACGAACTTCAAGTTGTCTTTATGCGGCATAAAGTTCATCCAGTCGGGTCCCATGATAGGCTCGGATAAACGATGGGTCAATCCATTGTTCTTGCTTGGGGAGCAGGCGGTTCCGGCGGAGGGGAGGGCGGTTCCGGCGAGGAATGAAGTTGTCTTTATGCGGCGGTTTTGGCAGAAGTGCAAAGACAACTGGCGGCGGGGGCCGCATAAAGACAACCTGGAGGCCGGACATGGACGATCTGATCGTGGAATTCAGCGACTGGGACCGGGTCTTGCGGGAATCGGTGCCGGTGGCCTTGCAAGCGGGTTACCGGGAAGCGGTGGTGAAGTTCCTTTACTGGCTGCGGGAAAAAGGGAAACAGCCGAACGTGGCGACGTTCAAGGAGCACCTGGAATGGAAACGGTCATATTTGCCACCGAAGCAATATGAATTGCGCCGCAACGCGTTGCGATGGTACTGGCAGATGGGCAAAAAAAGGAGAATTCAGGCGCCGGAAGTCGGGACTCAGAAGGGAAGCAAGCCAGATATCCGCCGGGGCGCGGCTCCGGCTAGGGGACCTGCCGCAACCGGGAACCGGCAACCCGTAACCTTCAACCAAATGACGGACGTTCCCCCGCTGGGCAAGGCGGATCTGGGGGGCGCACCCTGGGAACGGAAAATGGTGGCGCGCATCCGGGAACTGCATCTGGCCTGGAAGACGGAGACGACCTATCGGCATTGGGCCCGGCGGTTGGTGCGGTTTTGCGCGCCCAAGCCGGCCGAGGACCTGAAAGGCGAGGACTTGCGCGGGTTTCTGTCGCATCTGGCCGTGAAGGAACGGGTGGCCGCCGGCACGCAGAAGCAAGCGCTGAACGCCGGCGTGTTTTTCTTCCGCGAGGTGCTGCGCCGCTCGCCGGGCGACTTGGGGGATTTCACCCGGGCGCCGCGGCACCGGAACGTGCCGTCGGTGCTGAGCCGCGAGGAATGCGGCCGGCTCTTCGAGGAATTGCCGGGAACCGGCCGGCTGATGGCGGAACTGATGTACGGAGCGGGCCTGCGCCTGAGCGAACTGCTGCGCCTGCGGGTCAAGGACGTGGATCTGGAGCGCCTGCAACTGGCCGTGCGGGCCGGCAAGGGAAACAAGGACCGGCTGACGATGATTCCGCGGTCGCTGGCCGCGCGATTGAAGGAACACCGCGAACGGCTGCGGGGATTGCATGAAAAGGACCGGGACGCGGGCTTGCCGGGCGTGGAACTGCCCGAGGCCCTCGAACGCAAATGGCCCAAGGCCGGCGAAAAATTCGAGTGGTTCTGGTTCTTTCCTTCGCGGAACCTGATGCGCGACCATCGCAGCGGGATCGTCCGCCGGCACCACGTGCTGGATGCGACGTTCCAGAAGGCGATCCGCGAGGCGGCGGCGCGGGCCAAGCTGGACAAGCGGGTGACGCCGCACACGTTGCGGCACAGTTTCGCGACGCATCTGCTGGAAAGCGGAACCGGCATCCGCGATTTGCAGGACTTGCTGGGGCATGCGGACATTTCGACGACGCAGATCTACCTGCATACGGCGAAACAGACCGGCGTGGGCATCCGCAGTCCGCTGGACTGAAGAAGCCGATTTCCGTTTCGGCTTGTTCCGTGCCCGGCCCCGGCGGGGCCGGCCACAACCACCCCGCCCTCCCCTGCCCGCTTCAGGCGTAGCGGCGGATTTCGTCGAGGGGCTTGCGGTTCTTGGGGCGGACGGTTTCGTCGGCGGGATAGCCGAGGCAAATCAGCATATCCACTTTCTTGGCGCGGGAAATGCCGAGGCGTTTTTTGACGGCGGCTTCGTCGAACCAACCCAGCCAGCAGCTGGCGATGCCGTCTTCCGCGGCCTGCAGGACGAGGTGTTCGCACGCGATGCCCAGATCGACGAGGCTGTACTGCACGCCGCGGAAGTGCGCGCCGAGGCGGGCCGCCAGCTTCATCTTTTCCGTTACCACGGCCACGAACGCGGAAGCGTCCGCGGCGAATTTGTTCATGCCGTAGGGCGCGCGGCCGCAGGATTCTTCGGCCAGCGCGCGGACCTGGGCGGGATCGTCCACCACCACGAACGACCACGGCTGGGAATTGCAGGCGGAGGGCGCCAGGCGCGCGGCCTCGAGGCAGCGGTCGAGGATTTCGCGGGGAATCCGTTTTCCCGGCAGGTATCGGCGCGTGCTTTGGCGGCGGCGGACGAGATCGAGGAAGTTCATGGGGAAACCGTTTTCAATATCCAATATCCAATAATCAATATCCAATGTTCAATTGGTTCGGGCGGCCATGGGGGGCGCAACAGCCGAGTTCACGCTTTTCTCCGCGAGAAGCGCAAAACGACCACGACCAGCCAGAGCACTCCGACCAGGACCCAGCCGCCGTAGAACACCTGGGGTTCGAGCCACCAGCTCCAGCCCGCGAAGCCCCAGTCGGAAAACGGCCAGAGGATGGGCGTGATGAACCGGCCGGTTCCATGGGTGGGCACGTCGGTCAGGACGTGGATGGGCCAGGCCAGCGCCGGCAGCCACAGCGCGCGTTTCCACGCGACCAGCAGGCCGTAGCAGACGGCGATGCCCAGCAGGCTGTGGGTGACGTCGTAGAGGAAAAACACGAAATCGGGAATGCCGTGCCAGCGCACGCCGTTGCCGGCGAACGCATCCATCATGAAGTGGATGCCCAGCGACGCCAGATCGGGGAAAATGCCGAAGAAAAACGCCGCCCAGAGCGTCCAGTCGGAAAACAGCCAGCGGCGCTTGAAATCGCCGCCGGGCCCGCGCCGGCCGCCGGCCAGCCCCGTGCGGCTGCACAAGGTCGCGCCGAGAACGCCGTGGAACAACGTATCCACGCGGGCCTACCCCGCCGGCGCGTTGGTTTTCAGGAACTCCGCCACCTGCTCCGCGTGGCCCATCGCCAGCATCCGCCGCGCCTGCTCCCGGGCCGCACCGAGGTCGATGCGTTCGATCTGGCGCTGCACGGCCGGCACGGCCATGGGGTCCATGCTCAGGATCCGCAGCCCGATGCCCAGCAGGAACGGCAGCATCCGGGGATCCGAACCGAGGTTGCCGCACAGGGAAGCCGGTTTGCCGGCTTTCTCCGCCGCCCGCATGATCCAATCCAGCGCGCGCAACACCGCCGGATGCCACGGGGTGAACCAGTCGGCCACTTCGTCGTTCGTGCGGTCCACGGCCAGCAGGTACTGGATCAGATCGTTGCTGCCGATGCTGAGGAAATCGGCTTCGGCGGCCAGTTCGTTCGCCATCATCACGGCCGAAGGCAGCTCGATCATGACGCCGAGTTCGGGCATGCGGTTGGGCACGCCTTCCTGCTCCAGCTCGCGCCGGCAGGTCTCGGCGAGATTGCGCGCCGCCTGGAATTCGTCGAGCGAGGCCACCATCGGGAACATGACCTTCGCCTGCGGATTGCCGTGGGCGGCCCGCAGCAGCGCGCGGAGCTGCTGCTTGAAGATCGCCGGGTTCCGCAGCGAGAACCGCAAGGCCCGCAGCCCCAGGAACGGATTGTTGCCGTGGTCCACGGGAAAATAGGACAGCGCCTTGTCGCCGCCGACGTCCAGCGTGCGGAACACGACGGGGCGGCCTTCCATTTTTTCCAGCACCCGGCGGTAGCCCTGGTACTGCTCTTCTTCGGTCGGGAAGGTGCTGCGGACGATGAAGGGGAATTCGGTGCGGTAGAGGCCGATGCCCCGGGCCTTGACGCGCAAAGCGACGTCGAGTTCGCTCACGAGGTTGAGGTTCGCCAGGAGCTGGATTTCCGCGCCGTCTTTCGTGCGGGTTTCGGACTTGACCAGCCCGGCCAGCCGCTCGGATTCGGCCAGGGTGCGGATGATGTCCTGCATGGTCTGGATGGCTTCGGGGCCGGGGCGGACGATGATCTGGCCTTCCTTCGCGTCGAGCAGGATCGGGGTTTTCTCCGGCAGATGCAGGAGGCGCTGGTCGGCGGCGATGACGAGGGGGATCTGGAGGGCCTTCGCGAGGATCGCGACGTGGGAATGCTGGCCGCCGCCCAGGAGAACGAGACCGGCGGCGCCTTCCGCCGAAAGCTTGAGGATGTCCGACGGGAGAAGTTCCTCGGCGATGATGATCTGGCCGGTGTAGTCCGGTCCGGAGCTTTCCAGCGTCGGAGCCGAAAGGTTGTGGAGCAAGCGGTGGCCGAGGTCTTCGACGTCGAGGACTTTTTCGCGGAGGGACGGATTGGGGCTGTGGGCGAACAAATCCGCATAGCGGCGGACTTCGTCGAGGATCGCGGTCCAGGGATTCTTGCCGCCGCGGATCTGGGCGCGGATTTCGCCGGAGAAGGCTTCGTCCTTGAGCATCAGGACGTGCGCGCCGAAAATCATCGAGGCCGCGTCGTGGAGCTTGTCTTCGAGGCGCCGCTGGAGTTCGAGGAGCTGGCGCTCGGTGGCGGCCAGGGCGCGGTCGAAATCCGCTTCCGTCAGGCCGATGGGGCAGCCGGCGCCATCGCCGTCCTTCAGCAGATATTGGCCGATGCGGGTGGACAGGCCCATGCCGACGACGTTGGAGGCCCCCTGCCCGCGCACGCAATGGGTGCCGGGACCGAATTCGGAATCGGAGGCCGCCGCCGGCGGGGGCACCGGTCCGGATTCCTCGCCGCGGAGTTTCATCAGCAAATGGGCGTTTTCGATGACGCCGGCGAGCTGGGAGGCGATGACCTGGAGGGCCTGGACGTCGTTCGGGGTGAAATAGTTCCACTGGGGATCCTGGACGGCGATGACGCCGACCGGATTCATCTTGCGCAGGATGGGCACGGCGAGGAACGAAACGAACTGTTCTTCGCGGCTGCCGGGCACGTGCTTGTAGTGGGGATTGTCCGTGGCGCGCGCCTCGCAGATGGGCCGCATTTCCTTGAGGGTCATGCCGGTGACGCCCTCGCCGATCTTCAGCCGGAGGCGGCCGACGAGATCCGGATTCAACCCTTGGTTGGCGCGCAGGACGAGATCCTGGGTTTCGGGCTGGTAGAGGTAGATCGAGCAGACGGCGGCGCGCATGTGCCAGGCGACGGTGGACACGGCCTTGGCCAGGAACGCGTCGAGGCCGGTCTCGAAATCGAAGAGACCGACCAGCTCGCCGATGTCGCACATCAGCGCGACGTTGTCTTTCTGGAAATCGCTCATGAACGGCTCATTTCCGGTCCCGGCCGCCGATTCCGGCGGCGAGGCTTGACTTCACGCCCAAAAAAAGTACCTTTCTCGCGTTTTCGTTTCCGCCTGCCCGATGGTGTAACGGTAGCACAGCAGACTCTGGATCTGTTTGTCTAGGTTCAAATCCTAGTCGGGCAACCATGCCGCAAAAGCCGCCTGCGAAGGCGGCTTTCGTCGTTCCGGGGTGGGGCCCAACGTTGGCGCCGTTCGCTTTCCGCGCTCAGCTGACCCGGATCGGCATCAGCACGTAGACGAAACTGATCGACGAACGGAGCACGCCCGGGCTGGTGTCGTCCAGCAGGTCCAGATAGACATCGTCGGTCGTCAGCGCCTTGAGGGGATCCATCAGGAACGCCGGGTTGAAGGAAATCGCGATGTCGGGCCCCTTGTACTTCACGTCCATCGTTTCGCGCGCTTCGCCGATTTCGGGCGCGGTCGCCAGAATCTCGAGGCGGTTCTTGGTGAAGGTGAGCTTGACGCCGGAAACGGCGTCGATGACGAGCTGGGAGGTGCGGCGGACGGCCGTCAGGAGGGTTTCGCGTTCCATCGCGACGCGCTCGCCGTTCGCCTGCGGAATCACCTGGCGGAAATTGGGATAGGTGCCTTCGACCAGCTTCGAGACGATCAGGACGCGGTCGAATTCGAAGGCGATCTGCTTGGGGGTGGCCAAAATCTTGACGGTGCCGGTCTCGGCGAGGGTGCGCAGGAGCTCCTCGACCGTCTTGAGGGGCACGATCAGATCCATTTCGGCGTCGGCGGGGAATTCGACCTCGTGTTCGACGAGGGCGAGTCGGCGGCTGTCCGTCGCCACCACGCTGAGCTTGCCGGCCTTGAAGCTCAGGAGCACGCCGTTGAGGAGCGGGCGGTTGGCGTCCACCGACGCGGCGTAGGAGGTCAGCTTGAGCATGTTGCGGAAGGCGGCCTGGTCGATGACGTAGGCCTTCGGATCGGCCATCTCGGGCAGGTTCGGATAGTCGGCCTCGGAAATGCCGTGGATGCGGAAATAGGAGCTGCCGGCCTGGATGGAGGCGACGTTCTGGTCGCTGACTTCCATCTCCGCCTCGTCCACGCTCAGTTCGCGGAACACGCCGAAAATGCGCTTGGCGGGCAGGGTCGTCGTGCCGGCTTCGGCCACGTCGGCGTCCAGGGTGGCCCGGACGGTCAGGGACATGTCGGTGGCGGTCAGCTCGAGCTTGCCCTTCTGGGCCTTCATCAAGACGTTGGAGAGGACCGGGAGGGCGTTGCGGGGGTTGATCACCGATTGGACCTTCTGCAGACAATCGATCATCGCTTCTTTGTTGACCTTGATTTTCATGCCGCCTCCGAGCTGCCTACTGTCTTCTTCATATATAAGTTCAAATCAGTCTTATCAGTATGTCCTGTGGACAGTGTGGACATCAAGAAAAGAATCGCCGGGACGGGCCTTTCGAGGCCGGAAAGGCTGTCGAAAAGAACCCCCTCCCCGCTGTGCCCAACCGGAACAACCCGGACTTGTCCACAAACCGCCCCCGCTTGTCCACAGGCATCGGGGGAGTTGTTGCGGGGTTTTCCACAGCCGCGCCGGGCCGCAAGGGCGCGCATGGGAGTGGCGGAAAACGGCCATCCGCTCCTTTTCACGAAGGGGCGACCACCCCTCCGAGGCGTTGCTGGAGCGAGAGGATGGTCTGGCGCAGGCCGGAATCCATCTTCATCTTCGCCGCCACCGACCGGTGGGCGTGCAGGACCGTCGCGTGGTTCCGGCCGAAGGCGTTGCCGATGGACGGCAGCGACTGGTCGGTCAGTTCCCGGCACAGGTACATGGCGATCTGGCGCGGGAAGGCGATGTTGTTCGGCCGCTGCTTGCTGGTCATGTCGCCGAGGCGGATGTCGTAGTATTCGGCGACCATCCGCTGGATGCCTTCGATGGTCAGCGCGGTCTGGTTTTCCTGCTCGATCGTGTCGCGCAGGAGGTATTCGAGCGCCTCGGTCGTCAGCGGCTTGCGGGTCAGCGAGGCGTACGAGGCCGCGCGCAGGAGCGAGCCTTCCAGCTTGCGGATGTTCGAGCGGACGTGTTCGGCGATGAAGAAAAGCGAATCGTCGGGCAGCTGGATGCCCATCTGCTCGCGCTTGCGCCGCAGGATGGCCACGCGGGTTTCGAGGTCCGCCATTTCCATTTCCGTCACCAGGCCCCACTCGAAGCGCGACACGAGGCGCTTCTGGAGGTTGGCGATCTCGCCGATGGGCCGGTCGCTGGTCATCACGATCTGCTTGCCGTTTTGATGCAGCGAATTGAAGGTGTGGAAGAATTCTTCCTGGGTGCTTTCCTTGCCGGCGAGGAAATGGATGTCGTCGATCAGCAGCAGGTCGATGTGGCGGTATTTCTTGCGGAACGCGGCCAGCTCGTGCTGCTGCAGGGCCTGGATGAATTCGTTGGTGAACGTTTCGCAGGTGGTGTAGCAGACGGTGCCCTTGCCGCGCTTGAGCAGCGCCTGGCCCATGGCCTGGATCAGGTGGGTCTTGCCCAGTCCGGTGCCGCCGTGGACGAACAGCGGGTTGTAGGCCCGGCCCGGCGCTTCCACCACCGCCAGCGCCGCGGCGTGCGCGAAGGTGTTCGAGGGACCGACGACGAAATTCTCGAAGGTGTGCCGCGCGTTCAGCGGCATTCCCAGGCTGCACGTCTTCAGCGGGCGGCGCTTGGGCGCTTCCTTGTCTTCCGGGGCGGCCGCCGGCGCTTCGGGCGCCGGCCGGGAGCCGTCCACCACGAAGGCGATCGCCAGCTGCTCGTGCCCGGAGGCGCCGAGCGCCTTGCGGATCAGCGGCAGATAGTGCTCTTCGAGCCAGTCCTGGTAGAAGCCGTTCGGCACGGCCAAGGTCAGCTGCCCGGAACTTTCGTCCCCGACCGCCTCGATCACCCCGATCCAGCGCTGGAACACGTCCGCCGACATCGCGGACGACAGGAATTCGCACGCCTGCGCCCAGATTTGCTTCGCCTTGCTCGTTTCCACGAAAATCCTCTTCCCGCCTCGGTCCGCCAGTCTCGCACGGCCGGCGGCTCCGGCACAATCCCAAATTCACCCGCGGTTTTCCGGCTCCTTCCGGCTTCGTTTCGACTCGGCTGGAAGGGCCTTTGGACCACTTATCCACAGCTTGTTCACAGCCGTTTCCGGGTCCTCGGTTCCGAAATCGGTTTCGACCATAGTCACCGCACGCCGATCGGACAAGACCCGTTCGGTGGGTTTTCGGAAAAAATCTTCAGACCCACGTCATATGGGATATGAAATCATGAAGATGTCCATATGACGTAGACTTTCATTTTGTTCAAGAATTGCCGCTCCTATCCGTTGACAAGGTGTTTTGGGGTTGAAAAGTGCCTCAAATCCGTTGAAAATCCCCCCATTCACAGCCCGTACCGGGCCGGGAACCCCGTAAAACATGAACAAATCTACACCCCCCCGCGTTCTCGCAGCCACCGGCATGGAGGAAAACGACGTCCGCTACGCCACGGGACTGGTCGCGACGGACCCCTTCGGGGTGCTCGTGGACGCCCGCGGACGGCTGCATTTGGCCATTTCGGCCCTGGAAGCGGCCCGGGCCCGCCAAACCTGCCCGCGCGCGATCCTCCACACCCCCGCGGAGCTGTTCGCGGACGCCGCGCCGCGGCGGCGCACGCTGGGCGCGCAGATGCTGGCGCTCGCGAAAAAACTGCGCGTGCGCGCCGTGCAGGCGGGCCCGTATTTTCCGTTGGGCATCGCGCGCGAACTCGAACGCGGCGGCGTGAAAGTGAAATTGGCGGAGGCCCCCGCGTTTCCGCAGCGCGCCGTCAAAACGCCGAGCGAAATCGCGCGCATCGCCAAATCGCAGCGCGCGGCGATCGCCGCGCTGCGCGCCGCGGTCCGCGCGCTGCGCGAAGCGGACGTGTCGCCAAGCGGCGTGCTGAAGCGCAACGGAAAAATCTTTTTGGCGGAAGATCTGCGGGCGCTCATCGAGCGCGAGCTGTTCGCGCGCGGCTGCACGGCCGAAGGCACCATCGTCGCGGTCGGCCCGCAGGGCGCGCGCCCGCACGACGTCGGTTCCGGCCCGTTGCGCGCGGGCGTGCCGATCGTGCTGGATATTTTTCCGCGCGACAAAACCACGGGCTACTGGGGCGACGTCACGCGCACCGTGGTGCGCGGGCGCGCGAGCGACCAAGTGCGGCGCATGCACCGCGCCGTGCGCGGCGCGCAGCGGCTCGCGCTGGCCATGGTGCGGCCCGGCGTGGAATCGCGCGCGGTGCAGCTCGCCGTGGAAGATTATTTCAGGAAAGCGGGCTTCGAGACGAAGCTCTCTCCGCCCGGCCGGGAAAGCGGCTTCATCCACAGCGTCGGCCACGGCGTGGGCCTCGACGTCCACGAATCACCCGGCCTGCGCCACGAGCCCGGACGGATCGCCGCGGGCCACGTCCTCACCGTCGAACCGGGTCTGTATTATCCCGGCGTCGGCGGCGTGCGCATCGAAGACACCGTGGTCGTGACGAAAACCGGTTGCAGAATCCTCGCGACTTTCCCGAAAAATCTGGAACTATCGGCGGGATGAAGAAAGTTCTGCTGTCCATTTCGTTCCTGCTGGTCGCGGCGGGGCTGGCCGGCTGGATTTGGCTGCGCCGGTTCGAGCGCGGCCATCTCTACCATCCCGTCGCGGAGATCGCGGCCACGCCGGCGCAGCACGCGCTGCGCTACCAGGACGTGCAGTTCAACGCGGCCGACGGCACGCCGCTGGCCGGCTGGTGGATTCCGGCGAACAGTCCGCGCGGCACCGTCGTCTTTTGCCACGGCAACGCCGTCAACGTCGGCGACGTCGCCGCGCTCGCCCCCGAATTCTTCAAGCGCGGGTTCAACCTGCTGCTGTGGGACTACCGCGGCTACGGCGCCAGCGCCGGCCGGCCCAGCGAAAAAGGCTTCTACGCGGACGCGCGCGCGGCGTTCGACGCGGCCAAGGCCATGAGCGACAAGCTGCCCATCCTCGTCTACGGCCATTCCCTCGGCGCGGCCGTCGCCGTCCAACTCGCGCAAGATCGCCCCGTCGCGGGCCTGATCGTGGACGGCGGTTTTCTGTCCACGGCGGATCTCGCCCGCCGGTTCTATCCGCGCCTGCCGTTCGATCGGCTGCTGTCCGAGGCCTACGATTCCGGCCCCAAGGTGGCGGCGCTGGCGGGCCTGCCCAAGCTGTTCGGCCACAGTCCGACCGACCAGACCGTGCCCTTCCAGAGCGGCCGCCTGCTTCACGGCGCGGCCGCGAACCCCAAGATATTCGTCCTCCTCGCCGGCGCCCACAGCGACCATTCCTGGTTCGTCCCCGGCGCGCCCGGCAACGCCCAGTTCGAAGCGTTCCTCGCCCAGTTCAAGCGCTAGCGGCGGGCTGTGGATCGAAAAGGTAGTGCGGGTTGGCCCAACCCGCCGATCCCGAACCCGGCGACTTGGGCCAAGTCGCCCTACCCGAACAGCCGGTTTGTCGGCTCCGGCAGGGCGGGGTTGGCTTTCCCCGTGGTTGCGTGCGCGATGTTCCAAGCAAATCCCCCCAATTGACCCCGCCCGTGCTCCGGCCTATCCTGAGAACCGATCGGCGGGAATTCCCGCCGCGCAATGCCCGCATGAAGGACACCATCATGGGAAAAATGATCTGGTTGGCTCTGCTGCCGTCGCTGGTTCTGGCTGAAACCCGGCCCTGCACCATGCGGCAAGAAGCCGTCTACGTGGACGTTCATACCGACAAGGTGATCGTCTGCGCCGACAACAAAGAAATCGCGGAGTCAGAACTCTCGACAGCCGAAAACGAATTCGAAAAGCTCATTCAAGGCATGGAGCGCGTCCGCAACGTTCGGTATCCCGTTTTGCTTCTCAGGCCCGGCAGCGAACGGCTCCAACACACCCTCCTCAAGCTGATCCGCAAATGCGACGTGGATATCGGAATAGAACCTTGGGAATCGGAACGCCCCTTTACCCGTGAAGAACTCGTCAAGAATTCGGAAATGGCCATTGGTCTCGAAGCGGGCCGTTCTTCCGGCGGAGAATATGAATCCATGCTTCAATTGGACGACCTGCCATTGCCCACTCCTCTGGAAGCGAAAACCGAAGGCAAGGAGCCCGTATATTTCGAATGCCGGAACAATCGGCTGTTCTCCATTTCGATGGAGCAGTCCGTGGAAGCCGTTCCCCAAGCGGAAGGGTATGCGTTCGATTATCCAGGCGAAGAAACGAACGAGAAGTGGTTCGGTTCGCAGCTGGCCAAGCTGGACCCCGAAGCGCATTACATTCACTTTTATGTGCGTCCGGACAGCTTTGTCATTTTCCGAAAAGCCCGCCAACTGACTTGGTACAAGAATCTGGATTCTCGTTGCGAGCTCGTGGATCAGGCCGGACCGCTTCCCGGCGCCTCAGGTGTAAACCTGCCCACTCCTGGTACCGCGCCGGGGCAAGCAGATGTCGTGGTCGAGATTCTGGAGACGGATGGCGCCGGAAAAATCGCGCCGGTGGATCCGCGCGGGATGGCGGACCGATTCGATTCCCAGGACGCCTACGTCTCTTGCCTGACGTACATGAATCCGCTCAACAACGCGGACGTGATGGCCCAGTGGACCGTCATGGATGCCCTCTTCCGCACGAACCACGTCCGCCTCGGCGTGACGATGTGTTCGATCGGCTGCGGCGCCTCCATCCACGTGGACGACGTCGAACGCGCGCGGCAGATTCTGCAAACGGCCGTCCGGGACGGGATCATCGACAACTCCATCCTGAAAATGGAAATCGCATGCCCGCCGATGCCCGGCAACGCCCCGCCGCGGGCATCGGCCCCAGAACCGTGACGTTCCGCGCTTGCGCCCGCGCCAGTCTTGCGCGGCGGCGCAGCCCTTGACGGGCGTGCCGAATACTGTACATTAAATCGTACAAAAGGAGCTTCCCCATGGTCCGCCTCAATCTCGATGAAGACGTCAAGCCCCTGTCCGAATTCCGCGCGAGCGTCGCGTCGTGCATCCGCCGAACCCGCCAGACCCGCCGCCCGCTGGTCATCACCCATCACGGAAAGTCCGCCGCCGTGCTGTTGGGCGTTTCGGAATACGAAGGGATGATGCAAAAAATGGAACTCCTCGAGGATATCCGCCAAGCCGAGATTCAATTGGCGCAGGGTGCCGGCGTTCCCCATGCGGCGGCGCTCAAGCAGGTGTTGGCCAAGGTGCGCCGATGAGGATTCAATGGTCGCCTCTGGCCATCGAGCGCGTCGCGGAAATCGCCGCTTTCATCGCGGAAGACGATCCCAGCGCCGCCGAAAAATGGGTCCGGGCGGCTTTTGCGCGCGTGGAGCAACTCCGGCAATTTCCGAAAAGCGGCCGCCGGATTCCCGAAAGCCCGCGACCCGATCTCCGCGAGCTGGTCTGGGGCAATTACCGCATCATCTATCGCTTGGAAGCCCGGCGGATTTCCATCCTGACCGTTCGGCACCTGAAGCAAATTCTGCCTCTCGAAGAACTGTAACGCGCCCCGGCGCGCTCTGCGGACTCGGCGAGCCCGCCCTGCCCCGTGGATCGAAAAGGCAGAGCGGGTTGGCCCAACCCGCCGTTTCCCGTTGCGTGGCGGACCGTCGGAAACCGCGCAAGCTTCCGGTCTAGTCCGCGATGGCGCGCGCTACTGCAACGCAGTGGCCAGCGCAAGGAGCGTGTAGGCCGTCACGAGATTGGGATCGGCTTCCCACCAGCGGTTGTTGTCGTTGAACCAGGAGCCGTCGGGACGTTGCAGGGCGAGGAGCTTGCGGACGACTTCTTCGCGCCAGGCGACGGTGCGGCCGTCGGGCAGCGTCAGCGTTTCGTCGCCGGCGGCGGCGAGGCTCTTCGTCAGCACGTTGAAGAAGTAGTAGAGGCCTTCGGCGCCCATGCCGGGATTTTCGTCGAGCGTCCAGTGGCGGCTGGCCCAGTCCTTGGCGGACTGCACGCGCGCGTCCTGCGCATCCACCTGCGCGTAGATCAGCGCGAGCAAGCCGGCATAGGTCATGCTGCCGTAGGAGCGCAGCGTCACTTTGCCTTCGGCGTTGGTGACCGAAGCGCCCGCGCCCGGAGAATAGGCGAAGCCGCCTTGGTTGTCCGCGTCTGCGCTCATGTACGAATTCGTGTTCACGCCCTTGAGGTTCTGCACCTGGGCCAGGAACGACTGCGCGGCTTCCCAGTCGAGGTCGGCCTTCGGTTCGCCGGCGGCGCGGAGGTCTTCGACGTCCTGCGTGAGGCGCATGGCTTCGTAGGCCATGTAGGAATTGGACAGATCCGTGTAGGGCCGCCCCTGGTCGGCGTCGTAGCCCATGCCGCCGCCGTAGGCCCCGCCGCCGTCGTACTGCATTTTCGCGAGATAGGTCCGCGCGTTCTGGATCACCGGCACCAGTTCGGGCCGGCCCAGCGCGTGCAGCGCGGTCATGCAGATCGCCGTGTTGTAGTTGGCGAGTCCCCCGCCCTTGCGCTCTCCCGCCGGCTGCCGCCAGATGGAGCCGTCTTCCTGCACGCTCGTCAGCACGAAGACCATGGCGCGGTCGATCGCGGACTTGTAGGCCGCCGGATCGGTCTTCTGCAGCGCCCACATCGCCAGGCCCGTCAGCGCGGGTGAATCCGCCAGCGCCCAATGGCCGTCGGCCTGCTGCTGCGCGGCCAGCCACGCCGCGCCTTTCGCCATCGCCGCGCGCGCTTCCGCTTCCAGCTCCGCCGGCACGCCGCCCCACGCCGCGCCGGCAAACAACGTACCCGCCACGATTCCCAGAAGACTCTTTTTCATGCCGTTCATCCTTTCCGAAAACCGAGTTTCAATTCGTTATAAACGCCGCGCCGGCGCCGGCGGTTCACATCGTTTTCGCGCGCCGGAAAGCCTTTGCCAAAAGGCTTTTCTTTTCCGCGCAACTGGTCCAAGAATGCCTGTTCATGTCCGATTCCGTCCAGCCCGAAACCGACGACTTCGCCCTGATGGCGCAGGTGCGCGCGGGGCGCGAGGACGCGTTCCAGGCGCTGGTCGAGCGCCATCGGCGGCCGGTGCTGAACTTTTTTGCGCGCATGGGCGCTTCCCATCATGGCGAGGATCTCGCGCAGGAGACCTTCGTGCGGCTATGGAACTACCGGGAAAAATACAAGCCTTCGGCGAAGTTCACGACGTTCCTCTATACGTTGGCCCGGCACGCGTGGCTGGACCACGTGCGCCGGCAGGTGCGCTTCAAGACGTTTTCCGATCGCTACCGCGCGGAAATGCCGGCCCACACCGACGGCGGGCTCGGCCAGTTGCGCAAGGATCTCGACGTGCAGGCCGCGCTGGACGAACTGCCGCCCAAGCAGCGCGAAGCGCTCGTGCTGGCCGTGCACCAGGGGCTGGCCTACGAGGAAATCGCGCGGATTCTCCGCATTCCCGTCGGCACGGTCAAATCGCGCATTTTCAACGCCCTCGCCGCCCTCAAGGAGACGTTCCATGAAACTCCATCCTGATCCCTTGCAGGATCCGCGCTTCGCGGACGTGCTGGCGCGGCTGCGGGCGCAGAAAGCGCCGGAGCCGGCGGCGGACTTCACGGAGCGGACGCTGGCGCGGACGCGGCAGCCGGTCGCGTGCCATCTGGGCTGGGGGGACGTTCTTTGGCGCGCGGCGGCGGCGCTGGTCGTGCTGGGCGGCGCGAGTTTTTGGTGGATGCGCGCGCCGGCGCCCGTGGCGCGGGCCCCCTCGCCCGTCGAAATCCTCATGGCCGCGCAGCGCGCCGACGGCGGGTGGTCAGCGGACGATCGGCAACTTCGCGCGCGCTACGACGTGAGCGTGACGGCGTTGGCGTTGTTGGCGCTGATGCCGTCCGAAATGGCGCCGTTGGGCGGGCCACAGGCAAAAGCCATTCGGTCAGGCATTTCCTATCTCATTGGGCAGCAGGGCGAAGATGGAAGTTTCGGCGCGGATTTCTCCGGCGCGGACTTCACCCGTTATCTGGCCGGCATGGCCTTGCAGGCGGCGGCCCGCCTGGCCGACGCCGATCCCACCTGGAGAGCGGCGGCCGAGCGCGCACGGGCGCATTTGCCCGATTCCTTCCAGATGGCCAAGCTGAACGCCCATTTGGCACAGCCCGATTCATTCCCGGCGCGTTGGGCCGATGCGGGCGGACCCGTCGCCCAGACGGCGCTGGCGCTGCTGGCGCGCTGATAAGCCCCTCCTCCGTTTCGGTCATCTGCCGCGCTCGCATCGGCATATTCAACACTCTCGCTTATTATAATAAGTGAGAATCCTGAGTCGTCTGAAAATCATTTAAATCTTTACAAAAACGACGGAAAAGTGTCTCACATATTATAATAACCGAGAGTGATCGATTGGCGTTTCCGGCGATTCGGCTTTCTGTCGAGAGCGATCCCTTCCCCGGAGCGGGAAATGAGCTCCAGGAGATGTCCCGGCGCGGCCTCCGAAGAGACTCAATTCCCGCACTTCTTGAGCCAGACGGACAGGATGGCGATGTCGGCGGGGGTGACGCCGGAGATGCGGGCGGCCTGGCCGAGGTCCGTCGGACGGATGGCGGAGAGTTTCTCGCGGGATTCGTAGCGCAGGGCGCGGATGGAGTGGTAATCGAAGTCCGCGGGGATCCGCTGGCGGACGACTTGCTCGGCCTTTTCGATCTGGCGCCGTTCGCGGGCGACGTAGCCCGCGTACTTCAGTTCGAACTCCACCTGCTCCACAACCTCGGGCGGCAGGTCGGGGTTCCGCTTCGGCATCGTCGCATAATCCATCTCCGGCCGCTTGAGGATTTGCGCCAGGGAGGCGCCCTCGAAGTGGCTGCGGTTCAGGCGGTCGATTTCCTTGGCGATGGCGGCTTCCATGGCCCGGACCTCGCGCAGGCGGTCGGCCGGAACGAGGCCCAGGCGTTCCGCGTGGGGCGCCATCCGGAAGATGGCGTTGTCCTGCCGCAGGAGCAGGCGGTGCTCCGCGCGCGAAGTGAACATCCGGTACGGCTCGTTCGTGCCCTTCGTCACGAGATCGTCGATCAGCACGCCGATATAGGCCTCGTGCCTCTTCAATATAACCTGTTCCCTGCCAAGTAGATGCAACGCAGCGTTCGCGCCGGCCATAAACCCTTGCGCGGCAGCCTCTTCGTACCCGGTGGTGCCGTTGATCTGGCCCGCGAAATAGAGCCCCCCTACCTGCTTCGTTTCCAGGGCATGGGTCAGCTGAGTGGGATCGAAGAAGTCGTATTCGATGGCGTAGCCGGGCGCCAGGAACTCCGCGCGTTCGAGGCCGGGGATGGAATGGATCATGTCCAGCTGTACCTCGAGCGGCAGGCTGTTCGAGGTGCCGTTGGGATAGACTTCCGGCACTCCCCTGCCCTCCGGCTCGACGAAGACGTGGTGATCTGAATGAGACGCGAACTTGACCACCTTGTCCTCGATGGACGGACAGTACCGGACGCCGGTGCCTTCGATGAGACCGCCGTACAGGGCCGAGTCCGTCAGGTGCGATTGGATGATCTCGATCGTCCGAGGATTTGTATGGGTCAGCCAGCACGGGATCTGGTTGGCGCCCGGGACCCAGGGCGCGAACGGCGGCAGCGGGATTGTTCCACGTGGAACATTCGGGGGTTGGCCGGCGGCCGGACCGGTCCCGGACCCGGATTGTTCCACGTGGAACATCCGGGCGGCGGACCGGCAGCGCCAGCCGAAAAACGGCGGCGGCTCTTCGCCGGGCTGGATCAGCATCTTGTCGTAGTCGATGCTGTCCTTGTGCAGCCGCGGCGGCGTGCCGGTCTTGAGGCGTTCCATCCGGAAGCCCAGATCCTGCAACTGGAGGCTCAGGCGGTCCTCGGACGGCTCGTTGAGGCGGCCGCCGGGGACGACGGTCTTGCCGACGTAGATTTTGCCGCGCAGGAAGGTTCCGGCGGTCAAAACGACCGCTTTGGCCTCCAAAAAGCCCGATTTTTGGCCAAAAACGCCCGAAATCCGGTCGTTTTGGACCTGTACGGCCTCGATTTGGTCGGCGATGAGGGTCAGGTTGTCCTGGGCCCGCAGGACGGCGTGCATGCGGGCGGAATAGGCCGGCTTGTCGCACTGGACCCGGTTGGCGCGGACGGCCGGCCCTTTGCGGCGATTGAGCACCCGGAACTGGATTCCGGTGCAGTCGGTGTTCAGGGCCATCTCGCCGCCGAGGGCGTCGAGTTCGAAGACCATGTGCGATTTGGCGATGCCGCCGATTGACGGATTACAGGACATCCGCGCCGCGGCCAGCGGATCCATCGTGACCAGGGCCGTGCGGACGCCCAGCCGCGCCGCGGCCAGCGCCGCTTCGCAGCCGGCATGGCCGGCGCCGATCACCACGACGTCGTAGGAGTTCATCGGGAGGGTGGGGGAGGGTGAAAAATCATATTGTGATGAATATCACGATAAAGAAATGGCGCTCGAAAACGGAAGCGTCATTTGCCTACACAAAACCTTGAAAATAACCGGTCGAGCATGTCTTCGGTGATGTTTTTTCCGAAAATGAAGCCGATCTGGTCCAATGCGGCCCGCGCATGGGTCGCCGCGGGCAGAAAATCGGCCTCCGAGGCCGTTTTCAGGCGATTTTCAGACGATTTAACCTCATCCAAGGCAATCAGAAGCGCATTTCGATGCCGTTCAGAGATCGCAACGGGCTCCTGATCGCTTCCGGAGGGCTTTTGGACGACTTTTTGAAGGATTTTGGCCGAAATTTCGGCCGTCGGAGGCGATTTTTGGAGCGAAACGGCCATGGAGTCGATTTCGGGGAGGTTTTCAGGCCGAATTTGCCGTCCCAGATCGATCTTGTTGAGCAGAACGAGGATTTTTTGAGGATCGTGGGCGGCCAGGAAGGATTTTTCCTCGGCGGAGAGGTTTTGGGAGGCATCGACGAGGCAAACGCACAGATCGGCTTCCGCCAAGGCGCGGCGGGTGCGGCGGATGCCTTCCTGCTCGATTTCGCAGGGGGCGTCGCGCAAACCGGCGGTATCCACGAGCTGCAACGGGTAGCCGTTGAGGACGACAGCTTCTTCGATGGTGTCGCGGGTGGTGCCGGGGTGGGGGGAGACGATGGCGCGGTCCCGGCCGGCCAGCAGGTTCAGGAGGGTGGATTTTCCGACGTTGGGGGCGCCGGCGATGACGACGCGGGCGCCGTCGCGCAGCACGTGGCCCTCGTGCCAGGTGTCCAACAGGGCCTGGATTTCGCCGGAAACGGCCTCCAAACGGACGAGAATCTCATTTGGAACCGATTGCGGCAGTTCATCATCCGGAAAATCGAGCATGGCTTCGACATCGGCCGAAACGGCGAGCAAATCGTCGTAAAGCTTGCGGATTCGGCGTCCGAGGGCGTCTTCGAGCTGGGCGGTGGCGAGTCGCGCGGCACGTTCGGAACGGGCCTGGATGAGGTCGAGGACGGCCTCGGCCTGGGTCAGGTCGATCTTTCCATTCAGAAAGGCGCGTTTGGTGAATTCGCCGGGATCGGCCTGGCGGGCGCCGGCGGCGAGGAGGGCGTCGAGGATGCGCCGGGCGGGTTGCGTACCGCCGTGGCATTGGATTTCGACCGCTTCCTCGCCGGTGTAGGAGTGAGGCGCGCGGAACACGAGCCAGAGCGCGTCGTCGAGGACTTCGCCGGTGTCGGGCGCGACGGCCGGGCCGTGCGCGAACGTGCCGGCGGGCCGCGCGGCGAGCGCCGGCGCGGCGCCGCGGTACAGGCGATCGGCCAGCGCGAGCGCGCCGGAGCCCGAGAGGCGCACGATGGCGATGGCGCCCGCGCCCGGCGCGGTGGCGATCGCGGCGACGACGTCCGCTGGAGAAAAATCGGCCATGTTTGCGGTGTGATACACCGAAACGGCGCGCGCCGCAATCTTTGCGCGCGTGCCGCGCGCGGGTTTTGTCCACCCGCAGGCTTGCCTTTTCGGGCCTGGATTGGGAGGATGAGGATATGGACGAACGCGACGATCAAGGAATGCGGATCTACCTGCGCGAAATCGGCAAGGTGGAACTGCTGACGCCTGAAGAAGAGGTGAAGCTCGCGCGCCGGATCAAGAAAGGCGACGAAAAGGCTCGCCAGCAGATGATCCGCGCGAACCTGCGCCTGGTCGTCAAGATCGCAGGGGACTACGCGCGGCTGGGGCTGCCGCTGTTGGACCTGATTTCCGAGGGCAACATGGGCCTGATGAAGGCCGTGGACCGCTTCGACCCGAAAAAGGGCGGCAAACTGAGCACCTACGCGGCGTGGTGGATCAAGCAGGGCATCCGCCGGGCGCTGGCGAACCAGGGCAAGACGATCCGGCTGCCGTCGCACATGGTGGACAAGCTGTTCCGCATGCGGCGGATGCAGGAAACGCTCTCGCACGAGCTGGGCCGCGCGCCCACGGCCGCGGAACTGGCCAAACGGCTCGACGTGACCGAAAAAACCGTGCGGTACTGGCTGGAAGTGTCCCAGCGGCCCTCGTCGCTGGATGCGCCGATCGGCGAGGACGGGCGCGAAAGCCAAGGCGACACGGTCAGCGATCCGGAGGCGCGTTCGCCGTTCGAGGAGCTGAACGACAGCCAGCTGCTCGAGGAGATGGAAGAGCACATCCAGACCCTGAACGAGCGGGAGCGGTTGATTTTGCAGCGGCGGTTCGGATTGGGGGGCGTGAAGCCCGAATCGCTGGAAGAAGTGGGGGCGCGGCTGAACATCACCCGGGAGCGCGTGCGCCAGCTGCAGAACCAGGCGCTGGCGACCCTGCGGGAAATGATGCTGAAAGATTGAGCGCACCGGAACCGGCGCGCGCCACCCCGAACGCGGCGATTTCACGGAAGGAGAACGACCATGGCGGATTCCGAACTGCAAGACGTCCAGATGGATGCGGCAAACCTCTACCGCGAGGAAAGCTATACCGATTTGAAAGCCGGCACGATGCGCAAGCTGGTGCCGGTGAAAGCGGACGGGTCCGAGGATCCGTCGCGCGAGCCGATTTTCACGGCGGCGACGCAGATCATGACGCCCGGCGGCGTGCTGCCGCTGAGCGGCGAAGTCGCAGGGGCCAAGACCCTTGCCGAGGCCGTGGCGGGATTCGCGCCGGCGATCAAGCAGGCCATCGCGGACCTGCGCGAAGAGATGGCGGCGATGCAGCGCGAGCGCGCGTCGCAGATCGTGGTGCCGGGGCGGAATGCTCCGCCGCCGCCGCCGGATCTGCTGATCCGCTGACGGACGGCGTGTTTTTGCTGGTTCCGTCGGCCATCGCGACGGACCTGATTCACCCACGGCGCAAGGCCGTGGGGGTCTAGGAGCCAAGCTTGTCGCGAGGCCGTGGGGGTCTTGGTCGAGCGGGGGTCTAGGCTTCGACCGCTTCCAGCAGGTGCCGCAGGGCGGTTTCGGTCGCGGCTTGGCGGAT
Source organism: Kiritimatiellia bacterium (assembly GCA_035450765.1). GTDB lineage: Bacteria > Verrucomicrobiota > Kiritimatiellia > CAIQIC01 > Lenti-01 > Lenti-01. The sequence continues at coordinate 16,558 of DAOTNL010000004.1, read as the reverse complement.
TTCGGCGCGCGAGCCGGAAAAATGGTGTTTGAACGTGGCCGTTCCGTGCGGGGCGGCCACGCCGATGAAGACGAGTCCGACGGGTTTTTCGGGGGTGCCGCCGGACGGGCCGGCGATGCCGGTGATGGCGACGGCGAAATCGGCGCCGGTGGCGGCGCGGGCGCCCGCGGCCATGGCGCGGGCGGTTTCGAGGCTGACGGCGCCGTGAGCGGCGAGAGTTTCGGCCGGCACGCCGAGCAGGCGGATTTTCAGTTCGTTGGCATAGGCGACGACGCCCCCGAGATACCACGCGGAGCTGCCGGGCAGGCCGGTGAGGGCGGCGCCGACGAGGCCCCCGGTGCAGGATTCGGCCGTGGCGAGGGTCTGCTTGCGCGCGAGCAGCGCGGCGGCCAGTTGGTCGAGCATTCGTTCCATGCCCGCCAGTCTAGGACGTGCCGGCGGCTTTGGAAAGTCTGGGCGAGACGTTTTGCGCGTTCCGTGGCATAGTGGACCTTCTATGAAAACGATCTTGGTGACGGGTGCGGGCGGCTTGGTGGGTTCGGAAACGGCGCTGTATTTCGGCCGGCAGGGGTTCCGCGTGATCGGCGTGGACAACAACCTGCGCGAATACTTCTTCGGGCCGGAGGCTTCGACGAAGTGGGCGGTGGCGGAGCTGCAGGCGGCGCTGGGGGAGGCGTTCACGGCGGTGGCCGCGGACGTCCGCGATTTCGGCGCGGTGCGCCAGGCGTTCGAGGCGGCGGGGGCGATCGACCTGGTGGTGCACACGGCGGCGCAGCCGTCGCACGACTGGGCCGCGCGCGAGCCGTTCACCGATTTCGGCGTGAACGCGCAGGGCACGCTGAATCTGCTGGAAGCGACGCGCCAGTTCGCGCCGCAAGCCACGTTCATCTTCACCTCGACGAACAAGGTCTACGGCGACACGCCGAACCGCCTGCCGCTGGTGGAAAAGGACACGCGCTGGGAATGCGCGAGCGGCCCGTACGCGGAGAAGGGCATCGACGAGACGATGAGCATCGACCAGACGACGCATTCGATCTTCGGGGCGTCGAAGGTCGCGGCGGACGTGATGGTGCAGGAATACGGGCGCTATTTCGGGATGAAGACGGGCGTCTTCCGCGGCGGCTGCCTGACGGGTCCGCGGCATTCGGGCGCGGAGCTGCACGGATTCCTCGCGTACCTGATGAAATGCGCGGCGACGGGGCGCGAGTACCGGATTTTCGGCTACAAGGGCAAGCAGGTGCGCGACAACATCCACAGCGCGGATCTCGTGGCGTCGTTCGCGGCGTTCCACGCCGCGCCGCGCGCGGGCGAGGTCTACAACATGGGCGGCAGCCGCTTCAGCCATTGTTCCATGCAGGAAGCCGTGCGCCTGTGCGAAGAGCTGACCGGCCGCAAGATGAAGACGACCTACGTCGAGACGAACCGCATCGGCGACCATATCTGGTGGGTGAGCGACGTCTCCAAGTTCCAGGCGCACTATCCGAACTGGAAGCTGACGAAGAACGTCCGCGACATCCTGGCGGAAATCCTGGAATACAACCTGCCGCGCTGGAAAAAGGAAGGCTGAGCCGGCGATGGCTCCGGCGGGCAACCTGTTCGTATTCGGCGACGGCCAGCTGCTGGTCCGCGCGGGCGGGCTGGAGCCGGCGGGGGCGGATGCGCTGGCGGAGCTGCGGAAAACGCGCGCGGCGCTGGACGATTTCATCGTGCGGCCGCAAGGCGTCCGCGCCGTGGGCGTGACCGGCGCGGCGGACGATCCGCCGGCGGGCTGCGAATGGACCCGGCTGCGGACGCTGCTGGGCGCGGATTCGCCGCACGCGGCGACCGCCTGCCGCGCGCTGGGGTTGCTGAACTGGCGCGCCGCGCACCGCTTCTGCGGCGCGTGCGGCGGGCCGCTCGCGGAACATGCGACCGAGACGGCGCGCACCTGCGCCGCGTGCGGCCGCACGGAATATCCGGGCCTGGCGCCGGCGGTGATCGTGCGGGTGGAAAAAGAGGGGAAGATTTTGCTGGCGCGGCACGTGCAGCGCATTCCGGACCTGTGGACCTGCCTGGCGGGCTACGTCGAGCTGGGCGAGTCGCTGGAAGACTGCGTGCGGCGCGAGGTGAAGGAAGAAGCCGGCATCGAGGTGGGCGAGGTGCGCTACGTCGCCAGCCAGCACTGGCCGTATCCGAACCAGATGATGGTGGGGTTCGTCGCGCAGTGGAAAGCGGGCGAGTTGAAGCTGCAGCCCGAGGAATTGGCCGAGGCGCGCTGGTTCGATCCGGCGGAGCTGCCGAAAATTCCGCCGCGGGGCTCCATGGCCTGGCGCCTGATCTGCGGCGGCTAGGCCAGCAGCATCAAGACGCCGAGCAGGGCGAAGCCCAGCAGGAACAGCGCGCCGGCGAGCAGGAACGGCAGCACCCACGCCAGCACGTTCGCGACGAAAGCCTTGCCGAACGACGTGTCGAAAATCGGCGTCATCACCGCCGCGGAAACGCAGAAGCCCAGCAGCAGGCCCGCGCCGGTGCCGGCGACCGGCGCGGAAAGGAACAGCGCCTGCACGGCCGCCCAGGCGAGGCCGCCGAGCAGGATCGTGGCGAGGGCGCGTCCGAACGAACGCCGCTCGACGCCGGCCAGCCGGGCGCCCCACAGCAGCAGCGCGGCGGCCAGAAACCACCAGGCCAGCACGGCGGCCAAGACCAGGGCGGTTGCGGCATAGAGCGGCAGGAAAGGGTGCATGTCAGATCACGTATTGGCCGGCATCGCCGGAGGAGACGTGGCGGCGGAGGATTTCGGCCAGGCTGAGGCGGGCGAGGGCATCGCGGACCGCTTGGCTGACCTCCGTCCAGACCGAGTGGGCCACGCAATTGCTCGTGCGGGAACAAGCGGCGGGGTCGTCCACGCATTCGACGAGCGAAATCGGTCCTTCGAGGATCTGGATGACGTCGAGCAGGGTGATGGATTCGGGCGCGCGCAGGAGGACGTAGCCGCCCTTGGGGCCGCGCATGCCGCGGACGAGGCCGGCGGTTTTCAGGAGGTTCACGATCTGCCAGAGGTACTTGGAGGAAATGCCTTGGCGTTCGGCGATGTCGTGGAGGTTGACCGGACCATGCACCTGATGGATGGCGATGTCCATCAGCGTGCGCAATCCGTAGCGGCCTTTGGTGGAGATTTTCATGTCGTTGCCTCGTTGGATGTATTTCTCGTACTCTACTCCATTTCTCGACAATGGCGAGAAAATGCCGCCGAAGAACCGGCGGAGGCGGAAGTCGCCGGGCGGGCGGGGGATGGGAAAGGATTGATTTTGGCCGGCAAGTCGCATACGGTGCCGGTTTGATTCGAGCGGAACCCCGAGGAGCCAAGCGATGAAGATATCCGTGGTTGGAACAGGTTACGTGGGACTGGTGACGGGCGCGTGTTTTTCGGACGCGGGCCACGAAGTCCTGTGCATCGACAACGATCCCAAGAAGATCGACCTGCTGCACAAGGGCGTCATGCCGATCTACGAGCCGGGCCTGGACGAGATCGTCGCGCGCAACGTGAAGGCCGGCCGGCTGAAATTCAGCACGTCCATCGCGGAAGGCACGGCGTTCGCCGAAGTGATCTTCATCGCCGTGGGCACCCCGCCGGGCGTGGGGGGCGAAGCCAACATGACCTACGTCGAGCAGGTCGGCCGCCAGGTGGCCGAGCACATGACGAGCTACCGCCTGCTGGTCGAGAAGAGCACCGTGCCGGCCAAGACGAGCGAGTACCTCAAGCGCACCGTGCTGAAGTACCTGCGCGCCGACACCGACTTCGACGTGGCCTCCAATCCCGAATTCCTGCGCGAAGGCACGGCCATCGAGGACGCGACGCACCCGGACCGCATCGTGGTGGGCGTGGAAAGCCAGCGGGCGGGCGACCTGCTCGAGGAAATCTACCGGCCGATCCTGAAGAAGGGCGGCGGCGAATTCCTGCGCATGAGCGTGACCAGCGCGGAGCTGACCAAGCACGCCTCGAATTCGTTCCTGGCGATGAAGATTTCCTACATCAACGCCGTCGCGCGCATCTGCGAGCTGGCGGGCGCCGACGTGGGCCAGGTCGCCAAGGGCATGGGCCTCGATCCGCGCATCGGGCCGCGCTTCCTCAGCGCCGGCGTGGGCTACGGCGGCTCGTGCTTCCCGAAGGACGTGGACGCCTTCGTGCGCCTGGCCGACGCCCTCGGCCACGAATTCAAGCTGCTCAAGGAAGTCCAGGCGATCAACAAGACGCAGCGCGAATACGTGATGAAGAAGATCAAGCAGGAGCTGTGGGTCGTGCAGGACAAGAAGATCGCGATCTTCGGCCTGGCGTTCAAGCCCGAGACGGACGACGTCCGCGAGGCCCCGAGCCTCTACTTCGTGCCGAAACTGCAGGAAATGAAGGCCAAGCTGCGCGCCTGGGATCCGGTGGCGGAAGCCAAGTTCAAGGAAATCCATCCGGAACTCGACTGCGTCCAGGACCTCTACGAATGCGCCAAGGACGCCGATCTGGTCCTGATCCTGACGGAATGGGACGCGGTCAAGAAGATCGACCTGAAGAAGCTCAAGAGCGTCATGGCCTGCCCCGTGATCGTGGACGGCCGCAATATCTTCAATCCCGAAGAAATCCGCGCGCTGGGCTTCACCTACCACAGCGTCGGCCGCAACTGAGCCCGCGGACATCCCGCATCCGCCGCGCCCGGCCCGGACCCCTCCGGCCGGGCGTTTGGTTTACGGATCGGAGGGGGAATGGCTTGACTTGTGGACTTCCTTTTGCCATAAATTAAACAGTTTCGCTGCAACATTTTGTTTGGACGGCGTTCGTCGGATCGCAAACCCCATGAGGAAGCCGGGATGAATCGCAAGCCCGCCATCGGGATCGGAATCACTTCTGCCAGCGCCGCGCTTGGGCTTGTGGCCTTGGCCTCGGATTCCGCCCGGACCGAAAAGCCGGCCGCCGTGGATGCTCAGGAATACGCCGATTTCATGGCGCACGAAGCTCTGGACGTGCAGGACCTGGCGGAAGGCGCGGAACTCCAGCGCCGGGCTTTCAGCCGCATGACGCCGCCGGGCCTTTCCTGGGTCCAGCCGATGTTTCCTCTCACGGTTCCGTTCGACGCCGCGAATTTCGACGAGAAGTTCCTCGACGATCTGCTGGGCGAGGACCGGAATAGCGTGGCGGTCTATCCGCTGACCTTGGCGCTCGATCCCAAGACTCGCGAGACCTGGATCTATAACGCCGAGGGCAAGCCGATCGCCGCGCTGCCGTCCGAAAAGACTTCCCGGACATGGCCCGAAGGATCCGATCCCGCCCGAGTGGTCTTGCGGCTGGACCTGTTGCCCTCCGAGGACGTGGAGCCGTACCTGTACGTGGAGGATCGGATTGCAGACTCCTTGGCCGCCGTCGCGGAAAAAGCGGCCAAACCCGCGCGGAAGGAGGCCGTCGCCAAGAGCAGCCTCACCGGCGGGCAGTTCGGATTTGCCGATGCCCGGAAGCTGACCAACGGGAACTTCCGGCTGACGGTGACGAACGGGACGGAAGCGGCAGAAATCTATTCCTTCACGGTTTGGCACATGTCTTCGACGGCGGTCGTCGTCTGGACCAACGACCTGGACGAAGTCGTCGTGAGCACGAACATCGTCTGGACGCCCGTGTCCCCGCCGTATGCCGGGCTGGAAAGCACATGGGAAGTAGAAACGACGAACTTGCTTCTGACCAACGGCGTGGGCATTTGGGAGGACGCAAGTGCCACCGGCAGCGCCCGGATGCGATTCTACGGGGCCACCCAAAGGGCGGATTCCGACGAGGACGGCCTGACCGACGGCGCGGAAATCTTCCTGCACCGTACCGATCCATCCCTGTCCGACACCGACGGCGACGGCATGCCCGACGGCTGGGAGGTGACTTACGGCTTGAATGCCCGTTCCGGCCTCGACGAATCCTTGGTCGGCTGGTGGAAGCTGGACGACGGCGCGGGCTCCAACGCCGTCAATTCCGCCCAGGACGCCTATCACGGAGAGCTGGTGGGATTTTCGGGTACGAATGGGTACTGGACGGAAGACGGGTTTCTGGGCGGGGCGCTGCGTTTCGACGGCATCGACGACTGGGTGCGGATTGCGCAGGATCCGGCGATGCTGACGGGTGGTCCCTTCACCGTGAGCGCGCAGGTGTGGCTGGACCCGGACTGCACTTCGGCCTGGCCCGAAGCGGTTTCCGACTACGAGGCCGGGACCTGGAACGGCTACTGCCTCGGCTTCAACGAAAACCGCGCCTACGCCATGCTGGGGCCGTACGGCTGGCTCATGGACTCGAACGCGCTCGCGGGCCGGTGGGTCTGGACGGCGCTGGAATACGACGGCGCGCGGATGCGGCTCTATCTCGACGGCGTTTTGGCGGGGGCGACGTCCGCCGCGTTCGTGCCCGCGACGAACGGGTTCTTCGCCATCGGCAACGGGCCGGACGACAGTTTCGGCGCCGAATTCTGGAAAGGGCGCATCGACGACGTGCGCCTGTACCGATCCGCCCTCGGCACCAATAGGCTGGCGGTCCTCTATGATGCCGGCGGCGATTTGGACGGGGATGGCTTGGAAAATGGCGCGGAATACTCCGCCGGCGCGATCCCCGTCGATGCGGACACCGATGGCGATGGCTGGACGGACGGCGAAGAAGTGAATGTATGGGGAACGAGTCCCGTAAATTCGGACACCGATGGCGACGGCGTATCCGACTCGATCGATCTGTTTCCCACGATGAACAATTGCCATGACCACTACGAACTGGTGTACGTGCTGCCCCGGTTCAGTCAATCGATCGGCTGGGGCACCGGACAAAAAGTCGAATATGCGACGATCCAGGCGCGCCCGACGAACTATTTGGCGCCCGTTTTGCTGATCACCAACGTGATCTTGTCCGGTTTCGTGGACGACTGCTTCTCGATCGAGGGAACATTCTACGCCGACGAGACAATGGGGGCAAAAGGATTCACCACCAACATCACGGCCTCCGTGACGAACAGGAAAACGGGCTGGTTCGATCTCGTTTTGTATGACTACGTGCAAACGAACTGGCCCAACAACAGCGTTTCGATTACCGCGACTTGCCGGATCCAGTACATTTCCGCGGCGCTGCATCCGCTGGCGGAATCCGGGCTGGAGGATTGGACCTGCTGGCGCGCCGGCGGCACGTACGATGCGCGCCCCAAAATGCTGGCCGGCCCGCAGGCGCGGGTGGTTTGGGACATCGAAACCCTGGAGGGAGCGGAAGCGAGCATAGCTAACGGAGTGGTCACGTTCGGCCCGGACGCCGGCAAGTACCGGGTCACGGCTTCGTCGCCCGCACCCGGCGTTTGCTACGGCGAGATGATTTTGCACATCCTGAAAGTGGACACCATTGAACCGGACTCCATGGCGAATCTTCAGGAGATCGATGACGGTGACGGCAATCCCAAGACACGCATTTTCGTTGTTCCGATTGCCGAACCGATGGAATACCCCGTTGATCCAGTCACAGTACGCGCAAAGATCACACCCAGTCTTTCCGAGAGCCAGCTTCCTGCTGGTTGGACTCTTCAGGGGGGCACAGGTCCCGAAAAGCTAACCAGAACCGTTAGCCGGACTGTTTCGGCGGGGGCGTCAAAAACAGAATTTACCTTTACCTGCGGCGGTACGGATTCGGGACTCAAGACGACCATTTACGTCTATGACGCAAAGGTAGGTCTCTTTGCTGACGAAGGGGACTTGCAGAATATTGACGTTGGACATAGCTGGGGTCGCTACACCATCGATGACGACACGCGTCTGGACCTCATTGATTCCGATTATTGGGACTATTTCCAAGAGATAGGATTCTGGCCTTCCATAGCAGGAAATGGGAACTGTGCGGGTGATGTTCGTTTGGGTACCGGTGCGGTGGGAGGCCACTGGCCATCTGGATGGAAAGAATACCCTATCCTTTTCAGCCCCTTGTCGCTTGCCTTGCCGCAGGTGAAAGCTAGCGACGACAGTCCGCCCTGGTACAACCTTTTCAACCACAACTGCACGGACTATGCCATCGCCATTGGCGAGATCGTCAATATCTACACAATGGATGCTTCTGGCGTGAGTACTCCTTGGGTCTTCTCAAGTTGGCTGAACACGCATTGAGGATTCTTGATGAAGATCAAACTTCGATCATTGGTGGCCGTCTTGTTCCTGATGGGGCTACTGTTAGCGGTTTTTCTTGCGAGGAACTCGAACAGAAAACCGTCCGTCCGTCTTCCGGCTACTCCGCATGAACAAGGAGCAGTTGAGAGCCTGCCGGTTACTGTGCCAAAGACGGCGGGCAAATACTTGACGTCAAATGAATCTCATGTAACGACTCCTCGCAGTGTCACTGCTGGTCGAGAGACCCCGCAGACGTCGGCAGTGCCCACAGAAATCACATTCACACCCAGGCCGTTGAGCGTTGAAAGCCTAGCATTGCTTCCGATCGCCGGTACCGTGAGCGATGCCGTCCTCTCAGTGGACCGAATATTGAAGACAGGGGATTACCGGGTGAACGAGTTCAGCCGCTCGATCTGGCTGACATCCGAAGATAAGACGCACTCGATCGTTTGGACTATCTCTCCCTACAGGACGAACGCTGTTGTCGGCTCCGTTGAAGCAACTGCTTACCAGAACGCAGCACTCACGCAGAAAGACCCTTCACGCAGCTTTCAGATGCAATTCGATCCCGAGTGCGGGGCATTGCTCAATTTTTCATGGGCCGATAAACACGAAGTACTGGTTGTTCAAACGAATGACTGGTCTGTTGACTATGCAAGGCATCTTGACGGGAAGAAACGCCTTGTCATGCGGTGGGATGCGAAGGGAAACATCGTTTCAAGTAATGTCTATGATTGGGCCACGCGGGGCCGTGTCATCGGTGGCTCATCACCGCCGCATAAGACAACCTACCGCCTTGGTCCGACATCTTCCGTAGAAGCAGCAACAGAGTCTTGGCGTCGCAAGAGCGAATAGCGATCAGATGACGCTACGCCGTTGTCATCCGCCGTGCTTGCCTACGGCGGCACGGCGGTTGCCAACGGCTCCGCTGATGCGGTGCGCCGCCGGAAAGAGGTTGCCTTTCGGAGGCGCCCCCTTTTCTTTGCGGATCATCGGCCGGGGGGAAAACCCATCCCCGTTTGGTCGCTTGCGCGAAATGCGGGCCGCAAAAAGGCATTGGGCCGGGGGCGGGGAATGTGGTAATGTTCATTTTTAGAGCTCAACTTTGGCCCGGAGGTTCGCGATGAAGAAACGGAACGACGAAATCGCCCGCAAGGATGCGGGGTTCACCTTGATCGAAATCCTGCTGGTGGTGGTTATCATCGGCATCCTGGCGGCGGTGGCGGTGCCGCGGCTGGGCGGCCGCGTGGGGCAGAGCCAGGTCGCGGCGGCGCGCGCGGGCGTCGGCGCCATTTCCACGGCCATCGACCTGTACGAGACCGACAACGGCAAGTTGCCGGAATCCCTGCAGAACCTGATCACGAAGGGCAGCGAGCCGAACTGGAACGGCCCCTACATCCGCAAGGCGGAAGGCCTGAAGGATCCGTGGGGCGCGGAATACCAGTACACGAAGCAGGGCAACGTCTATACGGTGGCGTCGGCGGGGCCGGACGGCAGCTTCGGCAGCGCGGACGACGTCAAGTAGGGCCGGCGCGGGGCCGGCGGGAAGGACGGCGGCATGGCGCGGCGGCGAACCGGTCGCGGGGGCTTCACGCTGATCGAAATCCTGCTGGTGGTGGTCATCATCGGGATCGCGTCGGCGGTGGCGCTGCCGACGTTCGCGCGCTCGTTCCGCGGCGCCAAGCTGCGCAATTCGACCCGGCTGGTGCTGACCATGCACCGCCAGGCGCAAGTCAAGGCCGTGCTGGGCCAGCGCTACATGGCGATCCTGTTCGACCAGCGCAAAGGCACGCTTGAACTCGCGGAGCAAGGCCAGCCGGAACGCAAGAAGGACGTGTTTTTCGGGGAATTGGACGGGGGCGGCGGCATGGGCGAGGTGACCACCGGCGCCGACGCGGCCCCGGCGGGCCCCGCGCCGGTTTCCCAGCAGGTCCGCAAGCTGGAAGACGGGATCAAAATCCTCTCGTTCCGCGGCGGCCAGGAAATCGACGAGATCCATTTCGTGAACTACTATCCCAACGGCCGGTGCGAAGGCTACGAGATCGAAATCGGCGACGACGAGAACCGGCGCGCGCGCATCAAGATCGATCCGATCACGGGCAAGGCCAAGGTGGAACGTGAATAGGGCGGAAGGCAGAGGGCGGAAGTCCGCGGGGCGAGGGGCGAGGGGCGAGGGCGGAAGGCCGGAGAAGAATATCCAATATCCAATATCCAATGTCCAACGTCCAACGGCCAAGGCCGGGATGACGCTGGTGGAGGTGCTGCTGGCGGTGGTGATCCTCGGCATCGCGCTGGGGGGGCTGGTGGAAGCCGCGTCGCGCGCGCTGGCCGTCGTGCGCCAGGCGCGCAACTACGAAATGGCGCGGCGCATGCTCGGCCGCGTGGACGCGGAAAATCCGCTGCGCCTGCTCGACGAGATCCGGGCCGGCCAGGAAAGCGGCGGATTCACGGGCGGGCCGGCGGGCTGGTCCTGGACGCGCGCGCTCGAGGATCTCGGCGCGGACGACGAGCAGAAGGAAGGCCTCTTCCTGATGACGACGCGCGTGTTCTGGGGCACGGGCGAACGGAAGTCGATGGAAGAAGCCGTCCAGTATCTCTACGTGCCGGAAAACAGCGACGGCGTGCGCACGCTGAAACCGAAGGTGCTCTGATGCGCGCGCGGCGGAATCGACGGGGCTTCACGCTGATCGAGCTCCTGGTGGCGCTGGTCATCTTCAGCCTGGCGGCGGCCATCGCGGCGGGCACCTTCTGGAGCGTCACGAAGGCCTGGGTGCGCGGGGGCGAAATGCTCGAGCAGCTGCACTACGGCGAGTTCGCCATGGACCAGCTCGTGACGGCGCTGCGCGGCGCGGCGTGGTTCCCCTCCAAGCCCGAGGCGTTCGGGTTCTGGCTGGAACGGGACAAGGCCAGCTGGGTCACGAGCGGCACGGCGTTTTTGCCGCCCGATTCGCCGCTGCGCAACGGCCTGCACCGGCTGTCCGTGACCGTGGATTCCGCGGCGGGCGAGCGCGGCCTGGTGGTGCGCGCCTGGCCGCACCTGACCGAGGACGCGGACGAAAACGACGCCGAAGCGTGGCTGGTCTGTCCCGAGGCCGAAGAGTTCGCCTGCGAATGGTACGACTTCGACACGGAGACCTGGAGCACGGACTGGGAGGAAACCAATTCGCTGCCCAAGCTCGTGCGCGTGACGCTGAAGATGAAAAAGCGCAAGGAATTCGACGAAGAGCTGGAACTGCAGCGGCTGGTGGAACTGGAAGTGGCCCCGGAGCTGCCGGGGCGCGAACGGCGCGACCGCACGACCGACGTGGGCCGCGGGGACGGTTCCGCCGCCGCGGCCGATTCCGCCGAGCGCGGCAAGGTGACGCTGCGCGCCGGCGAGCGCCAGCAAACCGCGGCGCCGGAGGGCGAGCCGTGACGCGGCCGGACCCGCGGCAAGCCGGCGCGGCGCTGATCGTGGCGCTGTGGACGGTGCTGATCTTGAGCCTGCTGATCAGCGGCTTGGCGTACGAAATGCACGTCGAGGCCGGCATCACCTCCCATGCGCGCAAGCGGATGAAGGCGCAGGTCGCGGCGCGCGGCGGCGTGGAGTACGCCAAGTTCCTGCTCGCGAAGAGCTTCGAAAGCAACGCGTTCGAGGAAGGCGAAGAGGAGAAGGAAGATCTGCGCATCCTGGCGAAGAACCTCGGCCGCGGCATCGGCGTCGCCGGCACCACCGTCGAGATGGGCGCATCCAGGGCCGTCGTGGACATCCTGCCGGAAGCCGGCCGGCGCAACGTCAACAAGCTGGGCGACGAGGACTGGGAGGAACTGCTCGACCAGGCCGGCGTGCCGGAAGAAAAGTGGCCCGAACTGATCGACTGCTTCATGGATTGGACGGATGCGGGCGACGAACACCGCCTCAACGGCGCGGAAGAGGACGACGCCTACTACAAGGCGCAGGGCTACAAGCCCAAGAACGCCCCGCTGGACACCGTGGACGAACTCCTGCTGATCAAGGGCTTCACGCCGGCGATCGTCTACGGCGGGCCGCCCCCGGATCCCAAGAGCGAGCCGCTGCGCGGCATCGCGCACCTGCTGACGACGTTCGGCGACGGCAAGGTCAACGTCAACACCGCCTCGCGCGAGGTGCTCCTGACGCTGACGGCCGCCAACGGCAAGATGATGGACGACTGGGTCGTCGACGACATCCTCAAATACCGCCTCGGCGACGACGGCCTGCCGAACACGAAGGACGACGGCTTCGACAGCGTGCAGGACGCGATCAGCAAGACCGGCATGGACGCTTCGCTGGCCGACAAGATTTCCGTGTCCGACCGCCAGTTCGTCCGCGTGGTGTCCATCGGCGAGAACGGCGGCGTCGAAAGCGGCGTGTGGGCGGTGTTCGAAGTGGGCGAAAAGAAAGTCACGCCCATCTACTGGCGCGAAGAGCAGATGCAGTAGGGCGGGGGCCTAGCGGAGCTTGGAGTCCAGCAGCCGGCGCAGGCGCAGCGCGGCGGCGCGGTCCGGTCCCGACAGGGCGGCGGCATCCAGCTTGTTCAAAGCGTCGCGGAAAAAGGCGGCGGTTTCCGGATCGATTTCCAGCCGGTTCTCCGCGAGCCCGGACCGGAGCTGGAGTTCGAGGTCTTCCACGAGGCCGGGATAAGGATCGGCCAGTTCCGTTTCGACGAAGCGGCGATCCACGGCGGCATCCAGGCGGGCTTGCAGGTGTTCCGCGCGGAGGGCCCAGTCCTCTTCGTCCGCGCGGGCCCGTTCGACGCATTCGCGGACGATGTCGCGGTAGGCGTCGGGGGCCATCCGCGCGCGCAGGCGGACGAGCGCATCGGAGCGGACGGCGCCGGGCAGCCGCGGGTCCACGGCGAATTCGTAGAGGCCGATGAAGATGGCCTGCGGATCGTTGGCGCCCTGCATGAAGTCGAGGGCGGCGCTGCCGCCGCCGTACGGCAGATTGGCCTTCAGGAGCAGATCGTGGGCTTTTTCGCCGGCGGCCTGGGGGCCGCCGACGCGGGACATCCAGTGGACCAGCAGGTCGCGGGCCACCTGGGGTTCGAAGAGGGCGGCGCACAGATCGGCGGCGGCCAAGGGGATTCCCGGGGCGAAGCCTGACCAGTCGGGCTGGAGGTCCCAGGCATTGAAACTCGCCAGCAGCGCCAGGCCGACGATCGGATCCATGGGATCGTTCGACGCCAGAAGCGCGGGAATTTGGCGGCGGACCGCGGCTTCGCCGGCGGCGCGGCGGGACTCGACGGCGGCGAGCAAGGCCGCGATGCGCTGGTCGTAGCCGGCGGCGACGGCCGGCGGCGCAGCGGGTTCGGTGGCCGCGGCGGGCGCGGATGGCGGCGGCACAGTTTCGGCGACGGATGCCGTCGCCAGCGGGAGGGATTCGGCCGGCGCCGCGACCGGTGCGGAGGCCTGGGTCGCGGCGGCAGGCGCGGAGTCGGGGGCCGGACCGCGGTCGCGGAGCAGCCATGCGGCGCCGGCGAGCAGCACGAGCGCTCCGGCGAGGATTCCGAGGCGGCGCGGATGGAAAACGGATCGGAAAATGTTCGCCATATCCTCGATAAATGGCCCATTTTAGGGGCCACGTCAACCGGGCGAGGCGAAAAATGGCCATATTTTGGTTGAAACGGGGGCCGGGGGGCGTAAAGTCGCGGAAATAACGGTTTTCAGGCGGAGCGTTCCCTTCTCTAGCCAAGGAATGAACATGCACAAACGATGGTTCTGGGCCGCACTGCTGGCGGCGACGTGGTCGGCGTGGGGCGTTTCGGAGAGCCAGGCGCAGGGGCCGGTGCTTTGCATGGGCGACAGCATCACGCAGGGCCGGGCGGAATTCGTGTCGGTTTCCTATCCGATCCGGCTGTACCGGAATACCGGGGCGCCGACCATCAACGCCGGCGTCGGCGGCGTGACAGCCAGCTACAGCCTGCGGGTCATCGATTCCCTGCTGGCCCAGCACCACCCGTCCTACGTGCTGCTCATGTACGGGACCAACGACATCAACGATCCCGGGAAAAATCTCCAGAGCGTGGCCTACGTGGTGCTGCAGGCGGCCTTGCGGGCGCAGGCTTCCGGGGCCATCCCGGTTATCGGCACGATTCCGCCGATGGTGGGGCCGCGCGCCGGCGATATGTCCAAGGTGCGGAGCTACAACAGCTATTTGCGCTCGTACGCCGCGGCCTACGGCATCCGTCTGGCCGACATCCAGGCCGCGTTCGGTTCGGGGGCAGGGCTGTTCGTTTCCGACGGGTTCCATCCCAACGACGCCGGCATGGAAATCATCGCGCGGACGTTCGGCGCGCATATTCCGGTTCTGGTGCTGGCGCCCACCAGCCGAGCGCATTCCGAAGAAGCCGCGGCGGGGCAGAGTTTCACGGTGACGACCGCGCTGCCGTGGACGGTCGGCGGAAATCCGCCGTGGATCGCGATCCAATCCGCCGCGGCCGGCGAGGGCAACGGAACGGTGGTCTACGACGTGGAGGAGAATCTCGGTCCGGCTCGGTCCGGCAAAATCACGGTGAAGGGCGGCGGCATCGACCGTCCGTTCACGGTATCGCAGGCGGCCAGTCCGAGCCTGAAGATCGAGTGCGCCTACGGGACGCCGAATCCGGCGGTGGGCACGGTCTGGGCGCGCCGGAACACGGCGACGAACGCGAGCGTGGCGGGCTCGCCGATCGCGCTGGGGGTGGGGACGCAGCTGGCGTGCGTGGGCTGGACGGCGACGGGCAGCGCGCCGAAATCCGGGACGACCACGAACACGGGGCCGTTCGTCCTGACGAACGCCACGACGGTCACGTGGCAGTGGCGGACGAACGTCTGGCTGGAGACGGCGGCCAGCGAAGGCGGCGCGGTGAGCGTGGCGAGCGGCTGGTTCATCAAGGGCAGCAACGTGGCGGTGCGGGCGCTGCCGGCGGCGGGCTTCAAGTTCGTCAAATGGTCGGGGGCTTCGGCGAGCACCGCGGAAGCGATCACGATCGGCATGACGTCGGCCAAGTCGCTGGCGGCGGAATTCGCGATTGCGACGAATTACCTGGCGACGTCGAGCCGCTACGGGGTGCCGGAGCCGGCGGGAACGAACTGGATGCGGAAGGATACGACGACGAGCGCGGGCTTGGCGGGCTCGCCGATCGCCCTGGGGGGGGCGACCCAGCTGGTCTGCGTGGGCTGGACGGCGACGGGCAGCGCGCCGAAGACGGGCGCGGCCACGAACACGGGGTCGTTCGTCCTGACGAACAACACGACGATCGTCTGGCAGTGGCGCACGAACGTCTGGCTGGCGACGGCGGCCGGCGAAGGCGGCGCGGTGAGCGTGGCGAGCGGTTGGCAGGGGTTGGGCAGCAACGTGCCGGTGCGGGCGCTGCCGGCGGCGGGCTTCAAGTTCGTCAAATGGTCGGGGGCGTCGGCGAGCACGGCGGAAGCGATCACGGTGGGGATGACCTCGACCAAGTCGCTGGCGGCCGAATTCGCGATCGCGACCAATTCGCTGGCGACGGCGAGTCGCTACGGGGTGCCGGAGCCGGCGGGGACGAACTGGATGCGGAAGGATACGACGACGAACGCGGGGGTGGCGGGTTCGCCGATCGCGCTGGGGGTATCGACCCAGCTGGCGTGCGTGGGCTGGACCGCGACGGGCAGCGCGCCGAAGACGGGCGCGGCCACCAACACGGGGCCCTTCGTGCTGACGAACAACACGACGATCGTCTGGCAGTGGCGGACGAACGTTTGGCTGGAGACGACGTCCATCGGCAACGGTTCGGTCGGCCCGGCAAGCGGTTGGTTCGGGCTGGGCACCCCCGTGGCGTTGCGGGCGACCCCGGCCGCAGGTTCGCGCTTTTTCCGCTGGACGGGCGCCGCCTCCGGCACGTCGTCGAACGCGTCGGTGGCCATGACGTCCGCGAAAGCGGTCACGGCCTGGTTCGGGGTGGACGTCACGGTGCAGGCGCGGGGGCTGGACGGCTCTTCGAAGGGCGTCGCGGTGCGGACGACGCCGGCGGACGTGTTTCAGCTGGCGACGGGCACGACGCCGCGCAAGTTCAGCTACACGAACGGGACCGTCGTGGGCCTGAGCGCGCCGGAAGCGCTGCCGGGCGGCTGGAAACTGGTGGGCTGGACGGGCGTGGATTCGTGGAACGGCACGAACGCGATCTGGACGGCGAACGCCAGCAACGTGGTGACCGCGCTGTACGATCCGCCGCCCGTGGTCGCGATCACGAATCCGACGACCCGCGCGACCTGGACGACCACCAACCGGACGCTGAACCTCAAGGGCCGGGCGGCCGCGGTCGGCGGCCTGGTCCGGGTGGAAGCGTCGAACGCGCGCGCGGAGCGGGACCGGCTCTGCGCGGGCACGGCGAATTGGAGTTGCGACGGCCTGACGCTGTATCCCGGATCGAATCTCATCACGGTGACGGCCTACGACGCCAAGGCCAACGCCGCGACG
>DAOTNL010000003.1:0-39538 GCA_035450765.1 Kiritimatiellia bacterium | reverse complement strand
GCCCACGAACGACCTCGACGTCACCACGCTGCGCGCGCTGGAAGAAGGCATCCAGTCCTTCGGCGGCTGCGCGGTGGTGGTGAGCCACGACCGCTGGTTCCTCGACCGCATCGCCACGCACATCCTGGCCTTCGAGGACGACGGCACGGCGACGTGGTTCGAGGGCAATTTCGAAGGCTACCACGAGCAGCGCCGCCGCCTGCTGGGCGACGCCGCCGACCAGCCCAAGCGGATCCGGTTCCGGCCGATCTGACGATGACGGGACGCCGGTCCATCTGCGGAATCCTGCTGGCGGGCGCCTGCGCCTGCGCCGCGCTGGGACAGGCGGATGCGCCGCCCGCCTGGCCCGCGGGCAAGCCCGGCCGCGCGGCGATCACCAGCGCCGACCGCCGGTTCATGGTGTCGGGCCTGTCGTCCGCCGAAAACATGGTGCTGGCGCGCAAGCTGTCCGAGCACGCCGCCCGGATCGAGGCCGCCGCCGGGCTGCCGCTGCCGATGCGGCGGGACCAGATTCTCGGCGTCATGGTCCAGAGTTCGTCCGCGCCCGACGCCCGGGTGCTCAAGGTGCAGGGCTGGGACGACGGCCAGTTCTACCAGCGGCTCGTCGTTCCCGGCGCGCGGCAGCTCGACGAAGAGGACCTGCTGGAAGGCGCCACCTGGTTGCTGCTGAACCGCTATGCCGCCGAGTACGCGCCGGCCAGCCAACGCCACGG
Organism: Kiritimatiellia bacterium; assembly: GCA_035450765.1. GTDB lineage: Bacteria > Verrucomicrobiota > Kiritimatiellia > CAIQIC01 > Lenti-01 > Lenti-01. The sequence continues at coordinate 38,825 of DAOTNL010000003.1, read as the reverse complement.
CCTGGGCGCGACCGTCCCGGACTGGATTTCCGCCGGACTTGCGCAGAACGCGCAGGCGGCCGGCCGCGCGCGCAACCGCGAATGGATCGCCCGCGAACTGGCCGAGGGCCGCATCCTGCCGCTGGCGCAGGTGGTCAAGCAGGAGGTCTTGCCTTCCGGCCGCTGGCGCGAAAAAGCCTATGCCGCCGCCGCCGTCGAATTGCTGTTTCCCGACGGCGACGCCCGCGCGTGGACGGCGCTGTTCAAGTCCGTCGGCCTGCGCCAGCCCATCGATGCCGCCTGGCTGCGGCAGAACTGCGCCGCGCTGGGCGCGCGGAATCCGGAAGCCGTCTGGAAGGAGTTCCTCGAACGCAAGGCGCGCGCGCGCACCGCGGAAGCGTGGGGCGACCGTTCGCTCCAGATCGAGGAAAAGCTCCTGCAAACCCTGAATTTCCGGCCGCGGGACTGGCTGGAGGCCGTGCCCGACGACGTGCCGCAGGAACTCTTCGCGCGGGACTTGATCGACTTGCGCGGGGAGTCGTGGACGCCGCCGCTGGCGGGCGCGCTGGCGATGCAGGTCCGCAGTCTCGAATTGGGCGCGCCGCCGGCCCTGCTGGGCGTGCTGGCCTCCTACGTCGCGTTCTTCGAGCAGCTCGGCACGCCCCCGGCCGAAAAAAAGGCCTGGTGGCAGCGCGAAAGAAAAGAGGACGGCGCCCTGCGCCCGCCCGACGACGCGACCTGGCAGGTGGCGCTCAACCAGCTCTGGCTGCGCGCCGAGCGCGCCCATCAGGCGTTTCTCGAATCGCACCAGAACCGCAAGCGCTACGTGGATTCGTTCGACCGGGCGGCGCCCGGGGATCTCGCCGCGCCGGATCCCGCCGCGGCCGATCTGCCGCGCACCCGCATGCAGAAAGCCGTGGACGAATTCGAAGAGCGCCGGAACCGCGAAGCGTTCTGACCCGCGGACCGCGGGCGACCTACTTCTCCTTGATCATCACCAGCGCCATCTTGAACGGCCGCGCGGCGTTCAGGGCGTGGGGGAGGTTGGCCGGCATGATGACCATGTCGCCGGTCTTGGCCAGCAGCGGCTTGCCGTCGATGGTGATTTCCGCGTCGCCTTCGAGGATCCACACCATGGCGTCGTAGGGCGCGGAATGCGTGCTGAGACCCTGGCCTTGGTCGAACGCGAACAACGTCACCGTGCCGGCGGGTTTGGAAATCACGGTGCGGCTGACGACGGCGCCGGGCTGCACGGCGACCATGCCGGCCATGGGGATGACCTGGGACATCAGGTTCTGGGCGGGATTCGCGGCGGGTTCGGAACTCATGGGCACTCCTTCGATTGAGTCCCGAACATACCGCACCTTGCGTTGATTTCAAAAAGTCTCGCGCTCGGAACGGGTTTTGATAGCGTCGTGGCGTCATGAGAATTTTCCGTTTCATCGCGTGCGCGATCTGGTTGGCCGCGGCGGGCGCCCATGCGCAGATCGAATCGGACCGGTTCCGCGAGAGCCTGGTCCCGCAAGGCCACGTGAGCGACTGGGCGGGGGTGTTCACGCCCGCGCAAAAGGCCGATCTGGAAAGCCGCATCGCCGCGGTGCGCCAGGCGACCGGCGCGCAACTGGCGGTCGTGGCCTTGAAATCGCTGCAAGGGGGCGATATCAACGATTTCGCGGTCAAGCTGTTCGCGCAATGGGGCATCGGCGAGAAAGGCAAGGACAACGGCGTCCTGCTGCTGGCGGCGATCGAGGACCGCGCGATGTGGATCGAAGTCGGCTACGGGTTGGAAGGCGTGCTGAACGACGCCAAGTGCGGGCGCATCCGGGACGAGTGGATTCTTCCGCGCTTCAAGGGAGGCGACTACGCGCGGGGCCTGAGCGACGGCGCCGACGCCTTGCTGCGCGTCATGGGCGGCGAGACGCTGCCGGAGCCCGCCGCGCCGGAGGAAAATCCGCTGGCCGCCATCGTGTTTCTGTTCATTTTCGCCATCGTGTTCATCCTGATCGTCCGGTCGGCGATCCGCGGCGGCAAGGGTGGGGGGGAATTTCCAGCGGCGGAATTTCCGGGGGCGGGTTTTCCGGCCGTGGCTGGAGCGGCGGCGGAGGCGGGGGCGGCAGCAGTTTTGGCGGATTCGGCGGCGGACGCTCGGGCGGCGGCGGGGCGGGCGGGCGCTGGTGATTTGGAAAGTCAACGGAAAGGAACGTCAGCATGAAGGGTTGTTTGGTGGCGGGCGGCGTGGCGGTTCTGCTGGCGATCGTCGTCGGCTTGATGGCGATGGGCATGTACAACGGCGTCGTGGACAAGGACGAGGCCTGCAAGAAAGCCTGGGGCAACGTGGAGTCGGTGCTGCAGCGCCGGTTCGACCTGATCCCGAACCTGGTCAACACGGTGAAGGGCTATGCCCAGCACGAAAAGGGCATCCTGGAAGAAATCACCCGACTGCGCAGCCAGTGGGGCGAAGCCAAGTCGACTTCGGAAAAGGTCGAGGCGGCCTCCGGCCTGGAAGGCGCGCTGAGCCGACTGATGGTCGTGGTGGAGAATTATCCCGATCTGAAGGCCAACCAGAACTTCATCGCTCTGCAGGACGAGCTGGCCGGGACCGAAAACCGGATCAACGTCGAGCGCCAGCGTTTCAACGAATCGGTGCAAGCCTACAACGTGGCCATTCGGCGGTTCCCGACGGCCCTCGTGGCGCGTTTGGCGGGGTTCCAGACCCGGGCTCCGTTCGCGGCCGCCCAGGGCGCCGAAACGGCGCCGACCGTCCAGTTCTAGCCCGCGGAAGCCGGCTTCCGGAAAGGCCCCCGAGCGCGGGGCCTTCCCGGTCTCTTTTTCGATTGGGCCGGCCCCCGGAATCTGGCAATCTGAAGGGATTCCATGAGCGATCTCTTCGAGCCTGCCCCGGCGGACAAGCCGGACTTCGACGCCACCCGCCGCCCCTTGGCGGCGCGGATGCGCCCGCGCACGCTGGAAGACATCGTCGGCCAGGACCACGTCCTCGGTCCCGGCAAGTTGCTGCGCCGGGCCATCGAGGCCGACCGCCTGTCGAGCATCATCCTCTACGGCCCGCCCGGCTGCGGCAAGACGTCGCTGGCGGAAGTCATCGCGCGGACGACGCGCCGGGCGTTCGACCGGTCGAGCGGCGTGCTGTCGAACGTGGCGGGCCTGCGGCAATCGCTGGAAGCCGCCAAGCAGCGCCGCGCGGCGTCGGGCCGCGAGACGATTTTGTTCATCGACGAGATCCACCGCTTCAACAAGGCCCAGCAGGACGTCCTGCTGCCGTACGTGGAGGAGGGGGCGGTCACGCTGATCGGCGCGACGACCCACAACCCGTTTTTCTTCATCAACAACCCGCTGACGTCGCGCAGCCAGATCTTCCAGCTCGAGCCGCTGGACGCGGAGGCGGTGGCGCAACTGCTGCGGCGGGCGCTGGCGCATCCGGAAGGGCTGGGGCACCTGAAGATCGCGATGGACGACGCGGCGGTGGCGCATCTGGCCGCCGTGTGCGAAGGCGACGGGCGCCGCGCGCTCAACGCGCTGGAGATCGCCGCGCTCACGACCGCGCCGGGCCCGGACGGAATCATCCGCGTCACGCGCGCGGTGACGGAAGAAAGCATCCAGAAGAAAGCCGTCGTGTACGACCACGACGAGGACGGGCACTACGACACCATTTCGGCGTTCATCAAGAGCGTGCGCGGCTCGGATCCGAACGCGGCGCTCTACTGGCTGGCCAAGATGCTCTACGCGGGGGAGGACCCCCGGTTCGTGGCGCGCCGGCTGGTCATTTTGGCCAGCGAGGACGTCGGCAACGCCGATCCGCGCGGGCTGAGCGTGGCCGTGGCCGCGCTCGAAGCCGTGGACTTCGTGGGCATGCCCGAGGCGCGGATCGCCTTGGCGCAGGCGACGACCTATCTGGCGACGGCGCCCAAGAGCAACGCGGCCTACATGGGGCTGGAGGCCGCCACGGCCGACGTGAAGGAAGGGCGGACCCTGCCGGTGCCCAAGCACTTGCGCAGCACGGGGTCCAAGCGCGCCGCCCAGGCGTTCGGGCACCAGGGGTACCGGTATGCCCACGATTTCGAGGGGCATTTCGTGGATCAGGAATACGTGCCGACCGATAAAATCTACTATCAGCCGACCTCGGAGGGCTACGAAGAGGTCATCCGCAAGCGCCTCGAGCATTGGAACGGCCTCCGAAAAGCCGCCCGGCAAGGGAAAACACCCCCGCCGGCTGGCTGAAATCTTGACGAGGATAGGCTTGCCTCGCCCCCCGGGGCGATATACAAATAACGAATATTTTTGGAGAAGACAGCCCAACTATGAAACCGAAAAAAATGGCCTTGGCGATGGCGACGGGGATGGCGGCAGGAGCCCTGGCCTGGGCGGCCGGCACGGCTCCTTCTCCGGATTCCTACTCCAAGATCGAGGCGGCGTCTCTGGTCAGCAGCCCGCAAAGCGCCTGGGCGCGCGCCATTCTGTTCTCCGACGTCGTCGAGCAGCTCCCGGCCGGCCGGCCCCAGCGCCTCGACCGCAAGAATTTCCTGCCGATGAAATTGGCGACGGCGAAGACCGTCTGGGTGCCGGAAGCGCTGGCGGGCAAATTCATGAATCTCCAGGTCGGCCAGACCTATTCGTTCGCCGGCACGGTGGACCAGATCTCGCGGCGCTACTACGTCATCGTGGACGCGTGCTACCGGGTGCAGACCGCGCAGGACATGAGCGAGCGCTGGACGGACATGCTCAACGCCGAAAACACGCCTGCGGACGCTCAGGCCCGGCTTTCCGAAACGGCGATGCAGGCCCTGTTGCTCGAGGCCCAGAATCGCCTCATCCAGCTGGCCCAGGAAAGCAACGTGACCGTGGCCCAGCTCATCGAAGCCCAAACCGACGGCGGCCAGCGCATCGCGGAGAAACTCGTGGCCGATGCGCTGCAGGGCGAACTGAAGGCCCAGAACAAGACCGCGGAGGAGCTGATGATCGGCTCGGTGCTGGCGCTGCTCCAGAAGCAAGCCGTTCTCGACGAGTCGCGCCAGGTGGCGGAGCAGAACGCCGCGCAGGCCTTGCCCCCGGCGGAGCCGATCGCACCCGCCGAGCCCGCGCCGGTTGCGCCGCCGGTCCAAGATGCCGTCCCGGCGCCTGAACCGCCGGCGGCCGTCGTGGAGGAAGCGCCTGCGGCCGTGGTCGAGGAAGTCGCCGTCGCTCCGCAGCCCGAAACGCCGGAAGAAGCCCCGGCGCCGGAAGAGCCGGCCGTCGTTCCGGAAGCCGTGGCTACTGAAGAAGCGGCGGTCGCTCCCGCCGTCGAAGCGGCGCCGGAAGTCGCGGCGGAAGAACCGGTCGCCGCCGCTCCGGAAGTCGCCGTGGAAACGCCCGCGGAAGTGCCGGTGTCCGTCGAACCCGCGGTGGCAGAAGCGGCCGCGACCGAGCCGACGGCGATCGCCGCCGCGGACGAGGGAACTCCCGACCGAAAAGAGAGTAAGAAGAAGCACAAGAAGTCGAAGAAGTCCGCTGAACTGGCGCCCGCGGAAGAACTGGCCGTCGAACCGCCCGTTGCGGAACCGGTCGCGGCGGAATCCGCCATGCCCGAGCCGATGCCGGCGCCGGAAGAGGTCGAAACGACGCTCGAATTCCAGCCGGGGCCGACGCTCGATGAAGAAATCCAGCAAGCGCAAGCGGCCGAGTTCGTCGCGCCCGCGGGTCCGGAAACGACCCCCGGCCCAGTGGCTCCGCCGCCGAGCAGCATGCTGGTCATGCCGCTGACGGGGCAGCCCGAAGTCGTGCCGATGGTCAGCGTGGAGCCGACCAAGGAAGAACTGGCCCGCATCCGGAAAATGGCGGCCATCGCCGAGCGCGAACGCGAAATCGCCGAGGCCAAGGCCGCCAAGGAAGCCAAGCGCGCCGAAAAGGAAGCCCGGCGCGCCCAGATCGCCCGCGAGCGCGCCGAGCGCGAGAAAGCCGAAGCGGAAGCCGAGGCGCGCGAACTCGCCGAACGCAAGGCGCAGGCGGAAGCCCGCAAGGCGGAAGCCGAAGCCCGCAAGCAGCAGAAAATCGCCGAAGAACGCATCCGCGAGGAGCAAAAACAGGCTGAATTGGCCATGCGCCGCGCCGAAGAGCTCCGCAAGCAGGTGGAAGCGGCCGCCGCGAAGCGGATCGCGACCGAACAACGGTTGGCGGAGATGGTCGCCCGCAAGGCGGAAGCCGAAGCGGCGCTGCGCGCCGTGGAGGAATCCAAGCAAGCGGCGCTGCAGAAGATGCAGGAAGAAGTTGCCGCCAAGGCCGCCGCGGCCGCCGCCGAGCGCGCAGCCCAGCTGGCCGCCGAAAAGGCCCGGCAGGAAGAATCCATCCGCATCGCCCAGGAAGTCGCCGAATTCGAACGCCGGGAAGCCGAAGCCGCCGCCGCGCGCATTGCGGAAGAAAAAGCCGCCGCCGAGGAAATCGAACGCCAAATGGCCCAGGTGGAATCGGAAACCCGCCAACTGGAAAACCAGACCCAGCGCACCAAGACGGAAATCAAGAACGGCTTGGCTCCGGTCGTGGCGCTGCCGGCCGCAGAACCGGCCCCGGAACTGGCGCAGCCCGAACCGGCTTCCGCGGAATCCGCGAAGGACGAAAAGGCGGAAGAGGCGAATCGGAAACGGCTGGCCGCCCAGGCGGAAAAAGAAGCGGAACTTGAAAAACGCAAGCAGGCTGCCGCCGAGAAAAAGGCGCAGCTCGAGGCCGAGCGCGCCGCCAAGGAAGCCGCGAAAGCCGCCGCCCAAGCCGAAGCGGCCGAGAAGAAAGCCCAGGCCGAAAAAGCGAAGATCCAGGCTGCGGAAGAATTGCAAAAGGCCATCGATTCCGGCGAATTGCCCGAATGGATGCAGCCGGTCCAGTTCTAGGCGGCTTCGAATCCCCGCGGCGGCCGCGGTCAATCTTGGCCTTCGCCGGCGTTTGGATGGCGGGCTTCATTCTGGGTTGCGCCCATTCCGGGCCCGCGTCTCCGCAGTCGCGCAAGCCCGTTCCGGATACCACGGGAAGGCCGAACGTGGTGTCGCTGGTCAGCACGGAACCGACCCCCTGGGAGCGGGAACAGGTCCGGCAAACGGCCGCCCGCAAACAGCGCGAGCGCGAACAATACGACCGGCGCGCGGCTCGGGACATCCGCCGGATCGAACAGGAAGCGCAACAGGCCGAACGCGAGCGCCGATTAACCGAGAAGCAATTGGCCCGGGAGTACGCACGGGCCCGATCCGCCGCCGAGAAAACCGCCCAACGCGAAGCCGCGCGGCAGGCCGCGTCCCAGCGCTCGGCTCGAGCGCTGGCCGCCAAGCAAAAAGAACGCGAAGCGGCGCAGGCCAAACGCGAAGCGGAATCCTTGCGAAAACAAGCCGCGGCGGCCCGCGTCCAGCGCGCGGCGCAGGAGCGCCGCCTGAAAACCGCAGCCGACCGCAAGGCGGCGGCCACCGCGGCTTTGCTCGCCGCCGAGGCCGAGAAAACCAAGGCCGCCACGGTGCGGGCAGAGCAGGCCGAAGCCGAGCGGCAAGTCCGGCAACAGGCTCTACTGGAGGAAGAGCGCGACCGGCAGGAACGGCTGGCGCGTCGGGCGAGCCGCGCCGCCGAGGCGCAGGACACCCGCCGCACCCCAAGTGCCGCCGGCCAGGTTTCCCCGCCACTACCGCTACTCTTGCCGGCGGGTTCCGGAGCCGATCCCGAGTGGGCGCAACCCATGTCCTATTGATGGCCAACCCCGCGAAAGCCCTTTGCAAGTCCAGCCAACCCATGTAGGATCATTGCGGATGGCCGCGGTCCAGAAGCCGGAAGCGGTTTTTCGAGAGAAGAGGCATGCCGATGAAACCGAAATACGTGTGCTTGGCGATCATGCTGGGATGGGTGGGATCGGCATCCCATCAAGCGGCGGCGCGGCCGGACATGGCGGCCTATGCCAAAGTCGATGCGGCCGAGCTCCAGGCGAATCCCGGCAATTGGTGGGCGCGCGCGATCTCGTTTCCGGACAAAATCGAGACTCCGCCTTCGGGACCGGCGAAAAAACTCGGAGACGGCGTTCGGCATCGCGCCATGAAATTGGCCGGCGCCGGCTTGGTTTGGGTTCCCGCCCATTTGACCCGGCCGTTCCAAAACCTCGATCCTAGCCGGGACTATTTCTTTGCGGGAATCGTCGATCAGACGGATGGAGAATTCCATGTCGTCGTCGATGCCTGCTTTATCCGTACGGAAGAAGCCGGTCGCGAACAATGGGTGGATGCTTTTGCGCCGCATCCTGAAGCAACCCCGGCGGCAGAGCAAACGGGCGAATCGCCGCCGCTCATCGAGGCGAAGATCCTGGACGCCGGAGGAGGAGAGGGAGGATTTGAAGTCGTGCTGCCGCCTTCCGTGGAGGCCCCCCCGCCGACTGCGGAACAGGCCGCTCCGGCCGAGGCTGCCGACAATAAAACCGCGGAAAAACAGGCCCGGTTGGAGGCCAAGAAGCGCGCCAAAAAAGAGGCGCAGGCCGCCAAGGCCGCCGCACGGGCCCGCGAAGAAGCCGTAGCGAAGGATAAAGCCGCGGTCGCCAAACAGAAGGCGGAAGCCGAACGGCAAGCCAAACTGGAAGCCAAGCAACGGAAGGCGGCCGAAAAGCAGGCGCGCCTCGAAGCCGAGCGCCGCGCCGAAGAAGAGGCCAAAGCCGTTGCACAAGCGGAACGGGAACGCCAGAAAGCCGAAGCGGAAGCGAACGCCGAAGCCCAGCGCCTGGCCCAAGAAGAACAGGCCAAGTTGGAAGCCAAGGAAAAGAAGGCGGCCGAAAAGCAGGCGCGTCTAGAAGCCGAACGCCGCGCCGAGGAAGAGGCTCGGGCCGCCAAAGCCGCCGCGCAGGCGGAACGGGAGCGCCAGAAGGCCGAGGCCCGCGCCCGCGAGGAAGCCGAGGCGCAAGCCCGGGCCATTGCCGCGCAGGCCGAAGCCGATGCCCGCCGCATTGCCGCCGAACAGAAGGCTGCGGCCGAACGGAAGGCGAAGCTCGAAGCAGAGGAACGGAGATCTGCCGAAAAGCAGGCGCGTCTCGAAGCGGAGCGTCGCGCCGAAGAAGAGGCTCGGGCCGCCAAGGCCGCCGCGCAGGCGGAACGGGAGCGCCGGAAGGCCGAGGCCCGCGCCCGCGAGGAAGCCGAGGCGCAAGCCCGGGCCATTGCCGCGCAGGCCGAAGCCGATGCCCGCCGCTTGCAGGAGGAGGCGGAACGGATCGCCGCGGAAAAGCGACAGGCCGAAAACGCCATCCGCGAGGCCCAGGAACTCGAACGCATCATCGCGGTGGAGCAGGCTCGCCGCCAGGCCGCGGAGCGTCAACTGGCCGAACTTGCCGCGCGCCAAAGCACCGCCGAGGCCGAAGTGCGAACCATCGAAGCCGAAAAAGCGGCGACCCTCGAACGAATCCGCAGCGAAATGGCCGCACAGGAAGCGGCCCGGGCCGCCGCGCGCCAGGCGCAACTGGAAGCTCAAGCCGCCCAGCAGGACGAAGTGTTGCGGATCACCCGCGAAATGGCCGTGCGCGGCAATGAAATGGCGGGCGAAGCCGCCCGGATGCTGGCCCAAGAGGAGCAATCGCGCCAAACGGTCGAACGGAATATTGCCCGGCTGGAGAGCGAAATCCTGAATTTGCAGACCGAAGCCAACCGTATCCGGATCCAGCAAGAAGCCGAAATGCAGGCGGCGGCCCGGGTGGCCGAACTGGCTGCGCAAGCCGCGGCCGAAAACGCCCGGCGGGAAGCCGAGTTGCGCGCCGCCCGGGATGCCGCCCGGCAAGGACAACTCATCGCCGAAGCGGCCGCGGCGCGTTTGGTCGCCGAAGAGGCCGCGCGGCGCGAGGCCGAACAGCAAATGGCGCGCGTGGCGGAAGACCTGCGCCGCCTGGAAAGCCAGAAGCCGGAAGCGACCTTGCCGGCCCCGCCCGCCGAACCGACTGCCGCGAAACCGGCGGAAGACGCCGCGCGGATCGAGGCCGAAAGGTCCGCCCGCCAGGCGGCCGAGGAACGCATGGCGCGCTTGACCGAAGAAGCCCGCGTCCTGGAAAAGAAGCTGGAAGACGCCCGCAAAGAGCTGGAAGCGGCGTTGTCGAACGCCCGTCCCGAGGACGCATCGCCATAGCGGCCGATGCCGGGCAAGGCCACCGTGCCGACCTCCGAAATTTCGGCACGGAAATAGCGTTGAACATTTTTCCGCGACGTGGAAAATCCGGGAAAGTCATGGCAAATCTGCAACATGCCTATGCGGTCATCATGGCCGGCGGGAAAGGGGAGCGGTTCTGGCCGCTGAGCACGGCCCGACGGCCCAAGCAATTGCTGGATCTGGCGGGCGGCAAGCCCTTGATCCTGCAGGCGGTCGACCGCCTGGCCGGCTTGGTTGCTCCCGATCGGATCCTGATCGTCACGAACGAATCCCTGGTGGCTCCGATCCGCGAAATGCTGGGGCAGGGGAGTCCGGTCGGCGTCCTGGGCGAGCCCGTGGGGCGGGACACGGCGGCGGCCATCGCCGCCGGCGCCGCTTGGATCAAGCGGCGCGATCCCGAAGCGGTCTTCTGCGTCCTGACCGCCGACCACGTGATCGGCAACCTGCCGACGTTCCGGGACATCCTGGAACGGGGCATGGAATTGTGCGCGCAAAACGACGTGCTGATGACCATCGGGATCAATCCATCGGAACCCAGCAGCGCCTACGGCTACATCGAGGCCGGCGACCGGTGGCGGAAATCGGGCGACGTCGAATTTTTCCAGGTCCGGCGCTTCGTGGAAAAGCCCGACGCCGAAACCGCCCGCGGCTACTTGGCCACCGGGCGCTATGCCTGGAATTCCGGGATGTTCGTCTGGTCCGTCCGCAACATCCTCAAGGCCTTTGAGGAATTCCGGCCGGCGTTGGCGGAACGGATCGAAGCCTGGTCGGCTTGTTCGGACGACGCCGCGTTCCAGGCGGCGCTGGAACGCGATTTTCCCGGTTTGGACAAAATTTCCATCGATTACGCGGTCATGGAAAAAGCCCGCAACCTCGTGGTCTGCAAAGGCACCTTCGCCTGGGACGACGTCGGCTCCTGGCCGGCGCTGGAATCCCATTTGCCCAAGGATGGCCAAGGCAACGCCACGAAGGGCGACGTGGAGGCGCTGGACAGCGCCCGCAACATCGTGGTCAGCGATGGCCGGCTGACGGCGCTCGTCGGCGTGGACGACCTGGTGGTCGTCCAGGCCGAAGGCGTGACGCTGGTCTGCAGCAAGGCCCGGTCCCAGGACATCAAGGGGCTGTTGGCCCGGTTGCGGACCCAGCAGAACCGCGAAACGATCCTTTAAGAAACAAAACCCAACCCAGGAGGAGATCCATGAAATACCTGTGCACCGTGTGCGGCTACGTGTATGACCCGGCCGTCGGCGATCCGGATGGCGGCATCGCGCCCGGCACGAAGTTCGAAGACATCCCGGATTCCTGGGTTTGTCCCGTCTGCGGCGTCGGCAAGGATTCCTTCGTCGCGCAAGAATAAGCGACCTCGACAGGTCGATCGGCCCGGATCTGCTTCGGCGGATCCGGGCCATTTCTTTGCGCCGACGGAGAATCGGAAGCGCTTACTTCAGGGAATGATCAGACGTTGGGCTCCAAACCCCTGCCACGGGCAATCCATTATCGTCGCATAATACATATTATGTTGCTTAGTGGATATGCGTGATCCCTATATGTTGTGGGCCGGCCCGGGATGTCGGCGTTTCGACCCCGACGATAACTTTGTGGATAAGCCTGTTAACGACGTGAATATCTGCGCGCTGCGCGAATGCGCATCTGCTGGAACATTCGCCGCATGCCGCCTGATTTCGTCAGATCATCTGACCGTATTATCTCGATGCGGTTTTATCCGTGCGTTCGCAAGGCGGTTGGATGAACACCGGCGAGCCATGTTTACCGAGGCGGGAATCTTGCCGAGCCCTGGCGTAGGTCCGAGACCACCTGGAACGTCAGACCCGGCGCCTTGCCGGGTACGGCGATGGCCCATTGATATCTTGATCCATTTTGAGACCGGGGCAGGGGGGCGCCACCCTCCCCCTGCCCTGCTCCGCCCCCCTTGATCTCTTCTTCGGCCGACCTAGCGGACCAGCGCCAAGCTGAGCGCGGGCCAATAGGTGATCAGCACCAGAATGCCCAGCATGAGTCCCATGAGGACCAGGGAGGCGGCTGCCAGTTTCATCAGGGGCTTGTGGAGCCGCATGGCGGCGATGAACAGATTCATGCCGACCGGCGGCGTGCTGTAGCCGATGGCCAGATTGGCCAGGAAGATGACGCCCAGATGCACCGGGTGGATGCCGTACCGGGCCGCCAACGGCGCCAGCAGCGGCACGATGACGATCGTGGCGGTATAGATGTCCATGACGCAGCCCACGACCAGCAGAAACAGGTTCAGGGCCATCAGGAAGACCAGCGGATTCCGGATGCGCGCCCCCACCCACTCGAGAATGAGTTGCGGCACTTCCTGGTCGATCAGGTAGTTCGTGATGGCCATGCCCATGCCGAGAATCAGCAGCACGCCGCCGACCAGCACCACGGTGTCGCGGACGATGCCGGTCAGTTTGCGCAAGGGCATTTCCCGGTAGACGAATCCTTCGACGACCAGCACGTAGGCGGCGGTCAGGACGGCGGCTTCGCTGGCGACCAGCCAGCCGCCGTAGATGGCGCCCAGCACCACGAACGGCAGCGGAATTTCCCACTTGGACTCTTTCGCGGCTGCCACCAGTTCGCGCACCGCGAACGGCCGGCGCGGGATTTTCGCGTGGAATCCGGCCCAGATGCCGTAGCCGCACAGCGCCGCCAGCGCCAACAGCCCCGGCAGCAGCCCGGCGCGGAACAGCGCGGCGATCGTGACCTCCCGCGAGATCGGCTGCGCGATGATGGCGTAGAGAATCAGCGGCAGGCTCGGCGCGAACAGCACGCCCATGTTGCCGCCGCTGGTGACGAGGCCCAGCGCGGCCTTTTCGCGGTAGCCGTCCTTGAGCAGCGCCGGCAGCAGCAAGCCGCCCAGCGCCACGATCGTGACGCCCGAGGCGCCGGTGAACGCGGTCAGGAACGTGCACAGGACGACGCAGACCATGGCAAGGCCGCCGGGCATCCAGCCGAACGCCGCCCGCGTCAGGCGCAGCAGCCGTTCGGACGCCCGGCTGCCGGCCAGGACGTAGCCGGCCAGCGCGAACATCGGCAGGGCCTGCAGCATGGGCATCCGCGCCAGCCGGGTCAGTTCGCCCACGACGATGGAGAAATCCATGCCGGCCGCGCGGTAGGAAATCATCGCCAGCGCGCCGAACACGGCGAACATCGGCGCCCCCAGCAGGGCGCAGGCCAGCACGAATCCGATCATGGGGCCGCCCTCCCCTCGCCCGGCAGAACCTCGTCGCCCGGAAGCGCCCACCACGCCGCGGGCACGGCGGCGCGCACGGCGAACCGCAGCGCCATGAGCCAGAACGCCACGGGGATGATCAGCTGGTATTTCCAGACCGGCCAGCCCAGCAGGCGGCTGGGATCCAACTCGCGCTGGAAGCCCACGTAGCGGCCGGCGGCCCAGGCCAGCAGGACGCACACGACGGCGGCGAACAGCGCCATGAACCGGGCCAGGCCGGCCGCGGCCCGGCGCGGCAGGAGCGCCTCGGCCAGATCGATCGACAGGTGCCGGCCACGGCCGGCGGCGGCCAATGCGCCCAGCATGGTCAACCAGAGCAGCCCCATGCCCAGCAGCGGCTCCGCCCAGACCCAGCCCGCGTGCCACACGTTGCGCAAGACGATCTGGATCGCGGCCAACCCCACCATGCCCGCGACCAGCAGGGCGAGCAGCAGGCGTTCGAGACGATCGGTCCAGCGGCAGACGACGCGGAACGCCTTTTCGCTGCGACCGCTCATGGTCCCCGAATTTCCCGCAGCGTTTGCTGGAGCAGATCCCAGGCCGCAGCCGAAAAATCCCGGCCTTTCACCTTTTGGAGCGCGGTGGCGGCCACCTGTTCGAACGCGGCGCGCGTTTCGGGCGTCGTTTCGGCGATCTGGACGCCCTGGGTCCGCATGAACTCCAAGGCCTCCACGTCGCTTTGGCGGACCTTGGGCGTCAACTGCCGGCAATGCTTGTCGAAGATGGCCTTGACGGTTTCCCGGTGCGCGGCGGGCAAGCCGTTCCAGGCGGCGGAGGACAGGAAGACGCCGCCGAGGGCGTAGGTCAGGCGCAGCGCGTTGGCATGGCGGATCTTGGTGTGCCACTGCACCGCGATCGCGGCCGTCGGCGGACCGAACACGGTATCCAGCAGGCCGGTCTGCAGCGCCGTGAGGACGTCGGTGACGTCGACCGGAATGCTGGCGATGCCCGCGGCCCCCAGCAGTTCCATCAACATCGGCGAATCCAACCCCCAGACTTTCGTGGCCCGCAGGGCTTCCAGGCTGGGTATGGGTTTCACGCTGTAGGCATAGCTGAAGCCGACCTCGGTCCAGCCCAGCGCCTCGAATCCGGCGGCCCGCGTCCGGCCGTCCAGGAACGGGCGCATCGCTTCAAGCGTGCGGTCCACTTCGTCGTAGTTCCGAAAGACCATCGGAAACATCAGGGCGCCGACGTCCGGACAGACGACGTTGATGGCGTAGCCAAGGAAGCCGCCGCCGTGGAGCTGGCCGGTTTTGATCTTGAAGAGCACGTCCTGCTCGGAGCCCATGATGCCGCCGGGATAGATCTTGACCTTCACGGCGCCGGCGGTGGCCGTTTCGATCTCCGCCTTGGCGTCGGCCAGCGCCTGCATCCAGATGCTGCCGTCGGGCGCCATGGTGGCCAGCTTGAGGGTCGTCTGGGCGGCGGCGGCGCCGGCCCAAAGGCCGCACGCGCAAACCGCCGCGAGGAAATTCCGCCAACCGCATTTCATCTGGGCTCGCCCCTTTCTTCCTAGAACAGATCGTCCATCTGGGCCAGCAAGGCGCGGGCGCGCGTCTGGGCCACGGCGTTCATCAGCGTGAATTCCGGCACGGCCGGATCCGCCGCGAGCACGTTGCGCAAGGTGCGCTCGAACAGCTCCTGGTCGAGGGCATAGCGGGCGTAGTACTCGGCGAACGTCACGCGGTTCAGCAGATAGTCGGGACCGGCGACGGCGATGCTGCGTTCGAAATGCCGCCGGGCCTTGGCGAGATCGCGCCCGCCGCCGAGCGGCAGCACCGTGTAGTAGATGCCGTAGAACAGGTCCACGCCGCCTTGGCGGATGCGGGGATCCAGTTCCTTGACCCGCTCCATCATGGCGAGAACCTTGGGCATGTCGCCCAGCGCCGCGGGCGAATCGGACGACGCGATGATCCACATGACCCAGGACGTGGCCGTCGCCAGCAAGGCGTCGGCGTCCTTCTTCCGGAAATGGCCCAAGGCGTGGACGAAATCCTCGTAGGACCCGCCCTCCAGGGCGCGGGCGAATCGGCGGTTGCGGAACGACAAGGCGCGCAGCCCGTAGGTTTTCGCTTTCAGGAACATGGTCTTCGCGCGTTCCTTTTGCGCTTTGTCGAGAAATCCCATGGCATAGGCCATTTGCGCTTCCGCGGCGGCGATCAGGACGGCCGGTTTTTCGGGATGCGCTTCGGCGAGGGCGTCGAGCATCAGGAGGAACGCGGGCGCGCCCTCCCGCACCAGTTCCACGTCGGTCTGGCGCATGAAACCGTCGGAGAGTTCCATGGCCACCGGCGTGACGATTTTGGCGGCCCCCTTGCGCACCAGCAGGCAGCCGCTGCCGCCGAAGCCGGCCGCGAGCAGCAACGCCGCGCCCAGCAAATGGATCGGAAGTTTCATGACGGATTTTCTTACTCCCCCCCACCCCGCCAAACAAGCCAAAAGGGTCAGGAATCCAGCAGGCCCGGGAAAGCGGCGCGGACCCGCTCCACCGTTTCCGGCGCCGCGGTCTTGCCGCGGAGAACCTGCAGGAGAGCCGCGAGGTCTTCGCCCGTGACCCGGAAGGGTTCCTTTCGCGCTTTCAGGCGCTTGGCGGCGGCGCGGTAGGTCAGCAGCCGCGGCGCTTTTTCGGCGGGCGTCCGGAGGCGGGCCAGCGCGGCGTCGAGGGCGGCGCGCTCCTGGCCGGCCGGCGCGGCCAGAACCGCCTTGCAGACCTCCTTGGCCTTGGCCCAGCTGATCTCGCCGGCTTCGAGCATGCGGCGCACGCGGGAATCCATGCCCGGCGCATAGCGCAAGATGTCTTCGATCCACGCCGCGCTCTTGTCCAGGAACCGCGCGATGCGCTGGACGTCCCAGTTCGCGTTGGCCATGAAGATGACGGCGTCGAAGTAGTCCGTGATGCGCGCGTCGAGGCGGTCGGCGTTCAGCTTGAGGTTCAGGGCCTGGATCTCGTCGAGTTCGCCGTGGACGACGCGCACGTCCACCCGGTCGAAGTAGCCCGGATTCTGGGCCCGGATGCGCCGGATGGCGTTGTGCCGGTGGAAGCCGCCGACGAGGAAGAACTCGCCCGGATTGCGTTCCCAGACCACGATGGGCTCCAGCAGTCCGTTGCGGAGGAT
Organism: Kiritimatiellia bacterium; assembly: GCA_035450765.1. GTDB lineage: Bacteria > Verrucomicrobiota > Kiritimatiellia > CAIQIC01 > Lenti-01 > Lenti-01. Next base: position 22,349 of record DAOTNL010000003.1, on the reverse strand, counting down.
GTCCTCGGCGTAATGGGCCACCTTGGCCTCGTTGAGGGGCCGGTGGTTGGCCACCGAGGGGTGCAGATGCACCCGGTCGAACGGCACGTAGTCGAAGCGTTTGGTCGTCAGCATGTCGCGAAGTCCTTTGGATTCCGGCGCACTCTAGCGGATTGCGCCGGCCGGTGAAGCCTTTTTTACGGGCGGCGGCGGCGGCCGGCGCGCTTTCATCTTTACTCTTCGCCCCGTTCTCCGTTAAATCGCGCCGATCAACCGAGGTCCCGCCCCATCATGTTCACCAAAACCATCACTCCCCGCTTCGGCGACGTGGACGGCCTGCGCCACATCAACAACACGCGGCTGCCCATCTGGTTCGAGCTGGGCCGCGATCCGTTTTTCCGCTTCTTCAATCCGGAGATGAAGTTCGAGAACTGGAACCTGATCATGGCGCACATCGACGTGGATTTCCTCGTGCCGATGCTGCTGGGCGCGGACATCGAGATCCGGACGTACGTCGCCAAGGTCGGCCGCACGTCCTTCACGGTCTACCAGGAAGCCTGGCAGAACGGCCAACTGGGCGCCAAGGGCAACTCCGTCGTCGTGCACTACGATTTCAAGAACCGCCAGCCGGTGCCGATTTCCGCGGAAGTCCGCGCCCGCCTCGAGGAACACCGGCCATGAACGGCCGCCGCGGCATGAGCGTCGTCGAGCTGACGATCGTGGTGGCCTTCGCGCTGCTGGTCGCGGCCATCTCCGTCCCGTCCGTCCGGCAGAACGTCCAGCGGAAGCGCGCGGCCCGCTGCGCCATGCAGCTGGAAGCCCTCCGCGTCGCCAGCCGCAACTACGCCGCCGAAAAAGGCGCGCCGCCCCGCGCCCCGGAAGACCTCGTGCCGGACTATTTGCCCGCCCTCCCCGTCTGTCCGTCCGGCGGCGCCTACGCCCTCGGCGACGGCGCGGACGTCCTCCCGACCTGTTCGATCCCCGGCCACCATTTCTAACCCCCGGAGCAACCCCATGAAGAAAGCCAAATACCGTCGGATCCTCCTCAAGCTCAGCGGCGAAGTCCTCCGCGATTCCGCGTCGGGCGAGTGCCTTTCCGACGCCATCCTCGCCGCGATGGCCGCGCAGATCAAAGCCGTCCGGCAACTGGGCGTGCAGGTCGGCGTCGTCATCGGCGGCGGCAACATCTTCCGCGGCCTGAAAGGCCAGGACCGCGGTTTCGGCCGCGCCCACGGCGACAACATGGGTATGCTGGCCACGATGATCAACAGCCTCGCGCTGCAGTCCGCCCTCGAGGCCGCCGGCGTGCCGGCCAAGGCCCTCTCCGCCACCGCCATGCCGGCGCTGTGCGAGCTCTACACCTTCCGCCGCGCCCTCGAGCTGCTCGAGGCCGGCACCGTCGTCGTCATCGGCGGCGGCACCGGCAATCCGTTCTTCACCACCGACAGCGCCGCCGCCCTGCGCGCCGCCGAAATCGGCGCCCAGGTCCTCCTCAAGGCCACCAAGGTCGACGGCATCTACGACGCCGACCCCGTGAAGAACCCCAAGGCCGTGAAGTTCGACCGCTTGACCTATTCCGATGCGCTCGCGCGGCGGCTGAAGGTCATGGACGCCGCGGCCTTTTCGCTTTGCATGGACAACCAAATCCCTATACTCGTGTTCGATTTCTTCAAGCGCGGGGAACTGCTCCGCGTGGTGCGCGGCGAAAAAGCCGGCACCTTGGTCACCGCCTGAAAACCGATCGAAAGGATCCCGCCATGTACGAATCCGCCGACGACGTCCTGCTCGAAGCCGACGACAAGATGGAAAAAGCCGTTGCCCACCTGCAGCAAGGCCTCTCCGGCCTGCGCACCGGCAAGGCCTCCACCAGCCTCGTGGACCACATCAGCGCCGACTGCTACGGCGCGCAGACCCGCCTGAACCAGATGGCCCTGATCAGCACGCCCGAGCCGCGCCTCATCGTCATCAAGCCCTACGACCCCTCCTCCCTGCCGGCCATCGAAAAAGCCATCCTCGCCGCCAACATCGGCGTGACCCCGCTCAACGACGGCCGCATCATCCGCGTGCCGATTCCCGAGCTGAGCGAAGAGCGCCGCAAGGAACTGACCAAGGTGGCCAACCGCATGGGCGAAGAAGCCCGCGTGGCCCTGCGCGCCGTCCGCCGCGACGCCAACGAGGCCGTCAAGGCCCTCGAAAAAGCCGCGACCATCAGCCAGGACGACCGCGACCGCGCGCTCGAAGAGGTGCAGAAGTACACCGATTCCTACTCCAAGAAGGTGGACGAACTGGTCGCCGCCAAAGAAAAAGACATCATGGCCGTCTGACCGGCCATGCGAATGCCCGCGCGCAAGTCCCCTCTGCGCCATCTGGTCTGGATCGTTCCCCTGTTGGCGCTGGATTTCTTTTTGTTCCGCTGGTTGGCCCTCCGCCAAGGCGGTTGCCGCCTGCCGGCCGCGCCCGAGCCCGTCGCGGCGGAAGCCCCCGAACCGCCGCGGCCGCCGCCGCCCGTCTGGCAGCGGCTGGCCACGCCCACTCCGCAGCAGAATCTTCTGAATCCGGACGAACCGGGCGTCCTGCAACCCACCGGCTCGGGCCGGCTGGAATCCGCCAAGTTCGGCTCCACCCGCACGGGCCTGCGCGGTGGACGGTTGGTGCCCGTGTTCCACGAGGGCGTGGACATCGCCGCCACGCAGCGCGACCGCAAGGGTGTCGCGACCGATCCGGTCTTTGCCGTCGCCGCCGGCCGCGTCGCGTTCGTGAACACCGTCGGCGGCAAATCCACCTACGGCAAATACGTCGTGATCGAGCATCCCGACCCGTCCCTCGGCCAGGTCGAGAAACGCGACGGCACCAGCGTGCCGGCCACGGTCTATACCCTCTATGGCCACCTCGCCGACGTCCGCTTCGGCATCCGCCCCGGCCACGCGGTCGAGCCCGGCGACGAAATCGGCACCCTCGGCAACACCAGCAGCACCCAGCCGCCCATCCCGCGCGAGCGCAGCCATCTGCACTGGGAAATCGGCCTGCTGCTGAACTCCCGCTACGAGATCAAGCACCGCGAGGAAAAGCTCTCCCCCGATTTCGGGAACTACCACGGCCACAACCTGTTCGCCATCGATCCGCTCGTTTTCTATGCCGCCCACTCCCGCGATCCGGGCCTGACCATGGCCGCGCATCTGGCGGCGGTGCCCGTTGCCTGCGAAGTCGTGCTGCGCGGCAAAACGCCGGACTATTTCCGCCGCTTTCCGGCCCTGTGGCAAGGAGCCCCGCACGACGGCGGTCCGCTTTTCCTGAAACTGTCCGAATCCGGCCTGCCCCTCGCCGGCCGCAACGCCACCGCGGCCGAAACCGCCCGGCTCGGCAACCAGCGCCAGGCCGTCCTGCGGGTCGATCCCGCCGTGCTCGGCAACAACGGCCGGCGCTACTTCGCCCAAAGCGGCGGCACCTGGCAATTCACCGCCGAAGGACGCGCATGGGCCGACATCCTCCTCTACTGACCCATCCGCGTCCCGCGGATCGTCGGAATTGCCTTTTGGCGTTTGACATCCCGCTGCCTTTGTCCCACAATGCCCGCACTAAACGTTTTGGAGGAAATCATGGCTAAACTGTTGAAGCCGCTCGTAATCATCGTGTTGCTGGTCAGCATCGCCGCGCTGGTGATCCAGGCCGCCGTTCTTTTCCCCAAACGGACGCTGATCAAAGAACGGACCCAGAAGCTCGAAAGCGGCATCGACCGCGTCGTCGCCACCCTCAAGGGCCCGCAGTCGCTCCTGACCGACGAGATCAAGGCCCAGTCCGGTTTCAACGCCAACAACCTCAAGATCGGCGACAAGGTCGACCTGCCCCGCCTCGACAGCGAGCTGAACAAGGCCAACCAGGTCGCCAACGCCGTCCTCCAGGGCTGGCAGTTCACCCAGACCGATCTGGAGAACACCCGCCAGGATCTCGAAAACACCCGCGCCGAGCTGGAAAGCACCAAGGCCCAGCTCGAAGACGCCCGCACCCAGATCGTCCAGCTCAACGAAACCATCCGCGCCAAGGATCAGGAACTCCTCGAAAAGAGCAACTTGATCGCCGGCCTCGAGGATGAAAAGGCCTCCCTCGAAGCCCAGGTCGCCGAGCTGAATGCCCAGATCGCCGGCCTCCAGGACCAGGTCGCCCAGCTCGAAGAAGACAAGTCCGTCCTCGAAGTCCAGCTCGAGAAGTGCGACAAGGAACTGCACAAGGAAATCACGATGAAGCCCGGCACCACCGGCACCATCGTCTACGCCAACAAGGACTGGAACTTCGTCGTCATCGACATCGGTTCCAACGACGGCGTCCAGGCCACCGCCGAAATGATCGTCCACCGCGGCGACGACATGGTCGGCAAGATCAAGATCAGCGCCGTGCGCGACGACGTCTCCATCGCCGAAGTCCTGCCCGACTACCAGAAGGCCACCGTCAAGGAGGGCGACCATGTTCTCTACTAACGGATTGTCCGCCCTGACCCTCGTGGCGCTGCTGCTGCTGCTCGCGGTGGTGAGCCTGCAGGCCGCCGAAATCAGCTACTACTCGGCCGTCCCGTCCATCTGGCCGTGATTCGTTTCCGTCGCTTGCTGGCGCTGGTCGCCGCGGCGGGCCTGGCGCTCGCCGCCGCCGGTTGCGCCACCCCCTCCGACGAATCCGAACTGCCGTGGAACATGCCCCAGTCCTGGGAAAGCGCCCCCGCTCTCCCCGGCAACGTGGGCGGCTACTAGCCCCGCCTAAAAAGTTTTTACGTTCTACGTAAAACTTCCCGAAACTTTTTACGTTCTACGTAAAACGGTCGCGTTCACAGCCGCAGCGGATTGGGGGCATCCGTCTCCGCGGCGGCCGCCGGCGGTTCCGGCTTGGGCCGGAAGTGCGGACAGGTGTCCGTCGCCTCGACCTCGCAGCGGTGCAGGCCGCAGCGCTGCAAAAACGGGTTCACGACGTATTCCGCGCAATAGCGGCACATCTTCCCCTTTTCGTCCTCGCGAAAGACCTTCACCGGCCGCGGCCGGTCGGCGTCGGAAAACACCTTCGGCCGGTTGTCCTTGAACGGGATCTCGTCTTCGGATGCGAACGCGTGGCCGCACAGCGCGCAGCTCAGCGTCTCGCCGACCTTCGTAAAGCCGTCGTACTTCGGCTTGCGCGAAAGCCACGCATCCTGCCCGCAGGCGGGACAGCGCAATTCGACCTTGGCCGGCTCCTTGCCCTTCATGCTCAGAAGAACAGCTTCGCCAGCCGCAGGATGCCCTGCTTCCAAGGCACGCGGTGCGACACGCCGCTGGCGTTTTTGAACTGGTCCAGGTGGTCGACGTACCAATGGTAGTTGCGCACCAGCGCCTGCCGGTTCGAATACTTCGGCCGGTAACCGAGGATTTTTTCCGCCTTCTCGATGCTGACGAAGGAATCCTCCGCGGCGGTCTCGTAGACCCACTTGTAGAGCGGCGACAGCCGGAGCAGTTCCAGGAACCGCAGCGTCCAGATCATCGGCGCCGCCGGGAACCCGCGGATCTTCTTGCCGTGGCCCGCCTCGTCCAGCACCGCCTGGTAGTCCTCGCGCATCGTCCGGAAGTCTTTCGCGCCGATGTTGAAGACGTCGTTGACCTTGGCTTTGTCCAGCGTCAGCGTCAGCCAGATCGCGTCGCAGAGGTCGTCGACGTCCAGCAGCTGGTAGCGATTCTTGCCGTTGCCGATCATCGGGAAGCCGTGGCCGGTATAGGCCCAATCGTAGAACAGCGCGAATACGCCCAGCCGCTCCGGCCCGATGAAGGACTTGGGCCGGATGATCGGCACGCACAGGCCCTGCTCGCGGATCTTCAGGCATTCGCCTTCGGCTTCGATCTTGGCGCGGCCGTAGGGGCCCACGCCGATCAGCCGGTCGGTCTCCACCAGCGGATGGTGGTCGGGAATGCCGTAGACGGCCGTGCTGGAAATCATCACGCAGCGTTCGACGCCGGCCTTGTGCGCGGCGGCCAGCACGATGCGCGTGCCGACCACGTCGGTCGTGTAGATGTCGTGCTCGGAATACAGCGGCAGCGCCGCCGCGCAGTGGACGACGTACTTCACTCCCTGCATGCACTTCGCCACCATCGCCTCGTCGCGGATGTCGCCGATCACCGCATCCACGCGGTCCTTCTCGGGATAGTCGAATTCGACCAGATCCAGCGAACGGACGTCCGTCATGCCCTTGGCGAACAGGTAGCGGATCAGGTTGATCCCCAAGAATCCGCTGCCGCCCGTCACCAACACTCTGCCCGACATTTCCATGCTCATCGCGGTCTCCTGAAATCCGTTCCGATTCTTGTAATCCTTCGGCGGCCGGCCGTCAATCAGTCGCCCCGCACGCGGAAATAGCCGCCGGCGGGTTTCAGCGCAGGGAGATTCACGGTCCGATTGCTCCACGGGCGGGTTTCGCGCGCCCAGTTGGTCGCGGCGGTCCAGCCGTTCGTCAGGTTGTCCGTCCACTCGACGGCGTAGGCCGTGCCCTCGAAAACCGGGAACGAGATTTCGCCGCCCGCGCCGGCGGCTTCCAGTTCCGGCGCCACCAAGGGATTCGGCTCCTCGCGCACGTCGAGCAGGAAACGGTAGACGCGCGGCAGGCGCTGGCTCCAGGCCCACTCGTTGTGGTCGTGGCCGCAGCCGATCATGAAGCGCAGGTCGGCGTTGGGGACATAGCCGAAGCTCGTCAGGTACCAATACAGGTCGTAGTTGTCGTAGTAGAGGCTGATGCCGCCGATGTTCAGTTCGCCCCCGACCGTCCCGACGTCCATCCAGAACCGCGCGTCGTGCGGCTGCGCCGATTCCAGCCAGGACCGGAAGTTCGGGCAAAAATCGGCGCTGTAGACGCCCGACATCGCCCCGACCAGCCCGAACACGTTCGTCCAGGTGCCCAGATACGTCGCCAGCAATCCGCCCGAGGAAGACCCGATGCAGGCCGTGTTCGCGCGGTCGTTCTTCGTGCGGTACCCGTAATCCACCATCGGCCGCACGTTGTGGACCAGATAGTCGGCGTAATAGTTGGCGCGGCCGACCGTGCCCGGCGGCCGGTCGGGATCCGTATCCATGTGCGGCAGGTATTCCGTCTGCCGGTTCGCCGCGGACGGCACGCCGACGATGATGCTCTCCCGCATGCGCCCGCCGCGGATTTCCGCGTCGGCCGTCGTGTCCGCATTCCAGCATCCATACGTTCCGCCTGGCTGAAAAACGTTCTCCCCGTCGCTCATGTAGACCACCGGATAGCGGCGGTTCGCGTTCTCGGCGTAGCCGCGGGGCAGATACACCCGCACCCAGCGCCCCGTCACGTGCGGCGCCGTGGAACCCACGTAGTTGGTGACGATCCGGCTGTCGGAAACCCCGTTCGACGGCGGCAGGTAGTTGAACACCTGCCGGTCGCGGACGATCAGCGCGTCCAGCGGCGTCCAGTAGTCCTGGCCGTCCCACGCGCCTTCCCAGACGTTCGTTCCGTTGCGCCAGCCGTTGAACGTGAACCGCAGCCATTCGCCTTCGGTCCCGACGCCCTCCGCCACGTGCCGTCCCTCGCCCGCGCGCAAGCCCGGCCCGACCCGGGTCATGCCGACGGAATGCCATGTGCCCGTCGCGCCGAACTCGGCCGCGGAGAGGACGGAATAGAACAGACTCACGTTGGTCAGATCGGAATAGAATTCGATGCGCTTGCCGGAAAACGGCGCGGCGGGCTCCGCCGGCACGTTGGTTTGCAGGTTGGCGCCGCCGGGCCACCAGTCGCCGTTGCCGCTGTCGCAGACGTCGCCGGGCGCCGTCGAGCGCTTCACGAACTTGTACTCCAGCGCCGTCCCGGCCTGAACGCCGACGTCGCCCCACCAGACGTTGCCCGTCGACCAGGCCAGCTTGATCGCCTGCGCCGGATCCCAAGCGCCGACGTCCGGATGGCTGCCCACCACGTACCATTCGTAGCCCAGCCCGGCGTCGTTGGTGATCGCGAAATGCACGGGCACCCGCAGCGGGCTGCCGGCCCAAACCGCGTTCGCGCCGAGCGCGGCCAAGACGCAAATGCGAAGAATGGTTTTCATAGGCGTTTCAAGGCGGCCTGGAACACGGTTTCGACGTCCAGCGTGCGCAGGCAGGCCAAATCGCCCCGCGCGCAGGTGCGGGAGTGGCACGGACGGCATTCCAGGCCTTCTTTCGCCACCACGTGCGCCAACTGGCGGTACGGTCCGGTGCGGGCGGGATCCGTCGCGCCGAAGATCGCCACCAGCGGCACGCCCAGCGCATCCGCCCAGTGCATCGGGCCGGAATCCACGGTCACCAGCAGATCCATGCCCTTCAGCAGCGCGCACAGCCCCGGCAGGTCGGTCTTGCCGCATACGTTCCGGGCGCCTTCGCCGATCCGGCCCGCGAGCGCTTCGCCGGCCGCCTCGTTGTCGCGCCCGCCCACGATGCGGATGCGGCACCCCATCTCCGAGGCCAGCCGCCGGCCCAGTTCGGCGAATTTCTCCACCGGCCAATCCTTCGTGTCCCAGCGCGAAAACGGCGCGAACGCCACGTGCGGACCGGGCTCGGCATCGTGTTCGGCCTCCGGAAAGGCCAGTTGCGGTTCGGGCGGCGCCGCCGCGCCGGGGGCGACGAGCTGGACGACGTCCATCAGTTCATCCACGGCATGGCGCCGCGGGCCGGCGACCTTCGCCGGCTGCGCGTCGTAGAACCGCGGGGCGCCCTCCCGGGCCCAGGCCGGCCCCACCCGCCGCTTACCGCGCGCCAACCGCGCGGCCAAGGCGCTCTTCATCAGCCCTTGCAAGTCCACGACGGCGTCGTATTTTTCGCGCCGCAGCTCGCGCAGGAACGGCCAGAACCCGCGCGCGAAATTACGCCGCGGGAACGCGATCGTCCGCGCCACGTCGGAACAGGCGGCTAGCAGCGGCGCGTATTCCGGTTGCACGACCCAGTCGATCTCCGCGCCCGTGCGCTCCTTCAGCGCGCGCACGGCGGGCAAGGCGTGGGCGACGTCGCCCAGCGAACTCAGCTTGATGACGAGGATCCGCTTCATCCGTTGGGTTTCGACAGGATTTCCTCGATGCGCTTGATCTTGAGCGCCTTGCCCGTGGCCGGGTCCACCGTCAGCAGCGCCCCGTGCAGGCGCACGTCGCCGCTGGCGATCTCGAACTTGGTCGGCATGCCCGTCAGGAAGCGCGTCAGGATGGCGTCGGTCGTGCGGCCGATGACGGAATCGCACGGCCCGGTCATGCCCAGGTCGGTCATGTAGGCCGTGCCCTTGGCCGTGACGGCTTCGTCCGCCGTCTGGATGTGCGTGTGCGTGCCGAGCACGGCCGTCACGCGCCCGTCGAGATACTTGCCCATGGCCACCTTTTCGCTGGTGGCTTCGGCGTGCATGTCCACGAGGATCAGCTTGTACTGGGACCCGTTTTTCTTGAGCCATTCATCCATCGTGCGGAACGGGCAATCGGCCGAGGCGTTCATGAACGTGCGCCCCATGAGCTGCACGATCGCCAGCGGCCCGGCCTTGGTCTGGATCGAGATGGCTCCCTTCCCCGGCACGCCGGGCGGCAGGTTCAAGGCCCGCACGATGCGGGTTTCCCGGTCGAAATAGGCCGCCGCCTCTTTCTGGTCCCACACGTGGTCGCCCATGGTCAGCGCGTCCGCGCCGCCCGCGAACAGCTCTTCGGCCAGCGCGCCCGTGATGCCGCGTCCGGCGGCGCTGTTCTCCGCGTTGGCGACCACGACGTCCGCCCGCCCCTCCGCCTTGTAGCGCGTGGCCACGCGCGCCATGGCCATCCGGCCCGGTCCGCCCACGATGTCGCCCACCACCAGAATCTTCATGGTCCCTTCGTTTCCTGCCGCATTAGCGGGCATATTCCACGCACCGGGTTTCGCGGATCACCGTGACCTTGATCTGGCCCGGATAATCCAGTTGGTCTTCGATCCGCTGCGCGACCCGGCGCGCCAGCTGGATCGCCGCCGCGTCGTCCACCGCCGTCGGCTCCACGAACACGCGCAATTCCCGGCCGGCCTGCATGGCCAGGCTGCGCACCACGCCGGGCTCGGTCTTGGCAAGGCCTTCCAGGTTTTCCATGCGCTGGAGGAACAGGTCCGTCGTCTCCGCGCGAGCGCCCGGCCGGGCCGCGGTGATGGCGTCGGCGGCGGCGGCCAGCGCGGCATAGGCGCCGCCCGGAGCGTCGCCGTGGTGGGCGCGCACGGCGTTCACCACCGTTTCGCTTTCGCCGGCTTTCGCCAGCAGATCCGCGCCGATGTCCGCGTGCCGTCCCGGCACCTCGTGGTCCACGGCCTTGCCGAGATCGTGGAACAGGGCGACGCGCTTGGCGATTTCGGGATCGAGGCCGATTTCCGGCGCCATCAGACCGGCCAGATGCGCGGCCTCGACCGAATGCCGCAGGACGTTCTGGGAATAGCTCGTGCGGAATTTCAGGCGGCCGAGCAATTTCAGCAGGTCGAGCGGCACCCGCGCCAGCCGCAGCGCCGCGACGGCTTCTTCGCCCGCCTTCAGGATCAGATCGTCGAGTTCCGCGGTGACCTTGTCGGCCATTTCCTCGATCAGCGCCGGATTGATCCGGCCATCCGCCACCAATCGCTCGAGCGTGACCTTGGCGATCTCGCGGCGGATGGGATCGAAGGACGACAGCACCACCACGCCCGGCGAGTCGTCGATGATGACCGTCACGCCCGTCGCCATCTCCAGCGCGCGGATGTTGCGGCCCTCGCGGCCGATGATGCGGCCTTTCATCGTCTCGTCCGGCAAGTGGACGGGCACGGTCGTGACGTCCGCCACCTGGTCCGCCGCCACCCGCTGGATGGCGGCGGTCACGATCTGCCGGGCTTGCGCTTCGGCCGTCGCCAAGGCGTCTTCCTGTTTCTTGCGGATCAGCGCGGAAGATTCGGCGGTCAATTCGCCTTCGAGCCGCTCGAGCAGCGCCTGCCGGGCCTGGTCCGCCGTGAGATTCGCGAGGGATTCCAGCCGGCGGCGCTCATCGGCCGCCAGTTGCGCGACCTTGTCCCGCTCGGCCTGCAGCGCCGCGCGGTCTTTTTCCAATTGTTCGGCCCGCAGGTCGAGGGCCTGGGCCCGTTCTTCCAGGCGATGGCTTTCGCGTTCCTGCCGTTCGTCCTGCTTCGCCAGGCGGTCGGCCGCGGCCGAGAGCACGAGTTGGCGCTGCTGCAGTTCGCTCTCCGCCTTCTCGCGGTTGCGCATCAGCTCGTCGCGCACGGCCAGCTGGGCTTCCTTGCGCAGCACCTCCGCGTCGCGCTGGGCATCGCGCAGGATGTCGCCGGCCGCGCGGTTCGCCGCCGCGTCGCGGACGCGCACGAACAGCGCATGACCGAAGAATCCGATCAGCGCGAAGCCCGCCGCCGTCAGCGTGGGCCACAGCCATTCCCAAAACACCGCCATCTAGCCGATCAACCGTTCCATTTTCGCCGCCGCCGTCGGGGCGAAGAGCATCCGTTTTTCCGTCGCCACGACGTCCATGCGGACGTCGTGGGGTTCCATGGGCACCGCCTCCAGGAGGCGGTTCTCGAAGCACAATCCTACCAGCAAGGCTCCGCTTCGCGCCAGCAGGCGGTCGAAATGGCCGCGGCCATGCCCGAGCCGGCCGCCCTGCGCGTCAAACGCCACGCCGGGCACGACGATCAAACGCAGGTCCTCCGCCGCGGCCGGCTTGGTTTCCCGCGGCTCCCAGATGTCGTGGGCGCCCCGTTTCCAGCTCGTAGACGCATCCACCCAGCCCCAGCCATAGCTCGTTCCCCGGCGCACGGGTACGGCCACCTGCGCGCCGCGCGCCAACAAATCGGCCAGCAGGGCTTCCGTGGCCGGCTCGGTCGGCGTCGAACGGTAGAGCCCCACCTGGAACGCCGCCGCCCACCAGTCCGCGGCCATCAACCGCTGCTGGATCGTTTCCGAGGCGCCCTTGGAAACCTTCCGGCCTTTGGCCCGTTCGCGCAGTTTCCGTTTCACGACAGGAGCCTCCGCAGATCGTACTTCTCCGGCGGCCGGGCCGGGCGGCCTTGGCCATTCACCATGCACCAATAGACGTCGGCTTCGGCCACCACCGCGTCGCCCCGCCGGATGACCTGATGGAAGGTGCCGCCGATCCGACGCACGTCCGTGGCCTCCGTTTCGATCGCCAGTTCGTCGTCGGCGTAGGCCGGCGCCCGGTAGGAGACGTCCAGCCGGGAAATGACGGTGAAGAACCCGTCCGCGATCATTCCCTTGTAGTCGAACCCCGCCGCATGCAGGAACTGCATCCGGGCATGCTCCAGATAGTTGACGTAGACGGCGTGGTTCACGTGCCCGTACGAGTCGCATTCGTAGGGCCGCACCGTCAATGGAGTCAGGTGTTTCATCGGGGTGCCAACATACACCCCGCCCTTGCCGGAGGCAAGCCGGCCGGCCGCATGACCTAGCGGGAATTCAGCTCGTAGATGCGGGCCAGGCCGTGCAGCGTCAGGTCCGGATAAACCGGTATTTTCAGCCCCGCGTCGGCCAGGACCGACTTGGCGTAGCCGCCGGTAGCGCAGATGCAGGGATCTTTCTTTCCGCAGGCCTTGCCCAGTTGCCACAGGATTTCCGTCACCATGCCGCGATAGCCCCAGCGCGCGCTGAGCCTCATGGCCTCTTCCGTGTTGCGGCCGGTCTTGAGCTTGATGCCGCCCGGCTTCAGCTTCGGCAGTTGCGCCGCGCTCGCCAAGGCGTCGAACCACATGCCGTAGCCCGGCGCGATCACGCCCCCCGCGAAGCCGCGCTTCGGCAGGACCAGATTGAACGTCGTAGCCGTGCCGAAATCGCACGCGATGCAGGGCACGCCGCACAGTTCCGCGGCGGCCACCGCGTCGGCGAACCGGTCGTGTCCCGTCTGGTCGGGGCGCTTCAGGTCCACGCCGATGCCGAAATCCAGCCGGTGGTCCATCCAGAGCACGCGCACCTTCGGGAAGACTTTCTTCACCAGCCGCGCCCAGGTTTTATTCCACCGCGGCGCCACCGAACCGATCACGATGCCGTCGGGCATCTCGTCGTTGGCCACGGCTTCGAGGATGACGGGACTGGCCGTTTCGCTGCGCGCCGAGCGCCGGATCCTGCCCTTGGAAAACCAGCCCGCCGCCGTGCGGGAATTGCCGACGTTGATCGCCAAGACGTTCATAGCTCGGGCTCCTGTTCCTTGGCGCCGGCCGCGATCCATGTGGCGCGGAGCGCGCCGAACGGCGCCCGGACAGCGTCGTACAGCGATTGCACCAGAAGCTCCAGCATGCCGTCCACCGAAATCGGCGCGTTTTCGAGCCGGCACGACGTGGCCGGCAGCCGCAGATCCGGCGGGAAATCGCCGGCGCCCTGTCCCACGTTGATGCCGATGCCCACCACGGCGAAGTCGATGCGCCCCGCGCCGAGACGCGGTTCGACCAGCACGCCGCAGATTTTTTTGCCGTTGGCCAAGACGTCGTTGGGCCATTTGATGCGCAGATTCGCCACCCCGGCCCTTTCCAAGGCGCGGAAGGCCGCCATGCCCGCAACGATCGCCAAATTCGGCGCCTGGTCCGCGGGCCAATCGGGCCGCAGGACGAACGAGGCGTAGAGCCCGGTGCCCGCCGGCGAATCCCATGTGCGTTCGCGGCGGCCCCGGCCACGCGTCTGATGCGTCGCGACGACCAGCGCTCCGTCCGGCGCGCCCGCCAGCGCCCAGTCGCGGGCGACATCGTTCGTGGACGCCGTTTCCGCCAGCCAACGCCGTGGATAGCCCCATTCCATCGGGCCTACTCGAAGTCCAACCCCAGATCCGCGGCGCGGGAGGAATGCGTCAGCGCGCCGATGGAGATGGCCGTGACGCCGGCGCGGGCGTATTCGCGCACGTTGTCCTTGGTAATGCCGCCGGACGCCTCGGTCTTGCAGGCGCCGTTGCACAGGATGACCGCCGCGGCCACTTGCTGCGGCGACATGTTATCCAGCAGCACCCAGTCGGGCTGGCCCGGCAAGGCTTCCTGGAGCTGATCCAAGGTGTCCACTTCGATTTCGATCTTCAGCCCCGGATAGGCCGCGCGGGCGGCGCGGACCGCGTCGGCCAGCGTGCCCTTGTTCTTCTGCCGCCAGAACGCGAGATGGTTGTCCTTGATCAGGATGGCGTCGTGCAGGCCGATGCGGTGGTTGGTGCCGCCGCCGCATTTGACGGCGTACTTGTCCAGCCGCCGCAGGCCGGGCACGGTCTTGCGGGTGTCGAGGATCAGCGTGCCGTAGTCGGCCACGATCCGCACGAGGCATTCGGTGGCGGTGGCGATGCCCGTCATGCGCTGCGCCAGATTGAGCGCCGTCCGTTCCGCCGTCAGCAAAGCCCGCGCCGGTCCGGACACGCGCAGCAAGGCCGTCCCCGGCCCCACCGGTTCGCCGTCGGGGCAGAGCATCTCGCACGTCAGGCGCGGATCGGCCTGGCGGAAGACTTCGGCCGCGACCGCGAGGCCGGCCGGCACGACTTCGTGCCGGGCCACGATGCGGGCGCTGGCCGTCGCGTCCGCATCCACCAGCGCCAAGGTCGTCGCGTCGCCGGAGCCCACGTCTTCGGCCAGCGCGCGCGCGATCAGTTCGCGGATTTCGGGATCCTGTTCCAGCGGCAGCACGTCTTCGCTCATGGCTTCCTCCTCCGGCCGCCGAGGCGGCCTTGGCCCGGATGGTAGGCGATCTTCTTCCGTTTCTTGACCTGCACGGTGCCCTTGAAAGGGTTTTCCGCCTGTTTCAGCTCGTAGATCTGGTCGCGCAGGAGCGCCGCCCGCTCGAATTCCATGGCCTCGGCGGCCTCGGCCATTTCGCGTTCCATCTCGGCGATGGCGCGGACCACGTCGTAGTCCTCCCCCGCCTCGCGCACGACGAATTCCTCGGTCTCCCGGGCCTTTTCGGCCTGGGCCAGGCTCTCGCTGATGGCCTTTTCGATTTTCCGCGGGGTAATGCCGTTGGCGCGGTTGTATTCTTCCTGGACGCGCCGGCGTTCCCGCGTCAGGTCGATCATGCGCTTCATGGAGTCGGTGATCTGGTCGGCGTAGAGGATCACGCGGCCCTGGAGATGCCGCGCGGCGCGGCCGGCCGTCTGGATCAGCGACGTTTCGCTGCGCAGGAAGCCTTCCTTGTCCGCGTCCAGCACGGCCACCAGCGCCACTTCGGGAAGATCCAAACCTTCGCGCAGCAGGTTGATGCCGATCAGGCAGTCGAAGTCGGCCTTGCGCAGGCCCTTGAGGATCGCCACGCGATCCAGCGCCGTGATGTCGGAATGCAGGTACTTGCAGCGGATCCCGATGTTCTGCAGATAGGCCGACAGGTCCTCCGCCGTTTTCTTCGTCAGCGTCGTCACCAGCACGCGGTCTTTGTTTTCCGCGCACCGGCGGACTTCCTCGATGAGATCGTCGATCTGGTTCTTCAGGGGCCTCACCTCCACGACGGGATCGAGGATGCCCGTCGGGCGGATGACTTGGCGCACGGGTTCGCCGGCGAGCCGGCCTTCCAGCGGGCCCGGCGTGGCGGAAGTAAACAGCATGGTGCCGGTCACGCCCATGAATTCGTCGAAGTCCATCGGCCGGTTGTCGAGGGCCGACGGCAGGCGGAAACCGTGTTCCACCAGCGTGCGTTTGCGGGCCTGGTCGCCGTTGAACATGCCGCGGATCTGCGGCAGGGTCACGTGCGACTCGTCGACGATCGTCAGGAAGCCCGGCGGAAAGAAATCGATCAGGGTGTACGGCCGCGACCCGCGCGGCCGGCCCGAGAGCGGCCCCGAATAGTTCTCGATGCCGCTGCAATAGCCCACTTCGCGCAGCATCTCCATGTCGAAGGTGGTGCGCATGCGCAGCCGCTGGGCTTCGAGCAGCTTGTTCTGGCTTTCCAGCTCCGCTACGCGCGCTTCCATCTCGACCAGGACCCGTTCGACGGCCGGCGCGATCTTTTCGGCGGGCATCACGAAGTGCTTGGCCGGCGAAATCGTCGTGTGGTCGAACGCCTGGAGGGTCTTGCCGGTCAGCGGATCGATGCGCTTCAGGCTTTCGATGCGGTCGCCGAAGAACTCGATGCGCACGCCGTCCTGGCTGTAGCCCGGGAAGACGTCGAGGACGTCGCCGCGCGCGCGGAACGTGCCCGGCAGCGTCGCCAGGTCGTTGCGGGCGTACTGCACGTCCACCAGCTTGCGCATGATCTCCTCGCGGGGAAATTCGTCGCCCACGCGCAGGGTGACCAGCATGCCGCGGTAGTCTTCGGGCGAGCCCAGGCCGTAGATGCACGAAACGGACGCGACGATGATCACGTCTTCGCGGTTGATCAGCGCATCCGTCGCCGCCAGCCGCAGGCGCTCGATCTCCTCGTTGATGCTGGAATCCTTCTCGATGTAGGTGTCCGTCTGCGGGATGTAGGCTTCGGGCTGGTAGTAGTCGTAGTAGCTGACGAAGTACTCGACGGCGTTGCGGGGGAAAAACTCCTTGAGCTCGGCGTAGAGCTGCGCGGCGAGGGTCTTGTTGTGGGAGACGAGCAGCGTCGGCTGCCCGAGCTGGGCGATCACGTTGGCCATCGTGAAAGTCTTGCCCGAGCCCGTCACGCCTTCCAGCGTGCGGAAACGCTGGCCGGAACGAAAACCGGCCACCAGCGCGGCGATGGCGTCGGGCTGGTCGCCCGTCGGGCGGAAATCCGAGACCAGTTCAAACGAGGCCATGAAACCCCGAAATCCGAAATCCGGAATCAACTACGAATGGCACGAATTGAACGAATGGGGTTTCCGAGATTTCATTCGCATCATTCGAGTGATTCGTCGTCTGCATTTGGCGGTTCAGCCCCAGCGTTCCTTCATGGCGATTTCGCCCAGCGGGCGGCGGGAGCGGACGCGCGGATTGGGATCCACGTCGGGGAAGCCCAGCGGCGTCATCCCGACGATCTCGACGCCGTCGGGCAGATTCAGGATTTCGCGGGCGGCGGCCGGATCGAATGCGCCGATCCAGCAGGTGCCCAGGCCCAGTTCGGCGGCGGCCAGGGTCATGTGGTCGAGCGCCAGCGCGCCGTCCACCATGGCGTAGTTCTGGCCGTCGTAGGACCGCGTCCAGGCTTCCTTGGGCAGGATGCAGACCGCGATCACGACCGGCGCTTTCCAGAACCATTCGCGGGCATAGGCCGCGCCCAGCGCGCGCCGGCCGGTCTCGCTGCGGACCACGATGAACCGCCACGGCTGCTTGTTGCAGGCCGACGGCGCCAGCCGCCCGGCCTCCAGCACCGTTTGCACGAGCTCGTCCGGCACCTCGTCGGGCTTGTAGGCCCGCACGCTGCGCCGCTTTTCCGCCAGCTCCAGAAACGCCGTCTTCCGCATCGCCTACCTCTTCGTCAGGTTCGCTTGGCCGCTGAAATTGCCGGGCCGGGTTGCATCCGTCGAATAGCCGTCGATGCGCACCGTGCAGGCCGAACCGGAGATTTCTCCGGATGCGATCAGGTGCGCCGGCGGAAACTGGGCGGTGGCGCCGACGTCCGCGACGGCGGAAAACAGGCTGCCGTTCACGGGGCCGCTGAGGGTCTCGCCGCCCCAGAGGCCGACGATGCGGGCGGCGCCGTTGGTCACGTAGACGTTGACGAGGCCGTTGTCGCACGTGGTCGTGACGTTCGTCGCGGCGTTGGTGGTCGCGCCCGGCACGAAGCACAGGTTGTAGTTGCCGCCGTAGTTGCCGTCCACGGTCTTGGAACTGCCCCCGCCCCCGCCGCCGCTGTCGTAGGTCGCGATCGCCAAGGCGCCGCCGATGGCGAGGCCGCCGCCGACGATGACCGCCGCCGGCAAAAGGTACTTCGACTTGCCGCCTTTGGCCGGAGCCGGCGCGGGGGCCGGCGCGGGCGCGGCGGCCGGCGTTGCCTGCTGCCGGGCCTGTTGCGCCACCGCGCTGGCCGCCGGAATCGCTTCGGGCGCCACGCCGGAATCCACCAGCTTGACGGTCAGCCAATCGGTTTCCCGCGTCTCGCCGTCGGCGTTCTCGGCCTGGATGTAGTAGAACATCTGCGCGCCGGGCCCCATCATGTGGCCGGGGATCGTGGCATACCAAACCCCCGCCCCCGAGCTGGACATCGGCGCCCGGAACGGCGTCATCCCCCGCGAGGAGGAATAGAACAGCGCCACCGACTCCACCGGCGCCGCGGCGTCGCGGACCGTGGCCCGCACGCCCAGCGGCTGGCCTTTTTCGGCCACCTTGATCGGATCGTGCACGATGGCCGGCACGCCGAATCCCGGCGTGGCCAGCAAGGCCAGCGCCAGGACGGCGGAAATCGTTTTCAGTCTGAAATCCATATGTTCTCCGAATCTATCGCACAGGAAGCGATCTTGTCGCATATTTTTCCACGCCGTGGAAAACCTTTTCCGCGGCGCGGGAACCGCCTCACCACCGGTAGTTGACCGTATAGGTCAATACCGTCTCGCCGTCCGCCGGCACGGGCACGCGGAACTCGACCGCGTGGGAATCGATCTTTTCGTACGGCAGGCTGCTGGACGCGACCTTCCAGTTCGCGCAGCGAACCAGCGGCTCGACCACGCGGATTTCCACGGCGTCCTTCTCCTTGCGGTTGCGCAGCTTGATCTCGAAAGACTCGGTCATCGTCTTGGCCGTGGTGTCCACCCGGAAATCCATGCGCTTGCGCTCGCCGACGAGATCGAAGGCGCTGCCCATGTCGAGCTTGAGCAGCTCGTTCTTGGGCAGGTGGTCCAGCTGGTTCTCGCCGGTGAACTCACGGCGGCCGTCCACGTCGGTGCGGTACAGGCGCATGCGGCCCTTCGGCAGCGGCACGCCCAGGCCGTTGGTCTCGCTGTTGGAAATCTCGATGCGCACGCCGACCTTCTTGTCCGCCGTGGTGCCGTAGTCCGGATCCAGCTGGACCCCGCCGTAGTATCCGTAGCCGACGAGCGGATTGTAGACGTAGTAGCGGTTGCCCTTCACGCCCGGCGCGCGCAGGAATTCGACCTGCTTCAGCTCGTTGTTCCGCACCCGGACCGGCCGCGGCAGGGTGTAGAGGTGGAATTCGTCGAAGGCGCGCTCTTCGGGCATGCCGAATTCGGCCTCGGCCGCCGCCGCGAAGGCCAATCGCTTGGGCATCCGCGGAACCGGTTGCTCCACCTTCTGCACGTCGCCGGCGATCAGCTTGACCGCGGCGTCCACGAAATCCTTGCCGGTGTCGTTGCGCAAGGAAATCCAACCGGAGAAATCGAAGACGTCGCCGCCCTCGGCGGGCATGACGAGGTTGTAGGTGGCCTCCCAGCTCATGCCGGCCGTGACGTAGGCGACCTCGATCGGGCACTCCCCCGCCTTTTTCGAGGCGATTTGCCACACCAGCGAGGGCTTCAGGAAGGCATTGGGATCGATGCCCTCGAACACGGGCTGGCCCGGCAGGGAAAACCGCACCGCGCCGTCTTCTTCCACGATGGGCTGCTCGGAGCCGCCGCCCGGCACGTAGCCGCTGCGGACCAGCTTGCCGACGTGTTCCTTCACGGTGCCGTCCTCGCGCTTTTCCTCGAACCGCAGGGTTTTGCCTTCCATCTGGTACAGGAGCAGGCCTTCCGTCAGCGGATCGTTCACGAAGCTCTGCTCGAGGATCTGCACGCCGAAGGGCTCGGCGGACAGTTCCCGCAGCATGACGGAATCGGGCTCGAGCTGCCGCGACATGTCCGTCACGCGCACTTCGGAAACGCCTTCCGCGAGGGCCAGCGTCCGATCCTCCTTCACGGTCGCGAAGCCGTCGTTGTAGATCGTGACCTGCGGCCCGGCGGCGAGCGCCGCCGCGGGCAACCAACCGAGGAACAACACGAGTTTCTTCATGGTCCTCTCCTTTCGGAAGACAGTCTAGGGATAGGCGCCGGGATGGTCCAGCCCGAGGTTTTCGGGCAGGCCGAAGATCAGGTTCATGTTCTGCAAGGCGCTGCCGGCCTGGCCTTTCATGAGGTTGTCGATGTGCGAGACCACGCGCAGGCGGCGCGTGCGCTCGTCGACGTCGACGGTCAGGTTGCAGTAATTGGACCCGCGCACGTGGGCCGTGCCCACGACGGCCTTGGAGTCGAAGAGCCGCACGAACGGATTGCCCTTGTGGAACTCGGCGTAGGCTTCGCGCACCTGCGCCAGGCCGATGCCGTCGCGCAGCGTGCCGTAAAGGCAGCTCAGGATGCCGCGGCAGACGGGCACCACCTGCGCGGTGAACGTCACCGGCACGGGCTCGCCCGCGAGGCCGCCGAGCATGCGCTCGACTTCCATCACGTGCTGGTGGCCGCTCAGGCGATAGGCCTGCATGTTCTCGTAGCGGGCCGGATAATGGTGGATCGGCGTGGCCTTCTTGCCGGCGCCCGACACGCCCGTCTTGCAGTCGCAGATGACGCTCTTGAAATCCACCAGCTTGGCCGCCGCCGCCGGCGCCAGACCGACCAGGCAGCTCACCGCGAAACAGCCGGGATTGCCGACCAGACGCTGGTTCTTCGAATAGGCCTTGCGGTTCAGCTCGGGCAGGCCGTAGACGGTCTGCGGCAGCAGTTCGGGCGTCTTGTGGACCGGATCGCGGCCGATGCGCCGGGCGTACTCGGCGTAGTCCTCGACGTTGTTGAAGCGGAAATCGCCGCTGTAGTCGATCACCCGCGCGCCCTTGGCCAGTTCGGCCGGGGCCTGCACCATGCCGACGCCGTCGGGCGTCGAGAAAAACACCACGTCGGCCGGCTCCTGCGCCGCCGGATCGTCGGGCTTCAGGATCGGCAGGTCGCAGAAGCCCTTCAGGTGCGGATAGAGCTCGCTCATCGCCATGCCCGTTTCCGTCGCCGCCACCAGCGTCTGGATCTTCACCTCGGGATGCCGCAGCAGCAGCTCCACGATCCCCACGCCGCCGTATCCCCCGCAACCGACTACCTTGACTTTGATCATCGTCCGACTCCTGAACTCTGAACCCTGAACTCTGAATCCTCGCGAATCAAAACGGAATCCACTTCTGCCCGGGCTTCATGGCCGCGATCGCGTGCGCGAGCAGCTCGACCGTCCGGTCGAGGTCGTCGACGGCGACGATTTCGCTGGGCGTGTGCATGTAGCGCAACGGGATGCTCACCAGCGCGGCGGCCACGCCCGCGCGGGAAAGCTGGATGGGATCGGCGTCCGTCGGCGTCGCGCGGCCGTCGGCCACGATCTGCACGGGGATCTTGCGCTTCTTCGCCGTCGCCAGCAGATGATCGTAGAGGACGGGGTTGATGTTCGCCCCGCGCGACAGCACCGGGCCGCCGCCGAGCGCCACCTTGCCCTCGCGCTTTTCCGCGCCGTCCATCATCGGGTGGTCCGTCGCGAACGTCACGTCCACGGCGATGCCCACGTCCGGCGCGATGCCGAACGCGGAGGTCGTCGCGCCGCGGCTGCCGATTTCCTCCTGCACCGTGCCGACGGCGTGGATTGCGGCCTGAGGCGCCATTTCCGCCAAGCGCCGCGCCGTTTCCAGCACCACGAACGCGCCGGCGCGGTCGTCGAACGCCCGCCCCGCCAACCGCCCGTTGGGCAACTCGGCCACGCCCTGGTCGATCACCATCGGATCGCCCACGGACACCATTTTCTCCGCTTCCTTGCGGTTCTTCGCGCCGACGTCCACCCACAGGTCGGTCAGCGGCGTCACGCGGCTGCGCTCGTCCGGCTTCTGCACGTGGACCGGCACCTTGCCGATGATGCCGGGCACGACGCCCTTGGCCGTGCGGATCGCCACGCGCTGGCCCTGCGGAATCTGCGCGTCCCAGCCGCCGATGGGCGAAATCCAGAGGAACCCGTGCGAATCGATCAGCGTCACGATGAAGCCGATCTCGTCGTAGTGTCCCGCCAGCATCACGCGCGGCGAGCCGCCGGGATTCACCACGACGTCGACGTTGCCGTGCACGTCCGTGCGGACTTCGGCGGCGAACGATTCCGCCTCCTTGCGGAACACCCGCACGGCATCCAGTTCGTAGCCGGACGGAGAAATCGCGTTCATCAGGCGCTTCAGGAAATCCAAACTCGTTTTCTTCATGCGGACGGTTCCTTCCGGCATTCTCTATTGCGCGCGGGTGACCAGATTGGGATTCAGCAGGCTCATGGGCGGCGGCGCGATGGCCGGCCGCACGGCGGGCAGCGGTGCGGCGGCGACCGGCGGCGCCGCCTGGGCTTCCAGGATCGGCGCCGGCGCGGGAACGGCCGCCGGCGGGGGCGCGGGCGCCGCGACCGGCGGAGCCTGGACAGGAGCCGCCGCGGGAGGCGGAGCAGCCGAGATCGGCGCCGGCGCCGCCGCATAGCGCGCCGGCGCGGCCGCCACGATCGAGGTGGCCGCGGCGCGAGCCGCCATGGGCACCGGCGCAACGGGCGGCGGGGCCGGCGCGGGCGCCAGCGGCGCGGCCATCTGC
>DAOTNL010000002.1:0-44440 GCA_035450765.1 Kiritimatiellia bacterium | reverse complement strand
CGGATTCTACGGCGTTGGCCGCGCATGGCTTAACGGCCGGTCCATCGGCCGCTTCAACGGCGATTATTTGGGGTTCGATCTGGATGTCGCGGAGGCGCTGCGTGCCGGAACCAACCGCCTCGTGATCCAGGTTTGCAACCGCTATTCCCGCGCGGTCCTGCCCGGCATCCGCGATCCCGATTTTCATCTCTACGGCGGCTTGGGCGGCGGGCTGCATCTGGCCGTCTTGCCGCGCGCGCGGCTGTTGCGGCGCGACTGCCGGGCGACGCTGGAAGACGCCGCGGCCGGTGCCGTCCGCATCGACGTCAGTTTGACGAACTGCGACGGCCCCTGCGCCGCGCTGTCCCTGCAAGTTGCCGTCCGGGATCCGGCGGGCCGGACCGTGGCCGAACCGGCTCCGGTGGACGTCGCCTTGCCGCCCGGCGAAATCGCGCGGCGGGAAATCCGCTGCGCGATTCCCGCGCCGCAGTTCTGGAGTCCGGAAACGCCCGTTCTGTACGAAGCCGAAGCCACGTTGCGCTGCGGCGCGGAAGTCGTCGACCGGATTTTCTGGAGGTTTGGCCTGCGCACCGCGGAATTCGATCCGCAGCGGGGTTTCGTGCTGAACGGTAAGCCGCTTTTGCTGCGCGGCGTGAACCGGCATGAAAACCTGCCGGGCTTCGGATTCGCGCTGCCGCCGGCGCTGCACGCGGAAGACGCACGGCTCATCAAGGAGCTGGGCTTCAATTTCGTGCGCCTGGCGCACTATCCGCAGTCGCCGGCGTTCCTCGACGCGTGCGATCGGCTCGGACTGCTGGTCTATGCGGAATTGTGCTCGTGGAAGAGCGTCGCCGGCGGCCGCTGGCTGCGCGCCGCCGAACGCCAGCTCGCGCGCATGATCCGCCGCGACCGGCACCATCCGGCGATCATCCTGTGGGGCTTGGGCAACGAAGGCCGCCACCGCGGCGCCTATCTGCGCCTGCGGGCGCTGGCGCGCGACCTGGATCCGTCGCGGCCGACCATCTACGCCGAAAACCACGCCCGCCGCGCGCGCCGGAAGAAAACGGCCGGCCTGACCGACGTGTGGGGGCTCAACTACGAATTCGAGGAACTGGATTTCGCCCGGTCGGCCGCGCCGACCGGCTGCTCGGTGGTGTCCGAGTGCGCCAATCTGCCCTACGCCCGGCGCGGGCATTGGGCCGCGGAAGCCCAGCAGGCGGCCTTGATGCGGGACGCCGCGCGGCGGACCGAAACCGCCGGTCCGGGCGCCGCCGGCTGGGCGCTCTGGAGCTTCGCGGACTACGCCACGCCGCGGCGGCAACGCTGGTTCCGCGAGTGCGGGGTCGTGGACGGCTGGCGCGCGCCCAAGCTGGCGGCGGACTGGGCGCGGGCCCGGCATCGCCAGGAACCGTTCCTGGGCGTGCGCGGCGACTGGTCGTTCGGCGCGGGTCTCCGCCGGCGCCTGTACGTGGCGACCAACGCCCGCGAAGTCCGGATGATCCGCGCTTCCGGCGCGAGCGAACTTCTCCCGGTGCCGGAACCGGGCTGGATCGAAGTCGACGTCGATTTCGACGGCGGCCCGATCCGGTTCGTCGGCGCCGGCGTCGAAGCGGCCCTGGAACCGTGGGGCGAACCGGCCGGATTTTCCGTGCGCGTCGATGCGCTGGCGCCGAATCTGTTCCGGTGCTTGTTGCAGGTCGCGGACGAACGCGGCGCGTCGGTGCTGGGTTTCGAAGGCGAGGCGGTGGTTCGGTTGCCGGCCGGCGCGCGGGCGTCGCTGGTCGGCGGCGAGACGGCGCCGGTGCACGCGGGCCAGGCGACGTTCTACGTCGAAACGGCCGGTCCGGGTGCGGACGGATTCCTGGAATGCCACGTGGCCGGATGCGGGCAGCAAGCCATCCGCTTGTCGGCCGGAGGGGGACGGCCATGAACGTGCGCGTGGCCTTTTTGCATGCCAACCGCAACTGGGGCGGGGGCGAAAACCAGCTGCTGGCGTTGGCGCGGCGGCTGCACGCGCGCGGGATTTTCACCGTGCTGGTCACGCCGGCGGACGGCGCGCTCTATCCGCTCGCGCGCCGCGCGGGCCTCCGGACGCTCGCGTTTCCGGACGACGCGGCCGGGCGCCGCCAACTGGCGCTGGACCTGGAGGAATTCTCCCTGACCCATCTGAACGCGCAGGATTCGGGATCCACCGCGCTCGGGCTGCATCTGCGGAGCCGGCTGGGAATTCCGCTCGTCCTGACGCGGCGGATTGCCTCGCCGCTGCGGCGCAACCCGCTGTCGCGCCGGAAATATTCACCGCGCCGGCTGGACGGCGTGATCGCCGTGTCGGAAACCGTGCGCGCCGCCATGGTCCGCAGCGGCTATCCCGCCGCGCGGATCCAGGTTGTCGGCGACGGCATCGACGTCGCGGCCTTGGCGCGGCTTCCGGCCGAACCGGAATTCCGCGCGCCCTACGGAGCCGATTTCCTCGTGGGCGGGCTCGGCAGCCTGACGCCCAAGAAAAACTGGATGCTGATGGTGCGCGCGGCGGAAATCCTCGCGCGGGACTCGTTCCCGGTCCGGTGGCTGCTGGCGGGGGACGGGCCGGATCGCGCCGAACTCGAAGCGGCCATCCGGCGCGCGGGCCTGGCGGACCGCTTCCATTTGCTCGGCTTCCGGGCGGACGCCGCGCGGCTGCTGCGGCAGCTCGACGCGCTGTGCTTCCCCTCCCGCATGGAAGGCGCCTCCGTGACCGTCCGCGAAGCCATGGCGCTGGGCGTGCCGGTCGTCGCGGCCGATGCGCCGGGCGTGGTGGAATCGCTCGCGGACCATGGCTGGACGTCCGGCGCGGACGATCCGCAGGCGCTGGCAGACCATGTCCGCGAGGCGCTGCAAGACGTCGGCCTGCGGCAGGCGCGCGTCGCCGCGGCGCGCCGCCATGCGCAGGAGCATTACGACTACGAAACGACGGTGGCGGGCACCTTGGCGGCCTACGCCGCGATCGGAGGGCGCCGATGAAGCTGTTCGACACCCATGCCCATTTCGATCCGTTCGCGGCGGACGGGACCGTCGCGGCGGTGCTCGCGCGCGCCGCGGCCGCCGGCGTGGAGAAGATGTGCGCGGTCGGCAGTTCGGCGGCCTCGAACGAACTCGTCGTGCGGCTGGCGGGGGAGCATCCGGGGGCGCTGGTGGCGGCGGTGGGCTACGACCGCGACCAGCTCGACAAACCGCGCGACATGGAAAAATTGGCCGCGCTGGCGGCGGATCCGGCCGTGGTCGCGGTGGGGGAGATCGGGCTCGATTACTACTATTCCGCGGAGACCGCGCCCGCCCAGCGCGCGCTGTTCGGCCAGATGCTGGAATTCGCCGCGGCGCGCAAGCGGCCCGCGATCATCCACAGCCGCTATGCGGACGACGACACGATCGAGATGCTGGGCGAGTTTTCCACGGCCTGGAAAAAATCGTTTTCAGACCCCCATGGCCTTGCGCCATGGGTGAATCAGGCTGGCGGTGATGCGACGGCCAGCCAACTACCTCGTTCACCCACCGCGCAAGGCGGTGGGGGTCCGATCCCTCCGCCGGGCATTTTGCACTGTTTCACGGGCGACGCGGCGTTCGCCGAGGAACTGCTGGCGCTGGGATTCTATATCAGCTTCAGCGGGATCGTCAGCTTCAACAACGCGGGGCCGCTGCGGGAGGTGGCCAGGCTCGTGCCGGAAGACCGGCTGCTGGTCGAGACGGATTGTCCCTATTTGACACCCAAGCCGTTTCGCGGGAAAGTAAACGAACCGGCGTTCGTGGCGCGCGTGGCCGAAGTCCTGGCCGAAGCGCGCGGCGCGGACGCCGCGGCGCTTGCGGAGACGACCTTCGCGAACGCGCTGCGGATTTTCCAACTGGAAGGATGAACATGGACGAGAGCAAGAAGCGGTGCGCGATCGGCGTGGATTTCGGCGGGACCTTCGTGAAGATGGCGCGCGTGGACGAACGCGGCGCGATCGGCGCGCGGGCGAGCTTCAGCACGGCGGGCCTGAAGGGCGTGCCGGGCTGGCTGGACGAAGTGGAACGGCACGTCGGCGCGCTGCTGGCGGACATGCCGCGCGACGTCGAGTGGGCCGGCATCGGCGTGGGCGTGCCGGGGTTCGTGGACTACGCCAAGGGCTTCGTCCACGACCTGACCAACGTGCCGGGCTGGACGGCGGTGCCGCTGGCGGACCTGCTGGCCAAGCGCTTCGGCAAGGAGGCGCGCGTGGACAACGACGTCAACGCCATGGCCGTGGGCGAGTGCACCTACGGCGCGGGGCAGGCCTACCAGCACGCGGTGTTCCTCACGCTCGGCACGGGCGTGGGCGGGGGGCTGCTCATCAACAACAACCTCTATCGCGGCGCGTACTCGATGGCCGGCGAGATCGGCCACGTCTCCATCGACATGAACGGCATCGCTGCGCCCACGGGGCGCGGCGGCGTGGAGCAGTACGTCGGCAACAAGCGCATCGTCGAGCGCGCCCTGCGCGAGCTCGACGCCGGTCGGCCGAGCACGATCCTGGAACGCGCGGGCGGCAAGCGCGAGGCCGTGAGCCCCAAGATCATTTGCGAAGCCGCCGAGGCCGGCGACGAACTGGCCAGGGAGATTTTCGATTTCGTGGCCGACTGCCTGGCCACGATGATGGCCTCGGTCGCCTATCTGCTGCAGCCGCAGGCGTTCATCGTCGGCGGCGGCGTGTCGGCGGCGGGGCCGATCCTGTTCGATCCGCTGCGCAAGCATTTGAACGCGCGGCTGAGCCCGTATTTCGCGGAGCGGCTCGTGATCAAGCGCGCGGAACTGGGCAACGACGCGGGCGTGATCGGGTCGGCCACGCTGACCTTCCTGGAGTAGCGGCGGCGGGGGCGCATGAGCCGGTTCGGAAAGCACAAGCGGGTCGGGTTGGCGCTGGGCAGCGGCGGCGCGCGCGGCTGGGCCCATCTGGGCGTCTTGCAGGCGCTGCGCGAAAAGGGCATCGCGGTCGAATGCGTCGCCGGCACCAGCATGGGCGCCGTGATCGGCGCCTTTTTCGCCGCGCGGCGCGAGGACGTCCTGCGCGAGCTGGCGCGGGATCTGGATTGGAAGCGCCTGCGGCCGTTTTTCTGGGAAGTGTCGCTGTCGCGCTCGGGCCTGACGGACGGCCGCAAGCTGCTGGAAGAGTTCCGGAAGATGCTCGGGCTGCGGGAATTCCGGGAGCTGGATCTGCCGTTCCGCGCGGTGGCCACGGATCTGGACACCGGCGGGGAAGTCGTGCTGAGTTCCGGCAACCTCTTGCAGGCGGTGCGCGCCAGCATCTCGATTCCGGGTTTGTTCTCGCCGGTACAGGTCGGCCGGCGCCTGCTGGTGGACGGGGGGCTGGTGAATCCCGTGCCGGTGAGCGTGGCGCGGGAGATGGGGGCGCAGGTCGTCATCGGCGTGGACGTGTCGCAAGGCATCGTGCCGGAGCCGCAGCCGTCGGTGCGCAAAAACAAGAAAGCGGAATCCGCGCGCGGACCGCTGGCGTTGCCGAAGCCGGCTTCGGCGGAAGAGAAAGCCGGCGCCATGGGGCTGCTGGACGCGTTCCGGGCCGAAATCGAAAAAAAGGTGAACCGCCTGCGCGCCGTGGCGGCCGATGCGGCGGCGCGGCCCGCGGTGACGGACGTGCTGGTGCGGTCCGTGCGGATCGCGGAAGCGCGGATCGCCCTGGCGCGGCGGCAGACCGAGCCGCCGGACGTTTTGATCGAGCCCGCGGTCGGCGGCATCGGCACGCTGGAATTCCACCGCGCCCAGGACGCCCTCGCCGCCGGCTACGCCGCGGCGCTGCAGGCGCTGGCTTGAAAACGCGAACGCCCCGCGCGCCGGAAGGCGGGCGGGGCGGATCGGTGCGGGAACCGGGAAAACTACTTCGCGGCGGCCTTGCGCAGCATCGCGGCGGCGCGGGCCTTTTTCCGGACGGAACTGTTCTTCTTGATGATGCCGTGCTTGACGGCCTTGTCCAGCGTCGAGCAGTAGGTGGCGTAGGCGGCCGCGGTCTTGGGCGCTTCGTTGTCCGCGAGGGCGGCCAGGAGGTTCTTGCGCAGGGTCTTGAGCTGCGACTTGGCCTCGGCGTTGCGCTTCCGGGACTTTTCGGACGTTTTGGCGCGCTTGGCGGCGCTCTTGATGTTGGGCATGGTCTTGACTCCTCTTCCAATTCAAAAAGTCCGGCCAGTGTAGCCGGGGGGCGGGGGATGTCAATGGTTTTCCGGACGGAGAAACGATTGTCTTGCGTTTTCGGGGGGGAGCGGCGAAGATTCCGGCCCGATTTCGAAACCAAAGGATGGACGACCCATGGACAAGAACATTCCGGACGACGTGACCCCTCCGCAGACGCCCGAGCCGAATCCGCCGGCGCACGACAACGACGACGTGCAGCGGTTTTCGACGTGGATGGCGGAATACGGCCGGCCGGCGCTGATCGGGCTGGCGGTGGCCGTGGTGGCTCTGCTGGGCATCCAGATTTGGCACGGCCAGAAGACCTCGAAGGCCGCCGCCGCGGTGCAGGCGCTGTTCCAGAGCCGCAGCCCCGAGGAACTGCAGCAGCTGGCGACGACGGATCCGCAAGCCCCGACCGCGCCGATGGCGCTGGCTTCGGCCGCCGCCGAATTCTACGCCCAGAACCGCTACGACGAGGCCTTGGCGGCCTACCGGAGTTTCTTGGCGCAATATCCCGCGCACATGCTGGCGCCGCAGGCCGAACTCGGCGCGGCCGCCAGTCTCGAGGCCTTGGACGACTTCGAAGCCGCCGTCGCCGGCTACGTGGCGTTCGCCGAAAAGCGGACGGAGAGCCCGCTCCGGCCGCAGGCCGTCTTCGGCGCCGCGCGCTGCCTCGAGCAGCTGGACCGCTTCGCCGAAGCCCGCGCTCTCTACGAGGATTTCATCGCGGCCAATCCGGACAGCGACCAACTGGCGCAGGCGGAATCGGGCCTGCTGTTCCTGAAGAAGGCCGAGCGCGCGAAGAACGCGCCGGCCCGTCCGGCCGCGCCGGAAGTCGTGTTCGATTCGTCCCGCGACGCAGCCGCGGCGGAAGAAGTCGCCGCCCCGGCCGCCGCCGCCGAGGAGAAGACGGCGCAGAAGGAATCGAAGCCCAAGAAGAAGTCTTCGAAGAAGAAGCCGGCGGCGGAGAAGCCCGTTGCCGAACCGGCGGCCGCGGAGCCGGCCGCCGAATAGGAAAGAGGCATCGTTGCCGATGTCGCCGCGCCGGAATCCGCGAGGGCTCCGGCGCTTGCGTTTGCATGCAGGAGGCCAGCCATGATCGATCGCTATACCCGGCCCGAAATGGGCGCGCTGTGGACCGATGAACGCAAGTTCCAAACCTGGCTGGACGTCGAGCTGGCCGCTTGCGCGGCCATGGCCCAGGCCGGGCGGATCCCGCGGAAAGACTGGACGGCGATCCGCCGCAAGGCGGGATTCGACGTGAAGCGCATCCGGAAGATCGAAGCGGAGGTGCGGCACGACGTGATCGCGTTCCTGACGAACGTGGCGGAGCACGTCGGCCCGGCCGCGCGCCACGTCCACAAGGGGCTGACCAGTTCCGACGTCGTGGACACGGCGCTGTCGGTGAATCTCGTCAAGGCCGCGGATCTGCTGCTGGCGGACGTCGACCGGGTGCGGGCGGCGGCGGCGCGGCTGGCGGAAAAGCACGCCTTCACGCCGATGATCGGCCGCAGCCATGGCATCCATGCCGAGCCGACGACGTTCGGGCTGAAGATGGCCCTCATGTACGACGAGTTCGGCCGGGCGCGGGCGCGGCTGGCCGCGGCGCGCGAAACGGTGCGGGTGGGCAAGCTGTCGGGAGCGGTGGGCACGCACGCGCATCTGGACCCGAAGATCGAAGCGGCGGTCTGCAAGCGGCTGGGACTCCGGCCCGCCGCGATCTCGACCCAGATCCTGCAGCGCGACCGGCACGCGGAATTCGCGGCGGCCCTCGCCCTCGTCGGCGCGAGCGTGGAGCGCTGGGCGCAGGAATTCCGGCATCTGCAGCGGACGGAAGTGGGCGAGGTGGAGGAATTCTTCGGCCGGGGCCAGAAGGGCTCCAGCGCGATGCCCCACAAGAAGAATCCGGTCGTGGGCGAGCAGCTCTGCGGCTTGGCCCGGGTGCTGCGCGGCCACGCGCTGGCGGCCCTGGAAAACGTCGCGCTGTGGCACGAGCGCGACATTTCGCATTCGTCGGCCGAGCGAATCATCCTGCCGGACGCGACGATCCTGCTGGACTACATGCTGGACAAGCTGGCGGCGCTGGTGGCCGGGCTGAAGGTGGATGCCGCGCGCATGCGGGCGAACCTGGACCTGACGCACGGCTTGATCCATTCGCAGCAGGTGCTCCTGCTGCTGGTGGAGAAGGGCGTCGCGCGCGAAGACGCCTACCGCTGGGTGCAGCGCAACGCGCTGGAAGCGTGGCGGACCGGCCGGCCGCTGCTCGAACTGGTGGCCGCGGACGCCGACGTCGCGAAAAAAGCCTCGCGCGGGGAATTGGCGGCGTGTTTCGACTTGAAACGCCACTTCCGCGACGTGAAGCGGACGTTCCGCGCGCTGGGACTCTCCGCCGGCTGACGCCGCGTCAGTCGGCCGGGGCGGCCGCCGGCGCGCGTTCGGGAATGGTCAGGGGGAGTTCGGCCTGCGATTGGCACTGCATGGCGGTGCCGTCGCGCACGACGAAGGTCAGCGCGTGCGGTCCGGGCGCGAGCGCGGACAGATCGAAGGGGTATTCGATTTCGTAGGCGCGGGCGTTGCCCAGATGCAGGCTGGCCATGCCGCGGCCGGCGCCGTCGGCGAGGACCAGGCGATCGGTGCCGGCGGCGGCGCCGAGATACAGCCCCGGCGCGAATCCCTGCGCGACGGAAACGGCGAACGGCAGCGGCTGGCCGTCGGGGCCCAGGGGTTCGCGGACGGAGACTTCGACGCGGTCGGCTTTGGCGCTGGCGGTGACCCGGCCGCCGCCCTTGGAATTGACGGCCCAGGCGAGGCCGGCGGCGGCGGCGAACAGGTCCTCGCCGGGCGCGACGACGTAGGCGAAGCGATCGGCGCCGATCTGGAGGGCGATTTCGTTGCCGACGGGCGCGATCGGCCGCGCGATCGGGGCGTGGAAACGGCCGTCGACGTAGAGATCGAGGAAGACCGGCGGCGCGCCGCGCTCGTGCGCGGCGACGGCGAGTTTCAACGTGGTTTCGCCGTCGAGCTTGGCGTTGCGCGCGGGCTCGAGGACGCGCACGGACGGCGGCGCGGCGAAGGGCGCGGCGAGCGGATCGCCGACAAAGAGGCCCTGGTAGGGATGGCGGACGGACATCGCGAGGGCTTCGCCGGCGGTGAAGCCGCGGGCGTACCAGAAGGCGATCATCGGATCGGGGAACTTGACCTCGAAGGCGCAGGGCTCGGCCACGGTGCCGTAGGAAGCGGTGGCGCCCAGCCGCATCCAGTCCCACACGGTGCTTTGGTTCAGGCAGGGTTCGGGGATCATGCCGGCGCAGGAGGTCAGGTGTTCGCAAATCGCGCCGGGCGCGAAGGCGGCGCCGGCCAGATTCGTGGGCAGATAGGCCAGACCGGCCATGTAGCCCAGAATGAGGCGGCCGGGCAGCGGATTGCCGGCCGGATCGACGTCCAGCCGCGCCGCTTGGCCGGTCAGCGCGAAGTGGCGGGCGACGACGGGATAGGTGCGGTGGCGGATGTTGCGTTCGGGGCCGCCGCCGTACAGGCAGAACGCGCCGTCGGGGAAGGCCGCGACCGAGGCCGCGCCGCGGTCCACGACCTGCTTGGCGGTTTCGAGGTCGGCGGCGGTCAGCAGGAAGGGGATGGGCGCGTTGGTCCGGTTCCAGCCCGCCGCGGCGACGTAGGCGGTTTCGGCGCCGTAGTACTGGTTCACGGAGTTGGAGGCGACGTGGCACTGCGGCGCGCCGGGCGTCGCCGGCTTGTAGCCGTAGAACAGGACGGACGTGATGCCGTTGTCGTTCTCGACCCGCGAAGGGATGTCCATGCACAGGACCAGAAAGTGGATCTGGTCCGCGAGCCTGTTGTTGGCCAGGTGCGCCAGGATGGGCTGGCGCACGTCGCGCTCGAATTCGGCGAGGGACAGCGAGGTCGCGCGGGGATCGACCTTGATCGTGCAGAGCTGGTTTTGGGGAACGCCGTGCTTTTCGAGGTAGTAGGCGCCCAGCGCGCGGGAATCGCGGCTGGATCCGTTGACCACGACCAAGACGTTCAACGGCCCCCCGCCCGCCAGCGCGAGGGCGGGCAACAGGCACGCGAGCAGCCCCAAAATCCGGAATCGGGTCGTCATTTCGGGGAAATTGTCGCGGATGGCGGGGCAAAGTGCAAGGCGGGAAACGGGTCGGAAACACGCGCCGGGCCGCTACGGCGCGGCGCGCGGCGGAACGAGCAGCACGGGCCGGGTGGAACCGGCGAGCACCGCCTTGCTGACGCTGCCGAGCAGCAGCGAGCGCAGCGCGCCGTGGGCGCGGGTGCCCATGAGGATGACGTCGGCGCCGAGGCGGTCGGCTTCCCGCAGGATCGTCTCGGCCGTCGCGCCCTGGATGAGCAGGGCGGTCGTCGCGACGAAACCTTCCTTGCGCAGTTCCGTGGCCAGCGCTTCGATCCGCTGGTGGGCGCGGGTGAACTTGTGGGCCACGGCGAGCCGGACGCTCTCGGGTCCCGCGCCGTAGCCGATGAAATCCGGATCGGGATCGGCGACGTGGATGAGGAACAGTTCGGCGCCGAGGCGGCGGGTCCAGAGGCGGGCTTCGCGGAGCACGTCGGGGGTCGTGCGGTCGAGATCCAATGCGGCGAGCACTTTCATGGCGCGTCTCCTCTTCTCCGGACGGAATCCTACGGCGGCAGGCCGCCGGAGGCAAGCGTGGCCGCCAAGTGCCGGAGCGCGGCGCGGACGGGCGGAGACAGGCGCGCGCCGGGCCGGAGATCGGCCGGCTGGATGCCCAGCACGACGACGCGGCCGGCGCAGTCGGCCAGATAGTCGGCGATGCGGCCGATGGAGCCAGCGTGGGTGCCGAAATCGCCGGCGCGGATGGCGGCCGGGTCCAGGCGCCGCAGGGTGCCGGGCGGCTCGCCGAGGTCGGCGGCATCGAGCAGGACGAGCAGGTCCGGATGCAGGCGCCGGACGAGGCCGGTGAAATTCTCGGGGGCGACGGCGGCATTGACGGTACGCCAGTCGGGATGGCGGAAGGCGCGGGCGAAGACGGGCCCGAGGGCGTCGTCGCCGTGGCGGGGATTGCCGATGCCGAGGAGGAGGTTCATGGAGAAGTATTCAGAATTCAGGAGTCAGAATTCAGAATGGCAGCCGCGAGGCAAAAAAACGGCCGCCGCGGGGGCGGCGGCCGGTCGGAGGGCAACTCCGGGAATCAATCGACCTTGATGGCCGAGACGGGGCAGCTGCCGGCGGCTTCCTGGGCGGAAGCTTCGGCGGCGGGGGGGACCTGGTCGGCCTTGGCGTGCGCGAGGCCGTCGTCGCCCATGGCGAAGACGTCCGGGGCGATGTCGCAGCAGAGGGTGCAGCCCGTGCAGGTTCCGGCGTCGACGGTGGCTTTCATCATGTTCGTTCCTTTCGTGGGTTCGTTTTCTACGGGGGTGGTTCTACCAGTTCTCGCCGAGAAGTTCAAAGTAAGCCTGCGGATGGAGGCAGGCGGGGCAGAGCTTCGGGGCTTCGGCGGCTTCGTGCAGATAGCCGCAATTGATGCAGCGCCAGACGACCACGCCGTCGCGCTTGAAGACCTTGCCGGCGGACAGGTTCTTCCAGAGGTCGTTGTAGCGCTTCTCGTGCTGCTTTTCGGCGTTGCAGACCTTGTCCCAGAGAACGGCGATCTGCTCGAAGCCTTCTTCGCGGGCGATGCGGGCGAATTCGGGATAGAGCAGGGTCCATTCCTCGTGCTCGCCGCCGGCGGCGGCCTTGAGGTTGTCGAGGGTGGAGCCGATGACGCCGGCGGGATAGGCCGCCTGGATTTCGACCATGCCGCCTTCCAGGAAGCTGAAGAACCGCTTGGCGTGTTCCTTTTCCTGGTCGGCGGTTTCGTCGAAGATCTTGGAGATCTGGATGAGGCCTTCCTTCTTGGCGGCGGAGGCGAAGTAGTTGTAGCGCATGCGGGCCTGCGATTCGCCGGCGAACGAGGCCAACAGGTTCTTTTCGGTGCGGGTTCCTTTGATGCTCTTCATGGGAGTTCCTATAGGGGGTGGGGGGACGGCTTCATCCCGATGTTGTCCAGCCTTATACTGTATCCTCCGGAAGGGGGGGCGGTGTCAAGGGCGGAAGGGCCCCTTCCTTGAAAATTCCCATGGCGCGGAACTTGGCATAGCGCTGCTCGAGCAGCTGCTCCGGTCCCAGCTTGCCGAGCTGGGCGAGATTCTTGAGGATCGCGTCGCGGACGAAATCGGCCGCGGCGGCCGGATCGGCATGGGCGCCGCCGAGCGGCTCGGGAACGATTTCGTCGGCGATGCCGAGTTCGATGAGGTCGGAGGCCGTAAGCTTGAGGGCGGCGGCGGCCGTGTCGGCGTGCGAACGGTTTTTCCAGAGGATGGCCGCGCAGCCTTCGGGCGAAATGACGGAATAATAGGCGTGTTCGAGGACCAGGATGCGGTTGGCGACGCCGATGCCCAGCGCGCCGCCGGAACCGCCTTCGCCGATGACGACGGCGAGGATCGGCACGGGGAAGCGGAACATCTCGCGGAGGTTGACGGCAATGGCTTCGGCCACGTGGCGTTCTTCGCCTTCGATGCCGGGGAACGCGCCGGGGGTGTCGATGAAGCAGACGATCGGCAGGCCGAACTTGGCCGCGAGGCGCATCAGGCGCAGCGCCTTGCGGTAGCCTTCGGGATAGGGGCAGCCGAAGTTGCAGGCCAAATTGCTCTTGGTGTCGCGGCCCTTCTGGGTGCCGATGACCATGACCCGGCGCTCGCCGATCCAGCCGATGCCGCCCACGATGGACTGGTCGTCGGACAGCAGCCGGTCGCCGTGGAGTTCGCTGAAATCCTTCACGAAGGCCGCGACGTAGTCGCGGGTGTAGGGGCGGCGGGGATGGCGGGCCACCATGACCTTCTGCCACGGCGTCAGGTTGGCGTAGAGCTGGCGGCGGGCGTCCGCCAGTTCGGTCTCGAGGCGGGCGGCGTCCTGCGGGTCGGCGACGCCGTTTTCGCGGGCGACGCGGCGCAATTCGTCGATCCGGTTCTGGAGATCGAGCAGGGGTTTTTCGAAGGGGAGGGTATAGGCGGCCACGGGATTCCCTTATTCGGTGATGGTGACGAGCGTGCCTTTGGGCAGGATGGTGTAGAGCTCTTCGATGTCGGGGTTGAGCAGGCGGATGCAGCCGGCGCTGGACTGCTTGCCGATGGAATCGGGTTCCCACGTGCCGTGGAGGCCGTAGCCGGGCAGGTCGAGCGCGAGCCAATGGGTGCCGAGCAGGTTGTCGGGGTGGCCGTAGGGGATGGCCTTGCCGCCGGGCTTGTGCCAGGCGGGCTGGGCGATCTTGTCGACGATCTTGTAGGTGCCGACGGGGGTCTTGGCGTTTTCGCCGGTGCTGACGCGGTAGCGCTTGAAGAACTTCCCGTCGAGGGTCACGACGAGATCGTTGCGCGTCTTGCTGACGGCCAGGGCGAACACGTGGGCGTTGCCGTCGAGCAGGCGCAGGGTTTCGCCGACGCGGATGTTGGCGCCCTGGACGTTGTTGGCCTTGGCGATGAGGGCGACGGGCGTGTTGTAGGTGGCGGCGAGCTTGCCGAGGTAGTCGCCGGACTGGACGACGTGCTCGACCTTCTCGGGCATGGGGCGCTGGGAGGCCAGCAGGGGCATGGCCAACTCGTTCAGGAAGCCTTCGATTTCGGGATCGCCGGGCTTGGCGGCGAGCGCGGCGAGCGCGGCTTCGCGGGCGCCCTGGTAATCGCCGCCCTGCAGCTTTTCGCGCGCCTGGGCGAAACTGGCCGCGGCGTCGCCGGCGGCGGGCGGCGGAGCGGTCGCGGCGGAAGGCTCCGGCGCGGCCGCGAGGGCGGCTTGGGAATCGCCTTGAGCCGCAACCGCCGGCGCGGGAATCGGCGCGGGCGCGGCGGGGGCGAGATCGGCGGGCGGTGGCGGCGGCGCGTCGGGCACGGGCACCGGCGCCAGTTCCGCCTGGATGGGCGCGACGGGGAATTCGACGGGTTCGGCGTTTTCCGTGCCGCGGTTGCCGAGCCAATGCACCAGCGCGAACGCGCCGGCGAGCGCCAGCGCGACGACGGTGGCGATGAGCGCGGTCATGCAGCCGGCGCGGGATTTCTCGCGCTTCATCAGGTAGATGTCGGGGGCGGCGTTGGGTTGCATGGGCGGGAACCGGCGGGGGCGTCAGCCCAGCTTGTCGAGGTCGCGCAGGACGAGGACCATGTCGGGATAGCGGTCCTGGGGATCCTTGGCGATGCACTTCATCACGAGGTTGGCCAGCGCGGCAGGCACGTTGGGATTGTACTGGCGGATCGGGGTCGGCGGCGTCTTGGGGTCGATCTGCGCCGCGCGGACCTGGTCGATCTTTTCGCCTTCGTAGGGCTTGTGGAACGTCAGCATTTCGTAGCAGCAGATGCCGAAGGCGTAGATGTCGGCGCGGTCGTCCGCGGTGCGGTTGACGAGCGTTTCGGGCGGCACGTAGGCCGTGGTGCCCGACACGTTGGCGAGCTTCTTGAAGAAGCGCTTGCGGGGCAGGGCCAGATCGAAATCGATCAGCACCAGGCGGCCGTCGGGCCGGATCAGGACGTTCTCCGGCTTGATGTCCAGGTGCAGGAACCCGCGGGAGTGGACGTAGCGGATCACGTTCGCCAGCTGCCGGATGAAGATCATCACGTTTTCCGTCAGCAGCGGCTCGCGGTAGAGGATCAGATCGCGCAGCGTGCGCGATTCGACGTACTCGAGCACCATGTAGGGCATCTTGTCCTCGATGCCGGCCTTGATGAAGCGGACGATGTTGGGGTGC
Source organism: Kiritimatiellia bacterium (assembly GCA_035450765.1). Classification (GTDB taxonomy): domain Bacteria; phylum Verrucomicrobiota; class Kiritimatiellia; order CAIQIC01; family Lenti-01; genus Lenti-01. The sequence continues at coordinate 29,515 of DAOTNL010000002.1, read as the reverse complement.
GGCTGGGGGGAATGCAGGCGGGCGATGACCTCGCCGCCGTGGAAGAACCGCTGGCGGCTCTTGCGGTCCTTGGCGGTCAGGGCGTCGAGCACGCGGATCACGTAGCGCGTCTGCTGGGCATCGATCGCGACGTAGAGTTTCGTCATGCCGCCGCCCGTCATCGAGCGCGTGATGGAATAGCCTGCGAATTCCTGATTCATGGGAATTCCTTTTACTCCAACGGGAGGGGGAAGGCAATCCCTTGTTGGGACCGCGGACCCCGCCGCCGACGGACCCCGCGGGCGCGGTTTGGATTGTCTTCCCGGGGCGGAACCGGCATGATGCCGCGCCTATGTCATCGAAGCGCATGCATGAAATCGCCTGCCCGTTCTGCGGCCGGGAACAGGCCGTGGAACTCTGGGACGCCCTGGTCGTGGACGACGATCCCGGCCTGCGCGAGGCGCTGCTGGCCGGCCGGATCAACCGCGTGGAGTGCGCCGGCTGCCGCAAGACCTTCCGGGTGGACAAGCCGCTGATCTACCGGGACGGCGAACAGGACCTGTTCATCCACTACGATCCCCTCGTCGGCGGGCGCACCTTGCAGGACGCCGAAACCGCGTTCCGGGAGGCGACGGCGGAGCTGAACCGGCTGCTGCCGCCGGACGTGCCGCCGCCGGAAACGCACCTCGTCGTGGAATGGAGCGAACTGGTCGAGCGCGTCTTCCTGCTGGAGGAGGGCCTCGACGCCCGCCTCGTCGAGCACGTCAAATACATGATGTTCCAGCAGAATCCGGACAAGCTCTCGGCGGAGAAGAAAAACCTGCTGTTCGACGCCCAGGATTCCACCGACGAGCAGCTGTGCTTCGTGGTGCAGGACCGCGCCACCAAAAAGCTGGAGGCCGTGCTGAATTTCGCGCGCGCCGACTACGAGGCGCTAGTGAACGTGTTCGATTCCGGCGACCAGCTCGCGCTGCTGGAGGAACAGTTCCCGGGCCCCTACTACAACGGGCGGCTGCGCTTCCTGCAGGACCAGGCGGAGGAATAGGCGTGGCGCGGGAAACCCTCCAGCAGCGCCAGGCGCGCGCGGCCGCGATCCTGCGCCGGCTCAAGAAGGAATATCCCGACGCCAAGTGCGAACTGGACTGGTCCACGCCGCTGGAACTGGCCGTGGCGACCATCCTTTCCGCGCAGTGCACCGACAAGCGCGTCAACCTCGTCACGCCCGCCTTGTTCAAGAAATACCGCGCGGCGAAAGACTGGGCGGCGGCGCCGCAGGCGACGCTCGAAAAGGAATTCCACTCGACGGGGTTCTTCCGCAACAAGGCCAAGAACGTCCGCGCGCTGATGGCGCGGCTGGACGCGGAATTCGGCGGCGAGCTGCCGGGCGATTTCGACGTGCTGGTCTCGCTGCCGGGCATCGGCCGCAAAACCGCCAACCTGCTGGTGGCCACGGTGTTCGGAAAACCGGGACTGGTGGTGGATACCCATTTCATCCGGCTTTCGAACCGGCTCGGCTTCGTGAAGAACGAGACCGACGCGACGAAGATCGAGCGCGAGTTGGCCAAAATCGTGCCGCCCAAGGATTGGACGGACTGGTCGCACCGCATGGTCTGGCACGGGCGGCGGCGCTGCTTCGCGCGCAAGCCCGATTGCGCGAACTGCTCGCTGGCGGACCTGTGCCCGTCCGCCGCCGCCGGAGCGAAGTAGGAGCATGGAAAACCGCAACGTCATCCGTTTCGCGTTCGCCGTCGGCGGGTTCACGCTGCTCAGCCGCGTGCTGGGCATGGTGCGCGACGTGCTGACGGCGGGGTTTTTCGGCACGTCGCTGGCGATGTCGTCGTTCGTAGTGGCGTTCCGCATCCCGAACCTGTTCCGCGCGCTGTTCGGCGAGGGCGCGTTGTCCTCGGCGTTCATTCCGGTGTTCATGGACGCTCGCCGCAACGAGGGGGAAGACGCGGCCTGGCGCCTGGCGCGGCGGGTGACGACGCTGGTGGGTGCGGTCCTGCTGGCCATCGTGGCGCTGGGCATCGTCGGGATGGGCGCGGCCTTGCGCTGGCCGGGGTTGGGGGAAAAGACGGCGACGGTGCTGCCCCTGGCGCGGATCATGCTGCCCTACGTCTTTTTCATCTGCATGGCCGCGCTGGCGATGGCCGTGCTCAATTCCTACCGCAAATTCGCGGTGTCGGCCTTCACGCCGGCGCTGCTGAACATCGTCTGGATCCTGTCCATCGGTTTCATCGTGCCGGCGCTGCGCGGCGGAACCGGCGTCCAGATCCGGGCGCTGGCCTGGACGGTGTTCGCGGCGGGCGCGGTGCAGTTGGCCTATCAGGTCCCGTCGCTGCTGCGCGTGGGCTGGCGGCCCGGCGTGGATGCGGACTGGCGCGATCCGCGCGTGAAACAGGTCTTCATGCTGATGGGACCCTCCGCGCTCGGGCTGGCGGTGAACCAGGTCAACGTGATGGTCAACAGCCTGCTGGCGCTGTGGGTGGGCGTCTGGGCGCCGTCGGCGCTGTTCTACGCCGAGCGGCTGATCTACCTGCCGCAGGGGATGCTGGCGACCTCGCTGGGGACCGTGCTGCTGCCGGTGCTGTCCGATTTCGCCGCGCAGAAGAAGCACGCCGAGATGCGCGCGGCCATCCACCACGGCCTGCGCACGCTGCTGTTCGTGATGACGCCCGCGGCGGTGGGCCTGTTCGTGCTGGCCGAGCCCGTCGTGCGGATGCTCTTCGAGCACGGCTCCTTCGGCCCGCAGAGCACCTGGCTGACGGCGCGCGCGCTGTCGTTCTACGCGCCGGGGCTGATGGTGTTCTGCCTCGCCAAGGTCTTCGTCCCCGCGTTCTACGCCTTGCAGGACACGCGCACGCCCGTCAAGATCGGCCTGTGCGCCGTGACGCTCAACTTCACCCTCAACGTGGCCTGCGCGCTGACGCTGCCGGAATACTGGCGCCACGCGGGCATGGCGTTTTCGACCGTGGTGGCCGAAGGCTTCAACGGCCTGTCGCTGGCGTTCTTCCTGCGCCGGCGGCTGGGTCCGTTCGGCCTGCGCGGCATCCTGGCCGGGCTGGGCCGCGCGTTGGGCGCGGCCGCCTGCATGGCGGCGGTCGCCTGGTTCGCGGAGCGCGAAATCACGACGTGGCTCTACGTCTGGCTGCCGCACAAGGCCGCGCAGATCGTCGGGGTGCCCGCGGCCATCGCGGCGGGCGTCGCCGCCTATTTCGGCCTGGCGCGCCTCTTCCGCTTCCCCGAACTCGGGTTCGTGTTCGAGGCCCTGCGCGCCCGGAAACAGAAAAAAGCCGTCGCGCCCGCGGCCTGAGGCCGCCGGCCGCGGCGCCGGCATTCGGTTGCCGCGCGGTTTTTCGGCTTTTCAAGAGGGGGGGCGTGGTGGACAATGCCGCAAAAACCGACTTTTCCCGTAAGGAAAGGAAAACCGACATGGCGATGAAGAAATTCGGACTGGTGGCCGTTCTTTGCGCGCTGGCGACGGCGGGCTGGGCGGCGGAACTGAAAATCGCGACCGTGGACCTCGACAAGGTCTTCACGGCGCACCCCAAAACGCAGGCGGCGGAAGCCGAACTGAAGAAGGCCGAGGCCGCCGTCGAGGCGGAACTGGACAAGCTGAAAGCCGAAGGCCAGGACCTCCAGGAAGAGATGGCCAAGCTGCGCGAAGCCGCCAAAAACCCCCTCCTGAACGAAGAAGCCCGGCTGAAGAAGCGCGACGAGGCCGAAGAAAAGCTGACGCAGCTGCAGGAATTCGAGCTGCGCGCCCGCCGCACGCAGGAAACCAAGCTCAAGCAGATGCGCGAGCAGGTGCTGAAGTCCCGCCAGGCCATCGTCGACGAACTGACGCAGGCGGTGGTCCAGTTCGCGCAGGCGAACGAATACGACCTGGTGCTCGACCGTTCGGGCCTGACGATGAACGCGGTGCCGCTGGTGGCGTACGCCGCGCCGGAACTGGACGTGACCGAACGGCTGATCGCCTATCTGCAGGCCAAGGCCAAGTAGGGGAGCGCGCGCGGTGTTCACGCTGACGACCGGCGAATTGGCGGCCAAGCTGGGCGCCGACCTGGAAGGGGCGGCCGACGTCGTCCTGGCCGGCGTGGCCGACCTGCGTTCCGCGGGGCCCGGGCAGCTGGCGTTCGCGACGGCGCCGCACTTCTGGCCCCTGGCCGCGGCCAGCGCCGCGGCGGCGGTGATCGTGCCCAAGAACGCCAAGCTCGAAGCGCCGCGGCCCGTCGTGCTGCGCGCGGCCGACGCCGACGCGGCGTTCACGGCGGCGTGCGTGATGTTCGCGCCGCCGCCCGTGGTGCCGCCGCGCGGCGTGCATCCGCAGGCCTGCGTTTCGCCGGAAGCCAAGCTGGGCGCCGGCGTGGCCGTCGGCGCGTTCGCCGTGGTGGAAGCCGGGGCCGAAATCGGCGCCGGCACGACGCTCCATCCCCAGACCTACGTGGGCCACGGCGCCAAGCTGGGGCGGGACTGTCTGCTCTATCCCTTCGCGAGCGTGCGCGAGCACTGCCGCCTCGGCGACCGCGTCATCCTGCAGAACGGCGCCGTGATCGGCGCCGACGGCTTCGGCTACGCGGTGGACGCCCAGGGCGTGCGCACCAAGATCCCCCAGGTCGGCATCGTCGTGCTGGAAGACGACGTCGAAATCGGCGCGAACGCGACCGTCGACCGCGCGCGCTTCGGCGAAACGCGGATCGGGAAGGGGACCAAGGTGGACAACCTGGTCATGATCGCCCACAACTGCGTCGTCGGCGAACATTCGGTGCTGTGCTCCCAGGTCGGGCTGGCCGGCACGACGACGCTGGGCAAGCACGTGATCTGCGCGGGCCAGGCGGGGCTGGCGGGGCACCTGACGGTCGGCGACCACGCCGTGGTCGGCGCGCAGGCCGGGGTTTCGAAGGATTTGCCCGGCGGCCAGATGTACCTGGGCGCGCCGGCGGTGCCGCGCCTGGAATTCGGCAAGTCGCTCGCCCACGTGGCGTCCTTGCCCAAGCTGAAGGAACAACTCAAGGCGCTGGAAGCCCGGTTGGCGGCCTTGGAAGCCAAGGGCTGAAAACCGGCCCGCGCGGCGGCACGGATCCGCGCGGAGAACACGGGACAACGAGATGACACTGACCAAAGCTTCGGAACGACAGATCGAACGGCTGGCCAACCAGGCCCAGGCCGATTTCCTGGACAACCTGACCGGCGCCTTTTTCCGGCGCATCGACTGGGCGGCTTTCTGGATCGCGGGCGCGATCACCTTGGCGGTCTATTGCTTCACGCTGGCGCCGACGCTGACGCTGGAAGACTCCGGCGAACTGGCCGTGGCCTCCGACTATCTCGGCGTGCCGCATCCGCCGGGCTACCCGATCTGGACGCTGGTGACGTGGTTTTTCCAGTGGGTGTTCCACTGGGTGAAGTACAACGGGCATCCCAATCCGGCGTGGTCGGTGGGGCTGGCCTCGGCGGTTTTCGGCGCGGGCGCCTGCGCGCTGCTGGCGCTGCTGATCAGCCGCTCGGGCGCGGACCTGCTGCGGAGCATCCCGGCGCTGACGGACAAGATCGGCTTCCGCACGGAAAGCCGCCTGTGCCTGGCGGCGGGCATTTCGGGCGGGCTGCTGCTGGCGTTCAGCCCCGTGCTCTGGTCGCAGAGCGTGATCGTGGAGGTGTACAGCCTCAACGCGATGTTCCAGATGGGCGTGCTGCTGCTGATCTACATGTGGATGTGCCGGCCCAAGAGCGACGTGCTGCTCTACGCGGCCGCGTTCCTGTTCGGCCTGGGCCTGACGAACCACCAGACCCTGCTGTTCCTCGGGCTGGCGCTGGCCGTCGCCGTGCTGATGAAGGACGCCGGCCAGTTCCGCGATTTCGCCATCGCCGCCGCGCTCATCGGCGTCGTGTTCATCGTCGCCGCCAAGGGTTATGCCCTCTTCGCCTCGGAAGCCCAGCAGTCCGCGCCGGGCTTCGATTCCAACCTCTGGAAGTGGTCGCAGGGGCCCACCACCGTGCCGTTCTGGATCTACAACGCCCTGTTCCTGGCGATTCCGATCGGGCTGGCGTTCGTGCTGCCGCACGGCAAGACCGTCTGCGCGACGATCCTGCTGGCGGAACTGGGCGTGGCGTTCTACCTGTACCTGCCGTTCGCGTCGGAGCAGAACCCGCCGATGAACTGGGGCTATCCGCGCACCTGGGAAGGCTTCATGCACGCGGTGACGCGCGGCCAGTACGAGGCCATCGTGCCGACGGACATTTTCAGCGACAAGTTCATCCAGCAGCTCGGCGCGTACCTGACCGACTTGCGCAGCCAGTTCTCGCTGCCGGTGGCGGTGCTGGGCTTCCTGCCGTTCTGCTCGTGGGGGCTCGAGCTGGGCGGCCGGCGGCGCTCGGCCTTCCCGCTGGCGCTGGGGCTGGTGCTCGCGTCGGTGGTGCTGATCATCCTGGAAACGGCCGGCTGGGCCGGAGCGGAGACGCTCTACCGCCTGCTGATCGCGCCGGTCCTGCTGCTGGCGGGCTGGGGTTTCTTCACGCTGCTGGCGCTCTTCCTGCGCAAGCAGATCGCCGACCTGCGCGGCTATCCGCTCGGCACGAAGCTGGTCATCTGGGCGTTTCTCGCGGCCGTGCTGGTGGGCGTGCTGTACGTGGACGTGATGAGCCTGAAGGCGCTGTTCAAGGGCGAGCTGTCGGCGGCCGGCAAGACGTTCTTCGCCGGCGCGGTGTTCGGTCCGCCGCTGGCGGTCGCCGCGGCCTGGGCGCTGGGCGCCTCGCGCCTCAAGCTGGATTCCGATCTGGGCGTTTCGCAGCAGCGCTGGCTGATCGTCTCGGTGGTGGGCTTCATCTCCGTGAGCGTGATTTTCCTGATTTTCCAGAATCCGCAGCTCGACATCCAGAACCTGTTCATCGGCCGCGTGCAGTTCATCCAGAGCCACGCCTTCTACGCGCTGTGGCTGGGCTACGGCATCCTGCTGTCCGTGGCGTGGCTGGAGCGCATGCTCGGCCGCTGGGCGCTGGCGCCGGCCATGCTGGCGGGCCTGCTGCTGCCGGGCATCCTGCTGTGGCAGAACGCCTACGACGAAGAGCAGCTGCGCATCGTCGGCGGCGCCGAGCAGAACGGCCACAGCTACGGCTGGCAGTTCGGCAACTGGGGTCTCGAAGGCATCAAGGGCATCAAGGAAGATTTCGGCTACTGGTTCACGAAGGAGGAGGATTTCGCGCGCGAATGGGGCGCGCTGACCAACGCGCTGGGCATGGCCGAGCCCGACTATCCGCCGCCCATGACGCCCAACGCCATCTTCTACGGCGGGACCGATCCGGGCCGGTTCGTGCCGACCTACATGATCTATTCGGCCGACGTCCGCTCCGACGTCTACCTCATCACCCAGAACGCGCTGGCCGACAACACGTTCATGAACATCACCCGCGACCTCTACGGCGACACGATCTACATCCCGTCGCTCGAGGACAGCAACGAGGCGTTCCGCAAGTACGTCGACGACGTCAACGCCGGCCGCATCCAGGCCGGGGCCGACATCAAGATCGAAAACGGCAAGGTCAGCGTGCAGGGCGTCGGCGGCGTCATGACCATCAACGGCATTTTGGCCGAGCTGATCTTCAAGGAAAACAAGGACCGGCACGATTTCTACGTCGAGGAAAGCTACGTCATCCAGTGGATGTATCCGTACCTGACGCCGCACGGCCTCATGCTCAAGCTCAACAAGGATCCGCTGCCCGGCCTCGATCCGCAACTGGTGAAGAACGACCACGCGTTCTGGGGCTGGTATACGAAGTGGCTGCTGGACCAGTCCGCGTTCCGCCGCGACATCTGCGCGCGCAAGTCGTTCTCCAAGCTGCGCAGCGCCATCGCCGGCATCTACGACTACCGGCGCATGTACGACGAGGCCGAGTACGCCTTCAAGCAGTCCATCGACCTCTATCCGCTCAGCCCGGAAGCCACCTTCCGCCTCGCGCAGATGTACATGAACATGCAGCGCTTCGACGACGCCGAGAAGCTCATCCGCGAGTTCGCCGCCGCCGATCCCAAGAACGACAGCGCCAAGGGCTTCCTCGGCCAGATCGAAGGCACCAAGCGCATGATCGACCGCCGCCGCGAAATCGAGCGCAAGCAGCACGAAACGGGCGTGCTCTCGCCGGACGAGGCGCTCGAGCTGACCTCCATCTACCGCGCGGCGGGCATGCAGGGCGCCTACCAGAACCTGGCGTCGCGCCTGCTGGCCGACGACAACCTGCCGGCGCAGCACGTGCTGGCGCTGGCCGGCTTCTTCGCGCAGGACCAGCGCGTGGACGGACTGATCTACGCGCTCGAGCGGTACGTCCAGCGCGAGGCGGGCAACCTCGACGTCTGGCTGGATCTGGCCGCGGCCTACGCGTTCGTCCGGCGCGACGCCGACGCCGTCAACGCGGCCCGCCGGGCCATCGAACTGGGCGGCGACCAGGCCCGCGACGTCATCCTGCGCGACCAGCGCTTCCAGCCGCTGGTCACCAACCGCGAATTCCGCGCCCTGTTCCCGCGCCAGGCCCGGCCGGGCGCCGCGCCCGGCGCGTTCCCCGGCGGCGGGGTGGCGCTGCCGAACCTGCCCGGCCTGGCCCGCTAGGGCGCGCCCGTGGCGGAACCTTCCGGCACCGGCGATTTCGCCGCGCTCGCGCCCGACGCCGTCATGGATTGCGCCGAGCGCGTGGCTGGCCGCCGCGCGTCCGGCGTTTGCCGGCCGCTGGCGTCCTACGTCAACCGCGTCTTCGAAATCGGCCTCGAAGACGGCGGCTTCCTCGTCGCCAAGTTCTACCGCCCCGGCCGCTGGACCCGCGCGGCCCTGCAGGACGAACACGAGTTCCTGCGCGAACTCGCCGCGGCCGAAATTCCCGTCGTCGCGCCGCTGGCGGACGCCGCCGGGCAGACCCTGCACGCGGAAAACGGCATGTTCTTCGCCGTGTTCCCGCGCCTGGGCGGCCGGCCGTGCGACGAACCGACGCGCGCCGAATGGCTGCAGATCGGCCGCCTGATCGGCCGCATCCACCAGGTCGGCGCCGCGCGCCCCGCCGCGCACCGGCTCGTGCTCGGCCCGCAGGCATCCGCCCGCACGCATCTGGACTTCCTGCGCGATTCCGGCGCGATCCCGCGCGAGGTCGCCGGGCGCTATCTCGATGCCGCGCAGCGGTTGCTCGACCGCGTCGCGCCGCTGTTCGCGGACGTCGCGCGGCAGCGCCTGCACGGCGATCTGCACCGCATGAACCTGCTCTGGCGGCCCGACGAGGGCTTCCGCGCCATCGATTTCGACGACATGGCCAACGGCCCCGCCATCCAGGACCTCTGGATGCTCCTGCCCGATCGCCTGCCCGCCGCGCGGCCCGAATTCGAGCTGCTGCTGGAAGGCTACGACACGTTCGCGGAATACGACGACGCCCAGACCCGGCTCATCGAACCCCTGCGCGCGCTGCGCTACCTGCACTACGCGGCCTGGTGCGCGCGCCAGCGCGCCGACGAAGGCCGCCGCCTGCTGCATCCCGAGTGGGGCACCGCCGATTTCTGGCGGCGCGAACTCGCCGATCTCCAGCGCCAGGCCGAAACGATCGAAGCCGCGACGTAGGCCGCTGCGGAACGGGCGCCGGCCGTAACGTGATTTTAGCACTGCGGCCCTTGATCCCGCCGCCGTTTCCGCCCAGGCTGTGAAGCGTGGGAGCGCGATTTCGGTCCGGTCCCTGCGGGCATGCTGCCATGCCAACCGGCCGGCGCTTCCGGCAGGTGGAGAAACAGGAGCGGCGGATGAAAACGTTCGAATGGCGGGCGGTGAGGATGCTGTTTGCGGCCAGCGCGGGTTTGGCGTTCTTGGCGGCCGGATGCGAAAGCGACGACGACGACGACGGTGCCGGCGGTGGCGTGGTCGTGGTCACCAACGTCGTCGATGGCGGCACGGTGGTGATCACCAACGTCGCGGCCGACGTGGTCCACTCGGCCGGAAACGCCACCGTCAAAGGCACCTTCAGCTTCGATTTCGACAACGGTTCGGGCGGCACCACCGCGGTGCCGGCCGGCGACGTGGCCGACATGTTCTGGAATCGCCTGACGCCGACCGACAGCCAGTTGGTATCCCGGAACGGGGCGAAGTTCGCCGCCATGGGCGTGGTGGATTTCGGGGCCGTCACCAAGGCGCAGGTCCAGTCGCTGGCGCTCAGCGGCGCCGCCATCGCGCATCCGGCGCTGCCCGCCGGCACGGTCGTGGCCTTCAAGACGGATGCCGGCCGGTTCGGCAAATTCAAGGTCAACGGCTTCTCCGGCAACCAGGACATGGCCCTTTCCTGGCTGACGTGGGACTGACCGGAACGGCGGCCGGTCCGGCGGCATCGCGTGCGAAGGGTTGACCGGCCTTCCGGCCCGGCCTATCCTGTCCGGCTGTCGCATGCGCTTTCCCAACAAAATCCCCCGCGCGCGCCGCTTGGCCGCCGCGCCGGCCGCTTTTTGCCGCATCCACCCCCGCTGACGGCATGGAATTGGCGCGGCAACTGCGGGAATACGGCGCGCGCTGGCCGGCCGAGGCGGAAACGGTCCGGCGCTTCGTCGGATTTCTGGAAACCCATCCGGACGCGTTCGCGCGGAGCCTGGCGTGCGGCCACGTCACCGGTTCCGCCTGGCTGGTGGATCGCGCCGGCGCGCGCGTGCTGCTGACGCACCACAAGAAGCTGGGCATCTGGGTACAGCTGGGCGGCCACGCCGACGGCGACGCGGACGTGTTCCGCGTGGCGCGCCGCGAAGCCGAAGAGGAATCCGGCTTGGCGGATCTCGAACCCGTCGCGGCGGATATCTTCGACGTCGACGTCCACGAAATCCCCGCGCGCGGCGCGGAGCCGGCGCACCTGCACTGGGACGTGCGCTATGCGTTCCGGGCGACGGGCAGCGAGCGATTCCGCGTCAGCGACGAATCGCACGCCCTGGCGTGGATCGACGTCGCCGCGCTGGAGACGGTCACGCGGGAAGAATCCATGCTGCGGATGGCGCGCAAGTGGCGGGCGGGATTCCCGCGCGCCCGCGCGGCGGGGGATTGAGGCGGTTGGAGAAGGCGAAAAACGGGGCGAGCCAGGCGGGAGGGAGGCCAGTTCCTCATCTTTCTGCCAAGTGCATCGCTCGGCCACTTGGCGGGCAGCTGGTCGTTCGTTCTGCCCTGGCGCCTAGCTCTGCCCATAGGCTACCGCGAGATCGGCGCCGCGCAAATCGCCGCCGGCTCGATTTACCGGATTTTATCGGGCTTTTCACGGGTTTTTAACCATCGGCGGGGCGCGCGGCGGCATATTTACACCTCGCGCCAATCGTTTTTTGGGCGCGGATCGTTTCGGCGGCCCGCAAGGGCGGCCAAAACCGGCGGAGAGTGGAACATGAAACGGATTCCGGAATTGAAATGGGCGTTGATTTGGGCGCTGGCGCCGCTGCTGGGCGGTTGCGCGACCATCCACAAGTCCGCCGACGCGGGCGATCTGGACAAGGTCGACCAGTTGCTGGAAAAAGGCGTCGCCGTGGACGCGCGGGACGAATTCGGCCGCACGCCGCTGATGTGGGCCACCGGGGACCTGGACGTCGTCCGCCATCTCGCGGACCGGGGCGCGGACATCGACGCGCGGGACGCCAACGGCGAAACGGCGCTGATGAAGGCGGCCTTCGTCGGCAATCTCGACGTGGTGAAGTACCTGGTCCAGCGCGGGGCCGACGTGAACGCCCGCAGCGTTTCGGGCCGCACGCCGCTGATGCGCGCGGCGGGCAATCTCGACGTGGTGAAGTTCCTGGTGGCGCAAGGCGCGGACGTGAACGCGCAGGACGCCAACGGCGACACGGCGCTGCGCTGGGCGGCCACCTTCGGGAATCTCGGGGTCGTGAAATATCTCGTCCGCCAAGGCGCGGACGCCAATGCCGCCGACCACCGGGGCCAGACGCCGCTGGGCTGGGCGCGCGCGTTCGGCCACGGCGACGTGGTGGATTACCTCGAACAGAAGCGCGAAGCGGCCGACGCCGGCGCCGACGAGGGCAAATCGCCGCGGCAGAACGCGGCCGAGGAAACCGGAAGCGCCGGCTGGCTGCTGGCCGCGGACGCGCGCTAGCCGGCCGCGGGGGGGCGGACGGCCGCGCGCGGGGCGTTGCGGCCGAAGACGGCGAACCACAACGTGCCCGCCGCGCCGAACGCGGCGGCGGCCAGGAAGTTCGCCGCGGGGCCGCGCTGCCACAGGAAGGCGCCGGCGAAGGCGCCGAGGGAGACCACGACGTCGCGGCAGAGGTAGTACGTCCCGAAAGCGCCGGCCTTCTGGTTTTCGGGGGCCAGATCCAAAATCAATGCCTTGCGGGTGGGCTCGCCGAATTCTTTCAGGCCGCGCAGGGCAAAGGCGGCAACCAGCGTCCAGAACGAGCGGCAATACAGCAGCGCGAGGGGGAACAGGGTGAAGTTCACGAAGGTCGCCACGACGAAGGGTTTCTTGGTGCCCTTGTCGGCCAGCCAGGCGACGGGCACGTAGCAGAGCAGCGCCACGGCCATTTCGACGGTCGTCAGGACGCCGAACTGCGCGGCGGTCACGCGGGCGGTGGCGTAGCCGGCGACGTCGCTCATGGCCCAGAGCACGACGTAGGCGTAGGGAATCTGCTCGCAGAAGCGGATCAGGACGTCGGCCACGAGCAGGGTTTTCAGTTCCGGCGAAAACAGGCGCAGCATGCGCCACGGCCGCAGGTCGCTTTCGGCGCGCGCCGCGCCGCGGGGCGGTTCTTCGATCAACGCCTGCTGCAGGACGAGCGCGAGCAGCGCCATGGCGATGGCGGCGAGGAACGCGATGCGCACGCCGGCCACCACGCCGAACGCGTCGATGCACAGGCCGCCGGCGATCGGGCCCAGCGCCATCGGCAGGCGCCGGACCATGCTGTGCACGGAGACGCCCATGACGTGCTTCGACTTGGGCAGGGATTTGGAAATCAGGTCCATCGAGGCGGGCAGGGAAATCGCCGTCCAGGACAGGAACAGGAACGAGCCGGCGATCACCGCTTCCCAGCGGGGGATCGCGACGACGAGGGCGAACCCCGCGATGGCGAGCAGGTCGAACACGAGGAGCGATTTCTTCACGCCGAGGCGGTCGGCCAGCCAGCCGCCGGGCAGGGAGTAGAGCGCGGAGAGGAAGTTGTCGAGGGCGTTGAGGAAGCCGGGCCAGAGCATGCCGCTGCCGAGGGCGACCAGATAGATCGGCAGGAAACGCTCCGACATCTTCTCGCCCATGCCGACGAGCACCACCATGGCCAGCAGGCCGAGCATGCTGCGCCGCAACCCCAGGAATTCAGCGATTTTTCTCATGGATGCGATTTCCAAGCCTACGCTTCGCCACGCGGAACGTCCATTTTCCAGAGCCGGCGGTTGTCGGTGAACACGAGCGCGCTGCCGTCTGCGGACAGGGCCCCGGCGGGCTTTTCCAGGCCGGCGGGCCAGCGGGGTATCGGCCGCCATTGCCAAGTTCCGACGGCGGCGAGCCAGGCGCCGGCGACGGAAAGCGCGGCGCAACGGCCGGCCGCGACGGAGAAGGAGAACTCCGCGCCGATGACGGGCAGGGGGACGGGTTCGGGCCGGCCATTCCGGAGAACGTGCAGGGTTTTCCGTCCCAGCAGCAGGAGGCCGCCGCGGTCGGGCGCGAGGGCGCGGCCTTCCTGGACCGGAAAGCGGGCGAAAAGTTCGGCGGTTTCCCGGTCCGGATCCACCGCGAAGACTTCGCCGCCATGGCAGAGCGCGAGGAGGCGCGCGGGGCCGTCCGCGACGACGTCCTCGATGCGGCGATCCGCCAGCGCGGCGATGGGACGGGCGGGCCGGCCGGGCGACTGGATGAACAAGCCTTGCTTGCCGCCGAACGCCAGGCGTTCGCCGGCGAGCGCGACGCCCGAAAGCTTGTCGTAGACGGTGCCGTCGCCGGCCCAGTCGAGCGCTTGCCAGCGGTTGCCGCCGTCGCGGCTCCGGAAAATGCCGTCGCGCGTGGCCAGGACGAGGACGCCGTCGGCGGCGCGGAACAGGCGGCGGGAGTGCAGGACGTCCGGCGCGCCGGCGACGCGGGTCCAGGTCGAGCCGTTGTCGCGGCTGGAAAACGTGCCGTGGGTGGCGCACAGCAGGAACCGGCCTGTTCCGGCGTTCCAGACGTGCTTGATGCGGCTGGCGCGGCGCGGGCCGTTGCCCCGCGCGGTCAAATCCGTCCATGTGCGCGCGCCCGGATCGACGGCGTGGAGACCTTGCTCGCCGGCCACGACGATCCGGTCGCCGGCGCGGGCCAGCCACAGGCCGCGCGAAAACCGGTCGTCGCGCAGACGGAAAATTTCGCGGCCGTCGCGATCTTCCAGGACCAAGGTCGAGGCTTGGAGGATGCCGCGGCCGCCATCCTCGAAAAAGGCGGCGGCGAGAATGGGCTTGGCCAGCAGGGCGGGGCGGCTTTGGTCGCCGGTCCATTTGCAGAGGATGCGGCGGCCATCCGTGGCGCGGAGGCGATCGCCGGCCCGGCCGGTCCAGACCGCTTTCCGCTTTCCGTCGCGGATCCGCAGAAGCCGGGGCCGTCCGTCCGCGGCGCATTTCAGGATGGCGGCGAACAAGGCGCCGTCGATTTCCCGCAGCCAATCGACGGGGCCGGCCATGGTCTTCGGCAACTGGGGCCGCCACCGCGATCCGTCCTGCCGGTAGAGGTTGTTCTTGCCGCCGACCCAGAGCGCGCCGGCCGCTTCGGCCAGGCAGGTCGGGTCGTCGGCGTCGAAGGCAAACGCGGTTCCGCGGCGCCCGTCGTCGTCGCAGGCGGCGATCGTCCAGAGCCCTTCGCGGCGCTGCGCGACCCAAGCGCCGCCGGCGGCCGGACCGAGCGCCAGGATCTCTCCGCGGTCCCGCCAATCGGGCAGGAAATCGGCCTGTTCGGGGCCGATGCGGTAGAGGCCTTGGCGCGTGCCCGCCCAAAGCCTCCCGCGGTGCTGCAGGAAGGCTTTGACGTCCGGCCGGTGCGCTTCCGGCAGATCGGGAAGTGGCCGGAGCGAAAAGGTCGTGGCCACGGCGGCTATGCGCCCTGTTCGATTTTGGCCTTGGCGATGGCCAGCGGCCGGCCGGCCAGGTCGGCGATGGCCTTTTCGAAGCGGCGCAGGGCTTCGGCGCGGGCCTGGTCGAGGGAATCCGCCGCGAGGCGGATTTCGAGCGTGAGCGCGGCGCCGTCGGGCAGCTCGTGGGTGAGTTTGATTTTGAGGGTTTCGTTCATGGGTTTTCCTTTCATTCCCGGCGGAGCCGGAAAAACGCGGTGGCGGCGGCGGGGTCCACGACGGCGTTCGTCGCGCCGGGACCGGCGACGGGCCGCCATTCGCCGCCGAGGGCGGGGCAGGCTTCCAGCACGCAGTCGTCGGCGAGCGCGTCCCACGCGACGTGCAGCCGGCCGTTTTCGGAAGCGATGGCCAGTTCGCGCGGGGCGACGTCGACTTCGAAGGCGGAGATGCCGCCGAGCCAGTTCGAGCAGCCCTGTTCGGTGGCGCAGTAGAGCCGGTTGCCGTAGAGGGTGAGCATGTCGGACTTGTTGCCGAAGGGAACGTCGAGCGCGGCGATCCGGGAGAGGTTGGTGCCGTCCGCGACGACGTAGAACGCGCCGCAGCCGTTGGGGCCTCCCTCGCCGCAGTTGAAATAGACGCGGTCCTCGACGGCGACGAGGCTCTTCGGCTTGGTGCCGGTGGTCGTGCCGTTGCAGGTGAGGAGCTTGGCGACGGCCATCGTCGCGGGATCGAAGAACCCCATGGCTCCGTTGCCCTTCCCGCCGTTGAGCGAGAGATCGCCGCCTTCGTCGGCGGCGTAGTAGATGCGGCCGCCGAAAGGCAGGAGGGATTTGATGCGGGCGCCGTGGTTGCTGGCGTTGAGGTCGACGAGCTTGGCGACGGCGCCGGTGGCGAGATCGATGGTGCCGAGGGTGCCGGCGCCCTTGCCGCCTTGCTGGGTCAGGTCGCCGCCTTCGCGGCTGCCGTAGTAGAGCTGGCCGTTGAAAAACGCGGGGCGCGCCTCGGGCTTGAGGCCCGTCGCGGGAGTGAAGCTGCACGCCGTGGCGAGGCCGCCTTCGCGCGAATAGCGCATGAGGGCCCCGGTGCCGTTGGTGCCGCCCGCCTCGGTGAAGAAATAGAATCCATTGGTTCCCAAGACGAACGGCGCGCTTTTGGCCAGGGTGAGGGCCGGGAAGGAACACAGCTCCTCGACGGTATTGCTGCCGGGATGGAAACAGCCCACGTAGCCGTAATGGGATGCGCCGTTGGTTTCGGTCACGAACCACATTTCATCGCCCACGGCGGCGAGCCCCTTGGCCTTGGTCAGCGCCGGAAACTCGTAGAGCACGGTGATTTGCCGGTTGGTCGGGCAGAAGCGGCCGATGTAGCCGTAGTTGGGAGCTCCGCCCTTTTCGCTGGCGAAGTACAGGTCGCCGTCGCGCTGGACGAAGAACCCTTTGATCTTGGTTTCCTCGGTGAAGTCGAAGAAATGCAGCGGCCCGTCCGCGAAGGCGGCCGCAGCGGCGGCCAGCCAGAGCGCCAGCCCGATCCGGAGGGCGAGGGAACTTTTCATTCCTTCAATTGCTCCGCTTTTTCCTGTTCCTTGGTCCGGACGCTGACGGCGCGGCCGTTGGGCAGCATGAGATTGCACCAGCCGGCGTGCCAATCCTTGGGACCGTGCTCGCCCTTGGCGATTTTTTCCATGACCCCCAGGCGATCGGCGGCTTCCCACGGCTTGAAGGGATCGCCGACGATGGTTTCGCTGCCGCGGGCGACGAAACGTTCCTTGGAGGTGCCGCGGTCCTTTTCGAGGACGCCCTTGACCTCGTAGCTGCAGCCGCATTGCCGCCAGAGCGGTTCGGCATTTTTCGCGTCGCCGGCGTCGGCGGGGCAGCGGAAGACGGTTTCGCTTTCGAGATAGGGCGCGAGGACGGTCTGGATGCCGTGCGCGGGCGTGTTCAGCACGCGGCCTTCCGTGGCGTCGGACGCGGACAGGCGCGCCTTCTTGACTTCGAACTTGGGCGGGACCTTGCCGCCGTGGTCGGCGGCGTACAGCGCGTAGCCGGCGTAGATCTGGCGCAGGTTCGACAGGCAGGCGGCGCGCCGGGCCGCATCCAGGCCGCGGGCCAGCGCCGGCACCAGCAGCGCGGCCAGCCAGGCGAGGGCGGCCGCGGCCGCGAGCAGCTCGATGAGCGAAAAGGCCCGGGAAGCTTTCATGGGGCGCGGCCCCCTTCCGGCAGGTGGGGATAGAGCGCGCGCATCAGGGCCGGCCAGTTGCCGCGCAGCGTGACGTAGGATTTCCCCACTTCCATGGCGGGTTTCTGGAGAAGCGCCAGGCCGACGAGAACCGCCGCCAGATCGCCCATGGAGAGCCGCGCGGGAATCAGGGGCAGGTCCAGCGCGCGGCACGCCAGGACCAAAGCCAGCAGGAACGGCCAGGCCGACAGGCGGATCAGGGCCTCCATGCCGCCGGTCCACGCTTCCAGCCGCACGAACCGACTCAGCAGGCGGCGCTGGCTCCGGAGCAAGCCGTCGGTCGCGCCTTCGGTCGCATGGGCCGTCACGCGGCAGTTGTCTTCGAGCACCCGGCGTTTGGCTTTCTGGACGTGCGGGGCCAGGCCCAGGATGCCCAGCACCGGCGGCAGGAGGCTCAGCGCCAGCGCCGGGAGCCAGGCCGGCGCGATGGACAGCTGCCAGAGCGCGACGGCCGCCAGCCGGCAGAGGTCGCGCCACAGGTTGGTGTAGAGCGGCGAAAGGGATTTTTTCGCCTCGATGCAATCGTACGCCATGCGGGTGGCGTCTTCGCCGGGACGGACGTCCGGCCGGCGGCGCAGCATGACCCGCTGGAGCGCGAAGACGACGGTCGCTTCATAGACTTTGCCGGAAAGATGCTCGGCCAGCCGCAGCGCCGCCAGCCCCGCGGCGATCGACAGGTAGAGCCCCGCGTTCGGCAGCGCGAGGTCCGCCAGCGTGCCCTGCGCCTTTTCCAGCGCCCCGACGGCGTCCTTGGCCACCCAGGCGGTTCCCGGTTCCAGGACGCTGAGGGCAACCAAGGTGGCGACGTGGGCGGCCAGCCAGAACGGACTGGCGGCCAGAACGCCCCAGACGTCGGCGGCCAGCGCGCCGTAGGTCGTGGCGCGCGGCTTCACTGGAAATCTCCGGAATCCATGGCAGGCTCAAGAGTTGCCAGCGATCCGGAAGCGGAAAAAGTTCACGCCGCCGCGCAAAAAAATCCCGCGCGCGGCCGCTGCGGGCGCGGATTCAGCGCGCGTAGGCGGCGAAAGCGTCGGCCCAGTCCGCGCGGGCCGGGAAATCCGGCAGGCGCGCGGCGAGGGCTGCGGCCAGCGCGGGGGGCGGCTGGTCGAGAACGATGCAGCCGGCCAAAGGGGCGCTGTCTTCGTCGGCGGTACGCCAGAGCACCAGCGTCGCGGCGCAATCGCCGGCGGCGCCGAGCCGATAGGGCGTTTCGATGATCATCGCCGGCAGGGCAATCGTTCCGGCGGTCCGCGCGGCGGGCACGAGATCGGCGCGGGAAGCGGGGCCGACGTCGGCCTGGGTGCGGACGGTTTTCCAGTCGCCGGTCTTGGCGCGGCGACGGCGCACGAGGGTGCCGGTTTCGCCGGGCGCGAGCTGGTCGGGCAGCATCTCGCCACGCCAATAGAGCAGGCCGTCGCGCTTCTGGACGTCCCCGGCGGCGGTGTCGAGCGTCAGCAGCACCTGCGGCGGCAAGGGGCGGGGATCGGCGACGAACGCGAGGCCGGCCGCTTGCGCGGCGGCGGCGACGTGCGCCTCGGCGGCGGTGAACACTTCGGCGCCGGCCAAGGCGGCGGGATCGAGGGGGAGGCGCGCGGACCGGGCGGATGCCGTCGCGGCGGCGAGCAGGAACCAGGCGAGGGGCAGCAGGCGGCGGACCATGGCTATTCGGACGAGCGGTGCCGCGACAGGTGCAGGAACTCGTTGCGGGTCGCGACGGAGTCGTGGAAGCTGCCGAGCATGGCGCTCGTCACCATGCGGGAATTCTGCTTTTCGACGCCGCGCATCATCATGCACAGGTGCTGGGCTTCGATGATCACGCCGACGCCTTCGGGTTCGAGGGTGTCCATGAGCGTGCGGGCGATCTGGTTGGTGAGCCGCTCCTGCACCTGCAGGCGGCGGGCGAAGAGATCCGCCAGCCGGGCGATCTTGCTGACGCCGATGATCTTGCCGCGCGGGATGTAGCCGACGTGGCAGACGCCGAAGAACGGCAGCAGGTGGTGTTCGCACAGCGAATAGATCTCGATGTCGCGGACGATCACCATGTGGTTGGCCTCGACCTCGAAGACGGCGGACTTCAGGAGGGCGGCGGGGTCCTGCTGGTAGCCGCGGGTGAGATAGGCCCAGGCCGCGGCCGCCCGCTTCGGGGTGGCGCGCAGGCCTTCGCGGTCGGGATCTTCGCCCATCGCGACGAGCATTTTGCGGAAAAATTCTTGCATGGGCGGGGATTTCACCACAAGCGGACGGCCTCCGCAACCCCGGAAACGGCCGCGGGAAGACGGGGCTTGGCGGAAGCGGCGCGGCTGGGGTAGCATGGCCCGCATGTTCGCATGGGTTCTACGAGGATTGGCGCGGGCCGTGGCGGCCTTGCCGGCGGACGCCGCGACGGCGCTGGCGAACGGCATCGGCTGGACCTTGGCCCGCGTCGTGCGCCTGCGCCGGGGCTACGTCCTCGAAACGCTGGCGCGCTGTTTCCCGGAGAAATCGCCGGCCGAGCGGCGCTCTCTCTACGCCGAAGTCTGCCGCCAGCAGGTGCTCAACGTGGTCGAACTGCTGCGCTACGCGGGGGGGCGGGAGGCGGAGCTGGCCGCGCGCCTGGCCGTGAGCGGAAAAGAACACGTCGAAGCCGCGCGGGCGCTGGGCCAGGGCGTGCTGGTGCTGATCGCGCATTTCGGCAACTACGCGCTGTTGGCGCTGCAGGTGCCGCGGCTGTTCGGCTATCCGCTCTCCGTCATCGCCAAGCCGTTGCGCAACGCGACGCTCAACGAACTGTGGTGGGATTTGCTGCGGCAGGCGGGCGTCAACGGCATTCCCGCCCGCAACGCCTACCGCGCCAGCGTGCGCGCGCTGAAGGCGAATGAGCTGGTCGGCTTCATGCTGGACCAGAACCGGCCCGCGGGCATGGGCGTGTTCGTGGATTTCTTCGGCCGGCCGGCCTCCACCACGCCGGGTCTGGCCGTCATGTCGGCCCACACCGGCGCGCCGGTGCTGCCGGTGTTCATTCGCCGCGCGCCGGACGGGACGAACCAGGTCGAAGCGTTGCCGCCCCTGCCGCCGCCGGCCGACCGCCGGCCGGAAACGATGCAGGCGTTCACCGCGGCCTGCACGAAGATCATCGAAGGCGAAATCCGGCGCTACCCGGCCCAATGGCTCTGGTGGCACAAGCGCTGGAAAAGCCGCCCGCCGGAAGAAAAAGCCGCGGCGGCGGCGCCGTAGCGGGGCGGACGGATGGCGCGGAAGAAATCTCCATGGCTGCGGCTGCGGCAGGCGCTGGAAGCGCCCGCCATGCGCCTGGGGTTGGCCGTCGTGCCGCGCCTGCCGCGCGGGACCGTGCGGTGGCTGGCGCGCCGCCTGGGCGACGCGGCCTATCTGGTTTCGGCCCGCTCCCGCCGCCTCGGGCTGGCCAACCTCGACCTCGCCTTCGGCGCGACGAAGACGCCCGCGGAAAAGCGCCGCATCCTGCGCGCGTCGCTGCGGAATTTCTCGCTGACGATGCTCGACCTGCTGTGGTTTTCGCGGCATTCCGAAGCGCGCATGGCGCGCTGGCTCGACGTCGCGCCCGCCCTGCGGGACGCGATGGCGCGCCGCGTCGCGCGCGTCGGCGTGACGGGCCACTTCGGCAACTGGGAACTGATGGGGCGCTACTGGGCGCTGGCGGCCGGCGGCCTGACGAGCGTGGCGATGCCCCTCAAGAATCCCGCCGTGGGCGAACTGCTGCGGGAAGCCCGGGAACTGACCGGCCAGCAGATCGTCGAACGCGAAGGCGCGCTGAAGAAACTCGTCCGCGCCCTGCGCGACGGCGGCACCGTCGGCCTGCTGCTGGACCAGAACACCGATCCCGACGAAGGCGGCACGTTCGCGGAGTTCTTCGGCAAACCGGCCTCGGTTTCGCCCGCGGCAGGCGTTCTGGCGTCGCTGACCGGCGCGGAAATCATCTTCGCCTACGCCCTGCCGCGGCCCGACGGCACCTACCGCGGCGAACTGCCGCACGTGATCCCCGCGGCGGAAATCGCCGCCATGGACCGCGCGACCGCCGCGCAGGACCTGACCCGGCGCATCACCGGCTTCTACGAAGAGGCCATCCGCGCCCACCCCGAATGCTGGCTGTGGAGCTACAAGCGCTGGCGGCACGTGCCGCCGGGCATGCCGAAGGACGGATTTCCATATTACGCCAAATAGAAAGGAACGACCCATGCTGGATTTCGCGACGTACCAAAAACAGGCCCAGACGACGGCGGTCTACCCCGGCCGCGGCGAGGGCAACTTCACCTATCCCGCGCTGGGCCTCGCCGGCGAGACCGGCGAAGTCTGCGAGAAGCTGAAAAAAGCCATCCGCGACGACGGCGGGAAGGTGTCGGAAGAACGCCGCTCGCTGCTGGCGAAGGAACTCGGCGACGTGCTGTGGTACCTCGCCACGCTCTCGACCGAGCTGGGGCTGGACCTCGAGGCGATCGCCGCGGGCAACCTCGCCAAGCTGGCGGCGCGCAAGGAAGCCGGCAAGATCCACGGCAGCGGGGACCTGCGCTGACATGGCCACGCCCGCGGCGGTCCTGTTCGATTTCGACGGCGTCATCGTGGACAGCGAACGGCTGCACCACGAGACGATGGTGGAGGCCATGGCCGGGCAGGGCCCGGCCACGCCCTGGGAATTCTACCGCGAGCATCTGATGGGCTTCGACGACCGCGGCGCGTTCGCGGTTTTGCTGAAGCGCGCGGGGATCGAACCGACGCCGGAGGAAGTCCAGCGCCGCATCGCCCGCAAGGCGGAACTTTTCGCCGCCCACGCGGCGGCAGGCCGCGTGCCGGCGTTTCCCGGCGCGGCGGACCTGGTCCGCGCCTGCGCCGCGGCCGGGCCGGTGGGGCTCTGCAGCGGCGCGTTGCGCAGCGACGTCGATCCGGTGCTGGCCGCGCTGGGGATCGCCGATTGCTTCGCCGAAAAGGTCACGGCCGAAGACGTGCCGGCGAGCAAGCCGGATCCGGCCTGCTACCGCCTGTGCGTCGCGCGCCTCGCGGCGCGGTTTCCGGCGCACGGCATCGCGCCGGCGACCTGCGTGGCGATCGAAGACACCGACGACGGCATCGTCTCGGCCCGCGGCGCGGGGATTCCGGTGGTGGCGGTGGCCACGAACCTGCCGGCGGACTGGCTGCGCGCCGCCGGCGCCGCGGCCGTCGTCGATCGCCTCGCCGGCCTGACCCCCGCCCGCCTCGCCGAACTCGCCGGCCTGGCCTGACCGCCCCGATTTTTACGTAGAACGTAAAAAGTTTGTTGAAAAATTACGTAGTACGTAAAACCGGCCGGGGGGTGCCTTCGGCCTTATCGTATTAAACTGCAACATGATGCGAATGGCGGACCCTCTCCGCATTCCGCGCCGCGCCCGAGGAACTTTCGTTTTCGCCAAAGAAATGCGCGGTTGGGGGGTCTAATGGTATAAAGGGTGCGATGGACACAATGGAGCCCACAGATCGGGAGTTGGTGGCGGCGGTTCGGAACGGTGGGTCTCCGGGCCAGATCGGCGATTTGTTTGTCCGGCATCTCGGGCGAGTGAGGAACATGATGTACCAGATGACGCTCAACCACGCGGATGCCGACGATTTGACGCAGGAAGTTTTTCTGCGCGCGGCGCGGGGGTTGCCGGAGTTCGACGGGCGCGCCGAATTCGCCACCTGGCTGCATCGCATCGCGCTGAATTGCGCGAACAGCTTCTTGGTGCGCCGGGCGCGCCGGGCGACGGCCAGCCTGGAGGAGGCGCCGGAACCCGTCGCTTCCGGCGTGGAACGGCCGGACCGGCAGGCGGCCGGCGCGGAAGCGGACGCGCGGATCCGCCAGGCGCTGGAGCGGTTGCCGGTCAAGCTGCGCGCGGCGATCGTCCTGACGGTCCTGCACGACGTGCCGTTTCCGGAAGCCGCGCGCATCGAGCGCTGCGCGTTGCCGACGATGTACTGGCGGGTGCATGAGGCCCGCCGCCAATTGAAGGGACTGCTCGCGGACGTATGGTCATGAAAACGAACGAACTGGACAAGCAGTTGAAGGAATGGGCCGCGCGGAACCGTCCGGCGGACGCCGCGCTGGCTGATCTGGAAGCGAAGATCCGCGGGGCGCTGGCGGCGGAGCCGCCGCCGGCGGATGTCCGGCGCGGAAGCGCCGTCTTCCGCGGAACGGCGCCACTCTGGCTGGCGGCCGCAGCCGCATTGGCGCTGCTGCTGGGCGGGGTCCGGCAGCTCGCGCAGCGGCGTTCGGCGGAACTGCAGGCCGCGCACGGCAACGGTTCGGCGGCGCTGGCGGACTTTACCGCCGAGCAGCTCGCGGCGCGCCGCGACATCCTCGACGAAATGGAGTCGCTGTTTGCCGGCCGTGTCCGCTGGGTCCGGCTGGATGCCGACGGGCTGCGCCTGGGACTGGCGGAACAGGCGACCGCGGCGGAGCCGCGGGCCCAGCGCCTCGCCGTGCGCACGGTCGTCGTGGCGCGGGAGCGGAACCAAAAGAACTGGCGGACCGTCTGGTCGTCCGACGTGCTGACCCGGACCGAAGAGTACGTGGAGATCGCTTCGGAGTCCGGCGCGGCGGGCGGTCTGGAAATGTGGGTGCATCGGTTGCCGGACGGCCGCTATGTGGTGGATGCGGAGATCGACTGGCCCGAAGCCCGCTTGCCGCGCGCGTACGAAACGCGGGTGCTGTCCGTCGGCAAGCCGGAACGCATCCTGACGCAGACGGCGGAAGGCCACGAATACCGCGTTTACCAATCCATCGAACCGCTGGCGAACGGGAACGGGTGATGAAAGCGGCGGGTTGGATTTGGGCGGCGTGGATGTGCGGAGCCGTCGTGTTGCCGGCGGCGGCCGGGGAGAACGCGGAGTTGCGCTGGCTCGACGGCGGTTTCGCCGCGTTCGGCGGGACTTCCGCGACGTGGCGCGTGGCAGCGCATGGTCCGCTCGCCGCCGAAGGCCACGTGGCGTGGAGTCTGGAAGTGGGCGGCGGGGTCGTTGCGCGCCGCGAACAGAGCGTGCGCCTGGATCCCGCCGCGCCGGCCAGCGTGGAAATCGCGGTGGATCTGCCCGCGGTGCGCGCCGGCGTCGCGGCGGAAGGCCGCCTGCAGGTGGCGCTGCTGGACGGGAACCGCCAGCCGCTGGCGGAACTGGAGCAGCCCATCTACGTGTTCGGCCGGGATCCGGCGGCGGAACGCAAGCAATGGCTTCAGGAGCTGGATTTGCGCCTGTTCGATCCGACCGGCGAAACGGCGCGACGCTTGGACGAACTCGGCTGGCCGTATCGGCGGATCGCGAATCCGGCGGCGTTCGCCGCTTTGGGCGGGGGCACGCTGATCGTCGGCGAAGGCTGTTCGCTGCGGGAAAACCGCGGGCTGCTGGAGACCGCGATCCGCGCGGCGGCGGGCGGGGCGCGCGTCGTCGTTTTAGCGCCGGCGGACGGCGCTTTTGCGCCGCCTGGGCCGGCGGAAGGCCGGCCGGGGCCGGCCGCGCTGCATTTCCGGGGCGCGGAATTCGTCCGCGAGCTGGACAAGCGGTTCGACGTGCCGCCGGCGCGCGCGGCGTTCCGCCTGGGCGGCACCCGCGCCGGGGCCGAGGTGGCGGTGGTTTCTGCGGACGGCTGGGGTTTCGTCGAGGCGCGCTGGTCCGATGGCGGAGCGCTGATGCTGGTCGGGTCGGGCTTGCTGGAGACGTGGGAGAGCTCTCCCGTGCCGCGCCATCTGTTGGTTCGATTGTTGGAATGGGCAACCGCAAAGCAGGAGAAGGAGCAATGAAGATGAACAAGTGGATGGTTTTAGCGGCTGGATTGGCGTTCGCGGCCATTGGAGCGTCTGCGCAGGAGAGCATGACGGTGTATCCCACGGCGATCCTGCCGTTCCACGAACGGGGCGAAGGCGTCCAAGGCTACGGCAGCACCGCCAGCGACATCCTGTTCGCCGCGCTGGTGGCGAATCCGGATTTGCTGCTGGTGGACCGCGCGGAGATCGACAAGACGCTGGCGGAGCAGGAACTGAACCTCAGCGGGATGGTCAGCCCGGCCGACGCCGTGAAGGTGGGCAACCTGATCGGCGCCAAGGTGCTGGTGACGGGTTCGGTCATCGACGCGGACCAGACCACCTATCTGGTGGCGCGCATCATCGGCACGGAAACCAGTCGGGTGCTGGGCGAATCGGTGAAGGGCAAGGCGTCCGAACCCATCGGCGATCTGGCCGAGCAGCTTGCCGAAAAAGTGGGCGCGACGATCGTCGCGCGGGCTTCCGAGCTGGTGGCGCCGGCCAAGAAGCCGGAAGAGCGCATCGCCGCAATCAAGGCGGCGCTGGGCGACAAGGTGCGCCCGGTCCTGCTGGTGAGCATTCCCGAACGGCACGTCGGACGCGTCACGATCGATCCCGCCGCGGAGACGGAAATCACGCTCATGGGCCGCGAAACGGGCTTCGAAGTGGTGGATCCCAAGGCCGGCTCCGCGAAGCAGGCGGACGTGCTCATCCAGGGCGAAGGATTCAGCGAATTCGCCATGCGGCGCGGAAACATGGTCAGCGTCAAGGCGCGCCTGGAAGTGAAGGCCATCGACCGCGCCACCGAACGCGTCATCGCCACGGACCGCCAGACCGCGGTCGTGGTCGATTTGACCGAAGAAGTCGCCGGAAAAGCCGCCTTGCAGGAAGCCGCCGCGCAGATCGCGGAACGCCTGCTGCCGAAACTGGTGCCGTGACCGGCGGATCGTTCCGCTTCGACGGACCAGCCGAGATGAAATTGACCCGATGGGGAATCGCTTGCGCGCTGGCGTGGCTTCTCGCCTCCGGCGCGCAGGCAGACGTGCGCGTGGCGCTGGTGACGCTCGAGCGGGGCGAAATCGCCCAAGGCGTGCTGGATCTGGCGGCGGCCGGTTTGTCGGCCGAACCGGGGATCGTCTTGCTGGAGCGGGCGGAAATCGACCGGCTGTTCGAAGAGCAGGAGCGGTCGCGCGCGCTGGCGGGCGATGAATCGTTGGCGCTGCGGGCGGGACAAATGCTCGCGGCGGACGTGCTGGGCGTGGTCGAGTTCGATGCGGCCGCATCGGAGGCGCTGGGGCTGGTGGTTTTCGACGCCCAGACCGGCGCGCGCTTGTGGGACGCGACCTTGCCGTCCGGAATGGGCGAGTCGGTGGAGATGATCACCTTCGGCCTGGAACGCGCCCTGTTGAAACGCAAGAGTCCAGGCGGAGCGGGCGGCACGGTCTGCATCTTGACGGTTCGCAACGAAAACTTGCCGGAGGAAAACACCCCGGCGCTGGAGGGCATCGGCCGGTTGGTGGAGCGCAAGCTGACGAGTTCGGAACGGTTGTCGGTGCTGGAGCGCCGGCGGCTGGGTTTTCTGAACGAGGAGCGGGAGACCGCCGGCGCGACGCCCGCGTTGCCCGGCGCGATGACGCTGGCGGAACTGTCCTTCCGGCAGGGCACGGACGCTGCCGGCGTGGAAGCCGCGGTTCGGTTGACGGACGTCGGCGGCGCGGTCTTGCGCGAGCAGCGGTTTCCGGCCCGGAACCTGGATGCCTGGATGGCCGGGGAGATGTCGGAATGGATGTGCGACGCCTTGTCGGGCGGGTGCATTTCGCCGCAGACATCCCCCGAGCGGGAAGCCGAGCATTTCCTGCGGGAATCGGTCTTTTGGTTCGGATATTACCCGGCGCACGTGGACCAGGCCCTGCGCGCGGCGGAAGCAGCCCATGCGCTGGACCCCGCCAGCGCGGCCATCCGCGAGCAGCTCGTGGCGGCCTTGCTCCAGTCCCAGGTGCCATGGGAACTGCGCATGCGGTATATGCGCCGGGCGGTCGATCTGCAGGACGGGCTGGTGCGGGAAGGGTACTATCGCGAAGTGGACCGCAGCCGCCTCATCGGCGCGTCGGGGGCCCACTGCCGCTACGAGTGCCACATGTGGCAAGCCTTGAAGAAGGCGGTTTCGGCGGCGATCGGCTATTCGGATTTCAACGCGGCGGTCGCGGAAATCTGCCGGCGCCACCGGGACACGATGCGGGAAATCAACCGCCAGCGGCTGGCCACGGTCCAGAACGCCCAGACGTTCAACCGCTATCTGCAGTGGTTCAATTTCTACGTCAGCAAAACGCACGAAATCTGGGCACGGTCGGGAAAAGAGTGGGTCGATGAAACCATCGCCCTTTGCGGCCCCGTTTTCGACTTGGCCCGGGAATATCCCTTGTACGGCAGCCGCGATTTCGAGGTGAACCGGATTTTCCTCCGGCTGACGACGAAGACGCGCCAGTTCGACCGCGAGCCGGAGGCTGCCTCCTTGTGGCGGCTGGAACCGGCGGACCTGCGCCGCTTGGCGGAATTCTGCGGCACGCTGGCGGAGCATCCCAATCCGCTGATCGCGCTTTACGGGCGGTTGGGCTTCTGCCTGTACCAGCGGCGGCTGGAGCAAGGCGGCGAACCGGATTTCCGCGAACGCTTCGCCGCGGTGCGCGATTTCGGCTTGGCGGCGATCGACGCGGCCCGGGAGGACGGCAGTACGCCGGCGTTCCGCGCGATGCTGTACCAGGCGACGCTGGATGCGATCGATTCGCTTCCGGATCTGCGCATGCGGCAGGAGGAACGGCAAGCGCTGTTCGATTTCATGCTCGAACACGGCGAGTTCGTGCATACCGTGGAGGAGACGGTCACCCAGCCGGACGTGGGGCCCTTTGCCGCCTATGCGAGCATCGGCGACAGCCTGCCATATGCCTTGACGCAGGGCGGAGCGACGGTCGACCGTCCGACCCGCATCGCCAACATGCGCCGGGCCCTGGAGACGTTGGCAGATCCGGAGTCCACTGTTTTGCGCGGCTCCCGGGAAGTTGCGCGGAGTTCGCTGCAGGCGCGCCTGGTCGAGCTGGGGGAACTTCCGGCGGACAGCGCAGCCTCGCCATGGTCCGAAGCCGTGCCGCTCCTGGACCTCGGATCGAGCGGCTTCTGCGCCTTATCTCGCGCGCGGTATCGCGATGGGAACGTTTATGTCGCCGAACTGCGGGAGGATTCCGGGACGACGGAAATCGCGCTGGCGACCATCGAATTGTCCTCCGGACGGATCGAGCGGTCCGGGGGCGTGCGGCTGGAGCGATCCGGTTGCTCGCCGTATGTCCGGCAGAACTTGGAGGTCGCCGTTCTCGGCGACCGGCACTTCTACGTGGGGACGGCATCCGCAGGAATCGTGGAGTTGCCGCTGGCCGGGGGATCCGGTCGCCGGTTTTCCGGCGCGGACGGATTGCCGTCGGATCACGTTCAATCTTTGGCGGTGGCCGGCACGCGTCTTTTCGCCGGCCTGGGCGAGCCGTGGCAGGCGACCTATTTCGTGGAAATCGATGCGGCGAGCGGCGCGGTGGCCTTGCGCGGATCGAGCTTGCGGCGGACGGTCGAATCGCCCGTGGACAACGCGTCCCCGCAGCCGTTTTTCGGGGACATGCACGTGGATCGGGAGAGAAACCGGCTGTATTTCCTGCTCCATGAAAGCCCCGTGGTGCTGCCGTGCGATTTCCGGGGGCTCTGGAGCTTGGATTTGGAAACGGGCGAATACGTGCAGCGGGCGCGCTTCACCCGCAACCTCCATCGCCTCGTCGCCCAGCCGGATGGCAGCCTGTACGTCATGGACGACTCGACCGTCGTGCGCTACCGGCCCGAAGACGATTCCGTCCAATTGGTGTATACGGTGCGCCAGGGGCCGCCGGTCGGCCCGGGATTGTCGCTGGGTTCGGCGGAAGTGAAGGAGCGGTATTGGATGATCTCTCCGTTCGCTTTTGACAACGACACGATCTGGTCCGGTCGTCCGTTCAGCCGCTTGCGCATTCGGGAGCACCGGCATGACGTGTTGCCGCCGCCCGATCCGCGCTTGAAGCGGCCGGACGGCCGCTGGCACGGCATGGACTATTTGCCGGATCAAAACGCCTTGCTGGCTTCATTGGACAACGGGATCTGGCTGTTGAAACTCAAACCGCGCGGCGCGGTCGTCCGCGGGGATCCCGAGGAGGCCACACCATGACAAGCCCGACGCGAATTGGACTGGCGGTTTTGGCGACGCTTGTTGGTTTGGCGTCCGCGCAGGCGGACGTGCGCGTGGCGCTGATCGGCGCCGATCTGTCCGCCGCCGGCCAGGCGGCGGTGGAACTGGCCGAAGCGGAACTGTCTGCGCGCGCCGGGTTGACGCTGCTGGATCGCGTCGCGATCGGCAACGTCCTCCGCGAGCAGAACCTGGCGGCGGAAGGATTCGCGCGGCCGGACGACGCCGTTCAGCTCGGGCAGCTGCTGGCGGTCGACGTGTTCATCCATGCGGAAGCGATTCCCGGCG
>DAOTNL010000001.1:26503-44793 GCA_035450765.1 Kiritimatiellia bacterium | reverse complement strand
ATCCGACGAAATAGCGAGGTAGACCCATGGCAGATCCATTCGACGGTTTGATTTCAACCGGCTTGGCGCCGGTTGCCCTGGACGCCGCCCGGCTTGCCGGCGGCATGCGGCTCGCGCGGGAAGACGATCGCGCGCGTCGCGCGGAGATGTTTCAGGGCTTGTTTTCCGAATCTCTTGGCGCGATGGACAGGATGGACGCCCGCGACGAGGCCGGCCGCCAGTTCGATGCCCAGATGAGGTTGCGCGGCGACGAGCTCGCCATGCGCAGGGAGGAGAGCGCGTTTGCCAGGCTCGGCAAAAGCCTGGAATTCGGCCTCAAGTTCGCCGAGCAGGAATCCAAGGACCGGCAGCAGGCGTTCGAGAACACGCTGCGCATGCAGCAGCACATGTTCCAGCAGAAGATCCAGTCCATGCAGCTCCGCGAGCTGGAGGACCGGGTGGCCGCGCAGGATTTCATGGCGGAAGATTCGCGCATCCGCGCGAGCTACAACGAATACTCCAACCCGAATGCGTTCGCCGACGCGCTGGAGGCCAATTTCGCGTCCAACTCGGCGGCCCGGCGGGCGCTGGTGTCCACGAAAGAGGGGCAAGAGTACATCGCCAACCTCCAGAACACTATTCGTGCAGCCAGGTCGATGGCTGTTCCGGGCGCGACCAGGCTCGACCCGATGCTCGTAGGGGAGTCGCTGGATTGGGGCACGGTCAACGCCAAGGCGCAGGAGGGGGATTTGGCTTCCGGCAGGCTGACCGACGACCAGAGGCAGGCCCGGGCGCTGCTGATCGACGAGGCCCGCAATGCGTTCACGAAAGAGCAAATCGCGGAAATCGCCGGCGGCATGGAAGGCGTGACCGACAGCGAGCTCGTCGTGGAGTTGGTCAAGTCCTACGCCACGGAGGGCGGGCGCGAGAACATGCCGCATTGGCAAAAGCTGGCCGCTGAGCTCGAGAATCCGGCCGGAGAAATGCGCTTCAAGGAGTTGTACGAGTCCGGGGCGCTGGAGCCGATCAAGAACAACAGCCAGATCATGGAGCTCCGGCTGCTGGAGGAGTCCCAGCAGAAGGTGCTTGCGCAGCGGCTGTCGGAAACAAACGGCGCGTTTCTCTTCGACGAACGGTACGCAGACGAGCTCGATGAAATGAAGGACAGCATCGAAGTCGCCAGGGCGCGCATCATGTCCGGTGGCAACCCGCGCGCGGCCGGCGCTCTGCTCTCCGTCGTGTCCGTCGAAAACATGCACGATACCGTTATTGGGCAGGCCGAACGCGGGCACGCCGCCAAGCGCACGTTCGGCGATCTGGCCGAATTGACAGGAGTTCCCGGGGCATGGCGGGCCGGGAAGAGCATTTTGCTTGGAACGCCTGTTGAGTCCTGGACGGATTATCTTGATCTCGTGCTCACCCCGATTACCATAATTCCAGGTGTCGGTCTTGGCGTGCGAACGGCGAGGGCCGGAGGCGGAGCGTTGCTGCGCGGCGCGGCGAGGCTCGGCGGCAAAAAAGCAGCTGAAATCGTGGGCAACCGCGTCGGCGCGGCGGCCGGGGCAAAAGTGTTCACGGGGCTCGCCGCCCGCAAGGGCGCGAAGGCGGCGATGGTTAAGGCCGTCGCCGAGCAGCAGGTCAAGCGGGAAGCGTTGCGGCTGGCGAACATCGAGCTCAATGCGGCCCGGCTCGCGCGGACTGCGACCAGGCAGGGCATGTATGAGTCCGTGAAGGCGGCGCAAGTTGGCGCCAGAACGGGCATTCAAGGATTGCGGCAGGGAGCCAGAGCCGGCGTGGCCGGCATTGACGACGCGGTGCGCGGTGTCGCGGCGGCAAAATCCCAGGCAGGAAAAATCATGGCCGGGGCCGATGATTTCGTTCGCGCAGGGCGGCCTACAAGGCAGTGGTTCGATGCCGCGGCGGACGCCGGGAGACTGGAAATGCAGGCTGCCGCGTCCAAGGTGGGCGCCCGTGGCGCGGCCGCCGGGGCCTTTGACGATCTGGCCAGGGCCAGGGCGGCAGTCGAGGCGCAAGCCAGGGCGGCGCGGAGGGCCGGAGCGGCCGGAGTGCGGGAGGCCGGGCAGAGGGTGGCCAAGGCCGGCCAACTGAACCGGGCCGCCGGCGACGCCTTTATTGACGCCGGAAGGGTTGCAAGAGACGCGGAGACCGCGTTTGACGCGACCCGCGGCGGCTTAGGGGCCTTGTTTAACCCTATCAGTCGCACGCTCGTCGGCGATGTCGCCGGGCTGGGCTACTACGGGCAGCGGGCCATCTCCGCCGTCGCCGGCCCGGGTATCAACTACCGCGGGCTCGAGAACGCCAAGCGCGACCTGGACGAGGCCGTCACGCTCGTCAACGCCGGGTACCAGTCGAAGGAGTCGCTGGCCAACGTCGTCAAGGCGTTGACCAGGTACCGCGACGCCGTGGCCGAATACTTCCCCGGCGGCGAGGTGCCCGCGGAGGTGAACGAGACCATTCTCAATATCCGGAATCTCGTTCCTCGCGCCGTGGCCGGAAAGATACAGAGGGCCGCGCGCAGGGAATTCGGCTTGGCAACCGGCGCGACGGATCGCCCCGTCCTTCAGGGGCAGGCTTCCGGCGGTTCCTACTTGGCGCCCGCGGTGTACCCGGCGGCTCCGGCTACTCTTCCCTGGAGCACGGTGGAAACGGCCGAGTAATCCTTGACCCGCGCACCGGAAAAGCGCTAGTCTCCGTGAAACCTTGAACGAGGAAATCACCAGATGAACGAATTCAGATTCATGGACCCCGCCGGGCGGATGGGCACGGTGTCCGCGGAGAACTTCTCGGCGGCGTACATGGCGGGCGGGATTCCGGTCGAGGCGATTCCCGAGATCGACCTGCTGTCTCCTTCCGGCGAGCTTTCCTCGCTGCACTACTCCAAGGCGTCCGAGCTGCTGAAGTCCGGCCAGGGCTGGCGCGTTTCCATGGCGCCGCGGCCTCTGCGCTTCTCCGATCCGTCCGGCCGCACGGGGACGGTGAAGCTCGGCTACGAATCGCAGGCGCTCTCCGCCGGCGGCACGCTGCTGCTGAAGGAGCTGTCCACGGACAAGCCGCTGTCGGTCGACCTTCCGCGGGATCCGAAGATCGCGCAGGAGCCCGACGAATCCCCGATGCGCGGATGGTTCGGTCCCGTGCCGAAGAACCCGGCGTCGCTGAAGGGCTGGAGCGACTACCAGGCTATCGTCGCGAAAAACAAGAAGGGGCGCGCCGGATTCGTCGAAGGCATCGTTCCGGACAAGACCAACATCCCGTTCGTCGGGGCCGCTCTCGCGGCCGTCGACGCCGGGAACGTCGCGCTGACGGCGCAGAAGCTGCGCGACGGGAAGCCGGTGTCCGACCAGGACGTCCTGGACATGAACCTCTATTTGGCGCAGCAGGAGCGCGAGGCCAACGCCACGATGCTCGGCAAGGCCGGAAACGTCATCATCGACATGGCGACGTTCATGGCGGAAATCGGCGGGTCGATCAAGGCTTTCCTGGCCACGATTCCGGTCGGCGGCGCCGGCGGGCTGGCGGCGGCCGGCGAGGCCGCGGCCGGACGGGCATCGCTTGCGCTGGCGCGGAAGAAGCTGCGGGATTTCGGGCTGAAGCACGCGTCCAAGCTCGCGGAGAACTACGTCAAGAGCCAGGCCGGGGAGACGATGGCGTCGTTTCTGGCCAAGAAGGGCGCCCGCCAGGCGGGCATCAAGCTGCTGGCCGCCGCGCCCGAGATCGCCGTCGCCTCCGCGGCGCCGACGCTTTTCCAGGTCGGCGCGCAGGTCGCCGGCACCGTGGCGGCCGGGCAGCCGGCCGGCGTGCGCAAGGGCAACGAGGACAAGTTCTATGCCGCGCTCATGGGCGAGGAGATGGGCGACGCGACGGCGCTTTGGCGCGGCATCGGCGACACCTTGATCGAGAACTGGTCGGAAGCCATGGGCCCCGTGCTCATGGGCGGCCTGTCCTGGGCTCCCGGCGCCGCGGCGGCCGGGAAGGCCATCCGCGGGCAGGTCACTGGCTTCCTGGACAAGATGCTTCCGAGGGCAACCGCGGCCGCGAAGGAGGGGGCCAAGAGCCGCGTGCTCGGCGTGGCGGCCCTGTCGCGCTGGCTCGGGAAGCAGTTGAAGAACGGCTACACCTACAAAGAGGCCCTGCAGGGCCTGCGTTCCGTCGGATACGACGGCGTCTTCGGCGAAATGCTGGAAGAGCGCGCCGGCGACTGGATGCGCGGCCTGTTCGGGCTCGAAGGAAACCCGGACGACAACGCCGTGGCGAGGGCGTTCAAGAACTCCATGCCGGATCCCGAGCAGCTCGGCGTCGAGCTGATCGCGTTTTCCATGCCGGCCCTGTTCGTCGGCGGCGTCCACGCCGGCGTGAACTGGCGCAACTGGGACGCCGACATGCGGACGAAAGAGGCGTTCTACAATTTCGTTTCCCTCCCGAAGAACCAGAAGGCGCTGGCGGAGGGCAAGCTGACCCCGGCCTACATCGAGGAGTTCGAACCGATCGCCGAGCGGATGATGGAAGCCCAGCGCGCCTGGGACGTTCCGGCGCAGGGCATCCTCCACAAGTATGTGGACACGGTCCTCGAGTACCTGCTCGACCTGCGCATCCGGGACGGCCGGCTCGTCACCGACCCGGACATCCGGTTCAACAACACGATGGCCATGCCGGTCGCCGCCTACGGCAACCGCGCGCGGCAGGCGTATATCGACCGCTGGAAGCAGGAGAATCCGAAGGCCGAATCCGTCCCGGAATCCGTGCTGGCGGAAGCCGGGAAGCACGGAGCCAAGGAAGCCGTGTCGAAGGCGTCTCGCATCGGCGGCATGGTCCTGCTCTACAAGGAATCCGCCCGGGAAGACGACGCCGGGAACGAGGTGCCGACCGCCGGCGAGATCCCGCTGGAGAAGGCGAAGAACGTCCTGGGAGAGAACCTGCTGAAGTCCGCCGCCGAGCTCGGCCTGCTGCATATCGACCCGGCCGGTTCCGGGATCGTCTACATGATGGATCCGCGCGCCTACGCCAAGGAGCACGCCGAGCTGTGGGCGGACGCGATCGCCATGTCCGATCCGGCCACCCGCGACCTGGCCCGCAAGGACATCGAGAGCCGCAAGACCGACGGGAAGATCGCCGCCGACCGCGCGGAGAAGCTGGCCGAACTGACCGCGAAGATCGAGGGCCTCGGCCCCGCTGAGATCTACAAGCTGGCGCTCGACCACAACGTCCGGTTCGAAAACGTCCTCGACCTCGACTTCGACGAAAAGGCGGAGTGGAAGAAGGAGAACGAGGCGCGGAGAGCCCGGAAGGACGACACGATCGGGTTCGAAGCCTGGAAGCAGACGCTGTCCACCCCGTCCCTGCGCCGCAGCTACGACGAGCAGCTCGGCGTGGAGGGTTCCTTCCTGGATACGCTGGAGCGCGCAATCAAGGATGGCGCGCCGATGCCGATCTCGGACCGGTTGCGCCTGCTGACGCTACTTGGCGCCGAGCCGACCGCCGCGGACGCCTTCCTGCGCCCGTACCGCGAAGTCGTCAAGCTCGTGCGCTCGGGGGACCTCGCGTTCGCCGGCAGCACGCTGAAAGCGAACGGAACGAATCTGGAGTTCGTCGTGCTGGAGACCGGCGCGGACCCGGCCACCGGACAGCTGTCCTACAAGATCGCCCCGCGCGCCGGCGTGGACGGCGTGGCGCGGGACGCGGCCATCTCCGTCGACGCGGCCGGACTGAAGGCCCGGTTCACGGTGACGAGCCTTCCGCAGATTTCGCTTGTCCGCCATACGCGGGTCGAAGGGTCGAAGAACGCCATCGCCCGGAACCTGATCGCCGCCGGCTATATCCCGGGTCCTGTAGTTGAGCGGAAGGATTTGAAGCCAAACGAGTCGATACTGGACGCCCAGGCG
This sequence comes from Kiritimatiellia bacterium, assembly GCA_035450765.1. Taxonomy (GTDB): domain Bacteria; phylum Verrucomicrobiota; class Kiritimatiellia; order CAIQIC01; family Lenti-01; genus Lenti-01. The sequence goes on along the minus strand of DAOTNL010000001.1, from coordinate 38,917 downwards.
CGTTTGACGACGCGCGACATGATCACCTCCGTCCGGGGCGTCGGCGTCCGCATGGATGAGAAGCTCGGGGAGCGGTTTTTCTACGGGGTCGGGGCTATTTCAGGGCATGGCGGGTTCCAGATCAACCCGTACAAGTTGGGAGAGGGCGAGGGGTACCATCTGCCCGAGGACGCCACCGAGCACGTCTACTGGCGGGTTGCGCACGATTGGAAGAGCGGGAAGTCGGATCTCGGGCTGTTGCGGAAGGCGATGTCGGCCACCATCCAGGAGGCCAGGAAAGCCGTCGAATCCGCCCGCGCTTCCTTGCAGGCGGAGATCAAGAGCGAGGGCACCAAGGGCGAGCGCAGAGAGCAGGCGCGGGAAGAGCTGGCGCTCCTCGACAAGCTGCCGAAGCTGGACGGCGAGAACATCCACGGGACGATCGAGTTCCTGAGCAAGTTCTCGGCCCGCTATTTCAGCGGGTACCGGCAGGCGTCCGGCATCATGGGCCTTCCGCTGTCCGCCAGCTACTTTGCGCTGGAGAAGAACGCCGACGTTTCCGGAATCCTGAAGGCCATGCAGGTCGAGCACCTGCGCATCGCCCCGCAGGCGTTCTGGGATGCGTTGAAGTACGCCGGCAAGAAGACGGAGGCCGAGAAGCCTCCGGAGAGGCCCGGCGTCACGGCCGCCCCGCAGCCGCCAAAGGAGGTTCCGCCGGAGCCCGCCAAGCCCGCCGCCCCGGCCAAGCCGGCAGCCCCGGCCAAGCCGGCCGCCCCGGCCAAGCCGGCAGCCCCGGCCAAGCCGGCAGCCCCGGCCAAGCCCGCCGCCCCGGCCAAGCCCGCCGCCCCGGCCAAGCCCGCCGCCCCGGCCAAGCCCGCCTCTCCGGTCAAGGCTGCCCCGGCCAAGCCCGCCGCCCCAGCTGAAATCGAGCTCCCCGTCATCGAGGAATCCTCGGCCGAAGCGGATGCCCGCTCCGCGCTGCCCCCGGATCTGCGGGCCGCCGTTAAGGCCGTCAAGGAATCCCGGAAACCGTCCGAGCCGCCCGCCGAAGAACTTCCCGCCGTCGAGTTGTCCGAAGCTGAGCTGCAGGCCCTCGGCTCAGCGGAAGAGTCTTTCGAGGCGCCGGCCGGCATAGTTCAGGCCGAGGAACCGATCGAAGACGGTTTGTCCGAGGAACAGCGGCATGCGTGGGAGTCGCAGCAGGCGCTCATGGCGGCGGCCGACGAGGCCGGCGCCTATCCAAAAGCCGTCCGCGCCGCGCCGGATCGGGTGGTCGACAAGAACGACATGGCAATCCGCAACGCCTTGGCCGATGAGATGTCCATGTCCGTCGCCGGCGAAGAGCCGCCGGTGGACTCGGCTTACCGCAAGTTCAAGAGCCTGGACTCGTCCGCCAGGCTCGCGATCGTCCGGCAGTTCGAGTTTCTCGTGGCCATGCGCCAGTGGGTCCCGGAGCTTGGTCGGCCGCAAATCCTCGCTGAGATCAAGCGCATCCCCGGGTTCGAGGAGGCCGAGATCCGCGCGCTGTTCTCCGGCATCCTGAAGCGCGACGCTGCCCTGGGCGGGTTCGCCGTTTCCACGGAGGCCGAGCAGCTCGCGGCCGAGGAGGCCGAGAGGGCCAGGATCGCCGCGCAGGCGCAGGCCGATTATGAGCGCCAACGGGCGGAATCGCCGCTCGGCGATCTGTGGCCGGAACGGGTCGAGGACAGCGCGGGGTACGTTCCTCCGGCGGCGGTGAGCGCCATCAACGACCGCCTGGACGCCGTCCGGATCGCGAAGATGTTCGCGACCAACCTGCGCTCGCTGAAGATGCTGTCCTCGCTGTACGGCGGCATCAATTTCACGGCCCTCGCCGTCGACGGTTTCCGAAAGCTGTTCCCGAACGAGGGGACCCTCCCGCAGCTTCGCAGCGACGAAGCCTTCCGGAAGTGGTCCGAGGAGCCGGACGTCGTCGGCATGTTCGCGGTCGACCGGCTCGCGCCGGAAAGCCTGGCCAGGCTGGTGATGGCCGAGCTGAAGATGGCCCGGTCGCGCCAGCTCGCGCTGGACCTGATGTCGGCGCTGATGACCTCCGTGCCGGTCGACACCATCGTATTCGACGTTGGCGACAACCACGAGGTCAGGCCGGTTGATTTGTCGACGGCGAGCGCCGCTCCCGCCTTGCGCCCGTTGCGGCAGGCGGAGATCGACGCCGACCCGGAAGCGTTCTTCGCGCGCCTCGGCGAACTGATGCGCCCGTTCTCCTATTCGGAGAAAGGCGTCGAGAAGTTCAAGGGGCCCCTTTTCCCGCACCAGCTGACCGCCTACGACAAGAAGGCCGCCGACAAGTACGTCGATCTGCTCTCGTTCCTGCTTTTGCCGCGGGCCGCCCGCGTGGATTTCAAGCTCTCCGAAAGCGACGTCCGTTCCGCGCTGGTGGCGTGGGCCAAGAACGTCGAGGCGGAGAAGAAGGCCGGGCGCGAGGCCGCGCCGTCGGCCATGTACGTCCGCGCGCAGGAGGCGTTCCATGCCCTGCAGGCGTGGAAGGGCGGGGACAAGTCCCGCGCCCGGCGCCTGGCCAAGGACGTTGTCGGGGCACTGGCCGACGTGCGCGACAGGTCCCATCAGGCGTTGGCGCTTTTCCTGGCCGTTCCGCGGTTCAAGCGGCTCATGGTACGGGTTGGAAACACTTCAAGCCCCGCGCTGCTGGCGGACAGCCTGCTGTCCGAGCTGTCCAGGAAGCTCGAGCGCGCCGGGGAACCCGGGAAGATCATGATCTTCTCCGGATACCGACTGCGCAGGATCGAGTTCCGGGACATGTCCCGCGCGCCGTGGGAGGATTTCCTGGCCGGGCTGAAGGAATACGTCCGCATCCAGCACGCCCGGGCCGTCGAAGGCAAGCCGGCCCATATCCCGATCGTCATCGAGACCGGCGACAAGATCGAGCGGATCTACGCCTACAAGGCGACCTTCTCCGAGATGTTCGGCTCCGCCCCGGTCGAGAAGGACTTCGACAAGTTCTACGCCGACCTGATCGCGCCGGGCGGAGCCTGGGACAAGATGTTCGACGCGGTCGACGAAAAGGTGCTCGGCCCGCGCGTTCCCGGAAAGGAAACCGCCCGGTTCAAGCGCGGCGCGCTGGTCGCGACTCCGCTCAAGGCCGTCCACCAGGTGGAAGGCGGGCTCGACTTCGTTCCGGATCCCGACACCGGGGAGCCTTCCCTCCGCGTCGCCGTCATGCGGCCGACGGCGGACGGCCGCGTCCACTCGAACGCGGCCGGCGACGGCACCACGCATCCCGTGCCGTCGAAAGTCGCCGCGTTCAAGAAGTCGTTTGGCGTTCCCGACGACGTTTCGACGTTCGCCTGGAAGATGGGCGCCGTCGGGCTCGTCGCCGGCCGGGCCATTTTCATCAAGACCGCCGCCCACGCGACCTCCGGAATCCTGTCCAGGATGACCTACGAAGAAGGCCCGGCTCCGGACGGAGCCTTGCCGGCGTCCGCGTTCGCGGGTCTGGAAGAGGAGCTCGGCGAGAAGCACAAAGTCCATTTGATGTCGTCCGACAGCGCGTTCAAGCGCATCGGCGACCAGCCCGGCGCCCGCCCGCCGGAGGTCGAAACCGTCGGCGGCTTCGAGTTCGAGATCTACACGATCCCCGCGACCGCGTTCGGCACCGTGTCCTTCGCGGAAACGGACGCCGGCGGGCATCGCGGAGCCGACGTCTCGTTCCAGTACACGAATACGGCCCTGGCGACGGGCTCCGCGACTTCCCCGGAGGCCGAAGAGGCCGCGGCGCATCTGCTCGAGTCGCTGTACGCCGACGCCCCGGCCAAGCTGGCCGCGCTGGTCTCCGCCGACGGGGACTGGACCGGCGGGTATTCCGGAGCGCTCGCCGATTCCCTGGAATCCGAGCATCCCGGACTCGCGGCGCTCGTCCGCGAGCAGGGGCTGTCCCGCGCGCTCGACGTTCCGGAGGTCTTCCATTCCGTCGTCCGGCAGGTCGCCAAGCGCGTCGTGTCCGCGGGAACGATCTTCAACTCCGACCACCTCCTCCATCTACCGGCTTCGGCGGCGATCGGCACGGCCGGCACTCCCAGCAACACGGGCCCCGTGGAGTTCCGCGACGGCCGGTTCCGCGCGCGCTCCGGCTACGACAAGGCCTTTCTCGCCCCCGAGCGGTTCGAGAACGGCCGCGTCGCGCCGCAGCATCTGTGGGCGCCGATGTCGCAAGGCATGCGGGAGGACAACCTGTTCTCCGGCGACGACGGCCCGGCCGCGCTGAAGGCCGTCGTCGACGACCTGCTCGTCCAGTACCCCGGGACGTCCGAGGAAAAATGGGCCGCCCTCGTCCGGCAGCTCGACGTTTTCCGCCCGAATTCGTCCGAGGTCGCCTACGGGGAAGAAGGGCTTCCGTTCAAGTCCGAGGACGACGTTTTCCGTTTCGTCTCCTACGTCGCGACCCGCCACGGCCTGCTGCTCGACATGATCGACGGCGACCCGGTTTCCGGGGAAGCCCTGCTGGAACCCGGCCGTACTCCGGCCGAGCACTCCGGCTTGTCCGTCCTGAGAGACCGTATAATCCCGCGCGACGGGGCGGACGGAAGCGCCGCCGGATTCCAGTTCGCCGGGATAGAGGGGTTCTCCCGCTACCGCATCCCGACTTCGGGTCCCGCTTCCGGAACGTCGTTCATCCTGTCGGAGGACGTGGCCGCCCCCGTCGTCGTCACGCACAAGGAAATGACCGACGCCGCCGGCGAAGACAACGACATCGACTCCCCGTTCCTCTCGTTCATCGACCCGCGGAGCGCCAAGTTCCGCGCCGTCCGGCTGGCCCGGCAGGCCCGCGCCGCCCTGTACGAGTCCGGCTGGAGCCTGGAGAATTTCGCCATCCGCCCGGAGGCCGCCGTCGAGTCCCTTGCGCCGCTGATCGACGCCCTGCGCGCCCTGGATCCCGCGGACGCGAAAGCCGGCCGGCTGGACCAGGTCGGGCGGCACAACCGCACCAGCGCCGTCGCCGGGGCGGTCGGCATGGCCGCCGCCATGAACTTCGCCGCCATGGTTTCCGCCAAGGCCGCCGTCCCGGCCAGCCCGCGGCTCGACGAGAAACTGCTCGCCGAATGGGACGGAAGCCTCGTGCCCGGGAAGCGCGAGTGGAACGGCTTCCCGCTGCCCGTGCTGCGCCGGAGCGCCGGCGCCCCGACCCACGCCATGCTCCGCAACGGGGCCGGCGAAGCCCTGCTCAACGTCGTCGTCGACTATCTCAAGGTAGAAGACCGCGCCGCGCCGCTGGGCATCACGACGGAGCTCCTGCCGCTGTTCAACTGGGCCATCTATTTCCTGGAGGTCCCGTCGGAGATCCCGGCCGCCCTCCCCGGCCAGAGCGCGCACGACGCGGCCTACGCCCACGTCCTCGCCCACACCATCGGCGCCATGTCCGCCTACTTCAAGACCTCCCGGGTCGGCCGGGCCTGGGCCAAGCACGCCGCCGTCGCCGACAAGGCGCTGACCGACCCGCAGGCCCCGACCAGCCGCGGCGACGTCGCCAAATACGTCCGCAAGGAGCTGCTCGCCGCAGGGGAGCTGACCGAAGACGCGGCGCTCGAAATCGCCGCCATGGAGGCCATCGCCTCCCAGGCCAACGAGATCTTCGAGCTGTCGACGGCGCTGCGCCTGTCCTCCAAGCTGGACGTCAATTCGGTCGCCGAGCTCGACGAGATCGAGGCCAAGCTGCTGCGCCTGAAACAGGGAGACCTGTCTCCCGACCAGGCCCGCGCGTTCGGCTGGAATACCTGGGAGTCCGCGCTCGGAACCGGAATCGACGACGCCGGGGCTCCGGTGCCGAAGGCCCAGCTGGACCGCGCCCTGCACGCCGTGCGGGAACTGCGCCGCACCGGGCTCCCGGACGCCGTGTCGCCGGTCGCCAAGGCCCTCGTCGCCCGCGTGGACGCCGTCGTGTCGGTCCTCCCGAGCACCTTCAATTTCTGGAAATCGAAGGATGAAGCCGTCAAGGCCTGGTACCGGATCGGCTTCATCGAAACCGATCCGGCCACGAAGCAGCGGCGCGCGTTCGCCCTGTCGAATTCGGCCCGCCAGCACCTCGAGCCGGCGATGGAAGGCGCCTATCTGGCGGAAGCCTACGCCGCCATGCGCGGGGAGGCGGTCCCGTTCGACGAGCTGTTCCGCCGCGCCAAGGCCGCGCTCGACGACTTCGCCTCCGCGAATCCGGAAGCCGCGGCATCCAATCCGCTCGTCTCCGGCCTCTTCCTGCGCGAGTACAGCGTGGAAGGCGGCAAGGGACGGCCCCGGCTCGCCCGCTTCCGCATGTCCATCGAGCAGACGCCCATCGACGCGCAGGAGCGCGAGGCCGCCTGGGACGCCCTGCCGGAGTCCCTGCAGACCGACCTGGCCGACGTCAGCGTCCGGCTGTACGGTCCGACGACGGCCAACCCCGAATCCCTGTCGGACTGGCTCTCGGCCGCGTTCCTCTTCCGGCGCCAGCCGTTCCTGGATTCCGCGGTCGCGCACGTCGCGGAGAAGTGGACCCCGGAATACCTGGCGACCAACGAAGGCGCGAGGAACTTCTTCCAGGTCCTCGGCAAGGAAAACGGCATGTTCGGGAACGCGTCGGAGTGGGGCACGCGCGGCCTGGCCGGCTACCGCCCGACGATCCTCGGCGAGAAAAAGGCGGCCGCGAAGAAGCCGGCGCCGCAGAGCGAACTGGAGCAGGCCGCCGCGGCCGTCAAGGACGCCTTGGTCGCCAAGGCGGCCCCGGCCGCCGAGGCTCCGGCGGAAGAAGCCGCCCCCGCCGCTCCCCCGCTCCCCGAAGGGCTGTCCTACGCCAACAAGATGCTCTCCTACCGCGGAAAGAACTACCGCGTGGCCCTCGACAAGAAGGGCGCCGTGGCTTCCGTGAAGCCGATGGGGCGCTTCGACGCGGACCCCGAGGTCGTCGCCCTCGTCGGGCGCGCGGAGAGCGATCTCAGGGCTCCGACGGCGCAGTCCATGTCCATCTCCGCCGGCCAGGCCGTCAGCCGGGAAGCCTACCGCGACGCGAACAACACCTTCTACGACAACCAGTGGAAGGAGAAGGGCGAGCACCGCCGCAACTTCGTCGCCGCGTGGCGAAAGTTCTCGGACGAGTTCGACCGGATCTACTCGGACGCAGCCGTCCCGGCCGCCGACCGCAAAGAGCGGCTCGAGGCGCTGGTCGCCGGCGAGGCGCGCCTGCGCGCCAGAGGTCGGGAACGTCTGCTGGCCGACCTGCGCGCGCGGATCGCCGACCTGAACGCAATGTATCCGGGCGCCGTGGCCGGCCAGATGGAGCTTCCGGTCGGACGCGAAGACGGCGGGCGCGGGCCCGAGTCGAACATCCCAGCTGGCACGCTGGAGGAGTTCGGACTGCGCGTGGAAGACGGCAGGCTGTCGGGCCCGACGGCGCCGCGCAAACTGTTGGGGGCCGCCGCCCGCGTGCTGCGAAAGAACGGCAACGCGCTTGCCGCCGAGTTCCTGGAAACTTCGCTGCGGCGCCAGGCGACCTGGATTCCGGCGATCGAGATCGACTTGTCGCGGGCGGGCCGGATAAAAACGAATCCGGAAACCGGGAAGGAATACAAAGCCGTCGCCGAGGCTACCTCGACGCAGGCTTGGATCTATGCCGCCTCGTTCTGGAATGGGCCGCTCTACGCCGCCGAGACGATCCTGCACGAGTACGTCCACACCCAGGCCAAGCGCAAGCTAGACGCGGATCCGGCGTTCAAGGCCGAAGTGTCGGAATTGCTGTCGGCCGCGCGGGCCTCGCGCGGGACGGCCCCAGAGGACGTCGGGACCAACTTGTTCAAGGACGAACACGAGTTCCTGTCCGAAGCACTGTCCTACGGCCCGGCGCAGAGGTGGCTCGCGACGATCCCCGCCCCGAAAGGACACTGGACGGCGGCCACGGTCTGGGACCGGCTTCGCCGGATGATCCGCGACCTGGCCTCCGCGCTGTCCGGGTCGGCAGACGGGTCGCTGCTGGAGGCCGCGGTGGGCGTCGCCCTGCGCGCCATCAGCGCGAGCGAGACATTGAAGACCGCCGAGGCGGAAACCGGCGGCGAGCTTTCTATCGAGGCCGAAGGGATGTCGGTCGCAGGAAAAGAGAAGTTTCCCGGACTCCCGAATCCCGGCGAGAACAAGGGCCGGGTCCCGACCCGCCTGTCCGCCGACGGAACCCCGGACCTGAACTACGACCTGGCCGACCCGAAATCCGGCGTGAACCGCCGGGCCAGGATCATCCGGGCGCCCGCCGCGGAAGCGGCGCCGGGTCTCTCCGTCGCCCGGCTGCAGGCGGACCTCGGCGCCAAGGGCGTCCTGATCTATTCCAGGCCCCATCCGGCCTTCCCGGACGCGGCCGCCGTCGTCCACGCGGACGAAGGCATCCTGTACGTCAACGGACCGGCCCTTCCGCAGGCCCTCTCCGTCTACGCTTTGGCGGTCCTCGGGGAAGGTTCCCCGGCGCTCGCCGCACCCATTGCCCCCGACATCGCCCAAGCGCTAACCGAAACCGAACGCTCGAACCATGTCGGCCTACCTCTCTCCGGCTTGCTGGAGACCGAGCTCAACCGACGGCTGTCGGGGGCATCTTCCTTGTTCGCGGACGACCGGCACTGGGCGGCGGAGCTCTCCGCCGACCTGGCCGATCTGCTGCAAAACCATCCGGCCGACCTGCTGGAGAAAATGAAGCTGGTCGCCCGCGGAAACCGCGTGGCCCTGGCGGCCCGCGGCTCCGCGCGCGAGCTGGCCCCGGCCGGCCGATCGCTGTCGAAGGCCGTCTCGGTGCCGTGGGAGAAGGCGCTGTCCGCCGACGGCGTTCCGGAGGCCCTGCGCGGCCGCCTGGCCCTCGTCTCCGGGGCTCCGGAAGCCATCCGCGAGATCGTCCAGGCCGCCGACCGCGAAGAGATCGACGACCATCTGGAGCGGATCCTGTCCCGCTCCGCGGCCGAGCACCTCCCGCACGTTCCGTTCCCGGGCGCCCCGGACGAAATGGCCTCCCGGCAACTCGAGGAATCCATGTCCATCAGCGGATCCTATTTCTGGGATTCCGCGGGGCGGATGAATCAGCTCGCTTCCCTCGGCGTGCCGGCCGCCCACCTGGCCTACTGGGAGATGATGAACGAGCTGGACCACGCCCGCATGAGCGGAGCGATCTGGCTGAGCACGATGGCCGCCATTCTGGCCCACAAGTCGCCTATTCTATACAAACTGGAGACCAGCAAAGAAGGGAAGCGCGGGCTCAACTACCGCAAGGCGACGGCGCTCACGCTCGCCCAGCGGCAGATCCTCTCCCGCTTCGAGGCCGCCGTGACGGCCCTGATGCAGGTGGCCGACCGGTTCGACATAGATGATCCGGCGGAGCGGTCCCGCCTCCTGAACGAGCCGAACCTGGTCGTGCACGGTCCGTACAAGGCGCGCTACGAGGGGGACAAGCTGGCCGGCGCGCTGCCGGAAGCCGAATCCATCGCCGACGTCCTGCGCGATTTCGACGCGGTCGTCCGTCCGCTGCTCATGGACGCGGAGAAGGGCGGGCGCACGGCAGACGAGCTGGACATCTTCAAGCTGGCCCAGAAGGCCCGCGACCAGTACGTCTCCGACGTCGCCGCCATGAACTCCGCCGCGGCCGAGTTCCTCGGCGGGCGCAACTTCCTGGACTACCGGTACGGGTTCGCCCCGCAGCGGTACGGGTGGTCCCCGTCCGTCGATCCGGTCGGGCACGAGGCCGACAAGGCCGTCCACTACGCGCTGAAATACGCCGACCACGGCGAAACGCTGCTCAAGACCGACGACGGTTCGGTGGAAATCGCCGCGCGGGCCAAGCACGTCGGCGTCGTTCCGGCCTGGTCGGAGACCCAGCAGCGCCTGCTGCGCGACTACGACCTGGCGCTCTACCGCCACCTCGCGAAGCAGGACTCCAAGCCGAACGTCGTCCAGGCCAATCGCCTGCTGCTGGACGTCTTCCGCCGTCGACTGTTCGACTCGGCCAGGAAACACTACCTGTCCGCCGGCGACCGGCCCGCTCCCTGGACGCCGAGCCCGGAGGAACGCCGGGAAGCCGCCACGGCCGCCCACCTGCAGGACCTGCTGCGCAGTTTCAAGTTCGTCGAGAGCTCCCCGGCCGAATACGGCCGCCGGTACCAGACCTACCGCGACGCCTATTTCGACCCGGACGGAGGTCGCCGGCTGCGGCCGAAGGACATGAGCTTCATCTCGCTGCGCAAGGAGTACATCGAGACGACCTACTCCGCGATGGCGCACAAGGCGATCCTGAACTCCTACCTGACCACGACCAAGGTGGACGGGACCCCGCTCGTCATGGCTCTTCCCGGGCTGCACGTCTCCTTGAAGAACGGGGCCGTCTCGAAGGAGACCTGGATCAAGCACGGCGAGCTGGTCGCGAAGCACTTCGGGGACAAGTTCGACCCGGAGGCCGAGGACCGCCTGGAAACCGACCAGCGCGGAGAGAAGGTCCTCGTCCCGGGCGTGCTGGCCGAGATCCGCCGGCTGTATCAGGCCCACGGGGCGAGGGACGCCGAGTTCGTGATCACGAGCCCGAAGCTGTCCTCCATCGAGCAATGGTCCGTCGCCGACAAGGATTCCGGGCGCCTGCTGAAGAAGCTGATCGAGGTGTCCCCGACGGAGCTGTATGCTTGGGCGCGATTGATACAAAGCCTGCTTGCCTCGACGAAGCGCTTGTCCTTCGGGTGGTCGTTCTTCTTCCACATCGCGCTCGGCGAGTCCGTGATCTACCAGAGCGGCGTCGGGAAGCACAACCTGGTCGCGCTCGCGCTGAAGCGGCTGGCCGGCAAGCTGACCGGGCAGAAATGGGGAGAGGAATTCACGCAGTTCGTCGACCGCGTGAAGCTGTTCCGCGAGCACCGCCGGTTTTACAATCCGGAGGTCGCCGCCGACCTGGCCTACATGATGCGCGCCGGGCTGACCACGGGGCACGCGGCCGCCCTGGAGCCGTACAACGACACCTTCAAGCGCGACATGGCCCAGATCGGGGCCTGGATCGCCGAGCGCTGGGGCGAGAAGGCGGCCGACGCGTGGATGGGATTCCTGTTCGGCTCCGAGCACGCCTCCGGACTGGCGCGGGCGTGGCCGGGAATCACGGGTTCCAAGATGTCCGACTGGATGTTCGACTGGTTCTCCGCCGTCAAGGAGGCCCAGATGGACCTGTACCTCAAGCGCCTGGCGGCCGAGAACGGGCTGGACGACAACGGGGCGGTGCCGTGGGCGCTGGCCCGCAACCTGGCCAACGAGTTCAACGACGGCCTCGGCGGCCAGAACTGGCACAAGTACCTGTGGTACACGCCGGGAACGGCGTTCTGGCTCAACATCGCGCTGCTCGCGCCGAATTGGTGCCTATCTGCGTGGAACGCTTCCGGCATCGGGCAGCTCACGCAGGCGCTGTTCCGCAACTACATGTCCCCAGGGCAGCTTCGCCACATCTGGACCGACTACATGCCGGCCATGTACCTGTGGGTCATGACCGTCATTCCGGCCGTGCTGCAGGCGGCGGCCTATGGGCTCGGTCAGTTGGCCGGCGGGGACGATGACGACGTTCCGCTCCCGTGGATGAACGAGCCCGGGCGCCGCGGGCACATCGACATGACTCCGCTCATGCGCCTGTCCCCGCTTTACAAGGGCGACCCGACCGGCAAGCGCCGCGTCTACATCCAGTTCGCCAAGCAGGTCTACGAAACCGGCCTGGGGGACCTGTTCGGTACCCGCGGGTGGATCAACGAGCCCTGGGACCAGTTCATGCGGAAACTCCCGATGCCGGTGAAGGCCCTGTACGAACAGATTACCGGCGCGTCGCCTGGCTCCGACTGGCAGCTCGAATTCAACGGCAAAGGGATTCTCGGAATCTTCAACTCCGGGGAGCCGGGGCTCAAGGGCTTCATGACGAGCCGGCTCGGCTACATCGCGCAGAAGTTGATCCCGATGTCCACGTCGCAGTTCATCCAGAATCCGGAAGTGTTCCCCCTGAACCACTTCGCCCCGACCTCCAAGGGCGCCTCGCAGTCCAAGATCGTGGAGAACATCGCCTCCGTCCTGGCGACCTACGCCTCCGCGAAGGACTGGCACCGGATCCGCAAGGTTCCGCGGGCCCGGGCGGCGCTGGACGCGCTGGTGCCGGAGTTCCTGCGGGCCGCCGAGGCCAACGGCTACAACCCGGAGAAGGTCCTGGCCACGGCCAAGGGCATGGTCCTGGGCGACCTGTACGCGCGCATGTGGCAGGCGCTGGACACGAACGACGAGGCCCTGATGAAGACGACAGCGGCGTCCATCTGGCGCGTGGGCGGAACCCTCAAGGGGCTCAAGTCCTCGATGGCGAACAAGCAGAAGAGCTTCGGCAAGGAGCTGACTCCGGAGCAGGAGCAGCAGGCCGTTGATGCCATGCAGTGGGCGATGTTCGGG
>DAOTNL010000001.1:10247-26403 GCA_035450765.1 Kiritimatiellia bacterium | reverse complement strand
TCATCTTCCGCAGCGTCCGCGCCAGGCTCGCCTGCTTCCGCGTGCGCGCGTCGTACCGGTCCGGGTTGGCCCGCACCTTCGCCGCGAACTGCGCGACCGTGAGGCCGCGCGACTCCGCCTTCCTCGTGAACGCGCCGGGGCGCTTCACGGCTCCCTTGATCCAGTTCTTCGTCACTTTCGCTACTCCTCCAGCACGCCGAGAAGATCTTCCTCCGGCAGCATCTGGTATTCCTTGCCGTCCAACTTTATCTCCGTGCCGCCGTACTTCGGCAGCAAGACCTTGTCGCCCTTCTTGACGCTGAACGGGGCGTCGCGGTTGCCCGTGGCCACGACCTTTCCGAGCGTCGATTTCTCCTTTGCGGCGTCGGGGATGTATATCCCGCCGCGCACGACTTCCTCTTCCTTCACGAGCTCCACGAGCACGCGGTCTCCCATCGGCACCAGTTTCATCTTTCGCTTTCTCCTCTCATTCGTCGTCCCAGCACCGGCAGCCCGGGTCGTCCGAGCCGCAATGGGTGCAGAACTCCTCGAACACCAGTTTCCGCTGCGCCGGCGTCATGCCGCGCAGCAGCTTCAAGGCGATCGCCTCGTCCGGGAATGCGGAGCTTTCCGCGACCCGCTGCAGGCAGCGGACGCAGGTGCCGTCCGCCAGCAGGACGTCGTCCAGGCGGCTCTCGCCGCACGTTTTGCAGACGCGCTTCATTTGGCCACGCCCAGCAGGCAGCGCTCGCATACAAGCGGGCCGTTCTCCGGACCTTCGGAACGGACATAAAAGTCGTTACCGGGCATGCAGCGCGACACGGAGCCGCACTCCGAGCACTTGCACAGCCTGCCGCGGTAGTCGATCCCGCCGTTACCGATCACCTCTTCCTCGGTTGACTTATCGTCCACGCCCTTTTCGGGCACGCTCATGATTTGCTCGGGGGTTTCCCCGCCGAACCGGCGACCTACATAAGTTGTCGTGCACTCGGCGCACCACAGCTCGTCGCCTACATGCCCGACGAACCATTGATGGTTTATCCGCTCTTTGCACTTCGCGCAGGTTTTTCCTACTGCGGACAAATCGGACGAGCACATTATCACGGCCTTCATTTCTTCGTCGCCTCCTCGAACGCCTTCTTCATCAGCCTGTCCGTCGCCAGCAGGACGCAGCGGCAGGGCAGGACGAAGCCCGCCTCCGTGCGCGCCGTCCAGCCGCGGCCGAAGCACTTTCCGCAGTTCGGCTTCGCCAGGTGCGCCGGGATCGCGGACACCGGGCAGCCGCGCTTGGCCGGGCCGGCCGGCAGCTCCGGCGGCCTGTCCTCCACCGGAGACTGCGACAGGGCTTGCGGCGCAAACTCTTCCTTCTGCTCCGGCGTCAGGTCGTACTTGGTCGGATCCATTCCGCTCATTTCCTCTCCTCTATCGCCAGGGTCCCGTTTTCCAGCAGCTTGACGTCGGCGATGCGCGGGTACCAGCGCTCCGCCTTGCCCTTCGACCCGTCGGCCAGGATCGCCTTCTTCTTGCGCCAGCCGATCAGCTCGGCCGGGTGATGGGCTACCCACTTCTTCAGGACGTCGCCGCGCTCCTCGACCAGCTTGTGGACGTGCTCGCTGAACGACTGTCCGCAGGACTGGATCCCGACCGCTCCGCGGACCGGGTCGATGCACAGGATGTCCATCCAGCCGAACGCGTCCTGCCGGATGCACAGGGGGCCGACGAATTTCTCCACGATCGCGCAGTCCCAGCCGCGCGATCTCAGCAGCGCCATGGTTCTCTCGGTAGGGCTCATTTCTCGATCTCCCTCTTCACGGTTATATAGGCCGGAATCCAGACCTGCCACCGATGCTTCCGGGCCGGGTTCCTCCGGTACTCGGCGAACCAAGGCCTCTTCACGCCGCGGATCGCCGACTCCCCGTCCCTCCGGCCTTCCGCATACGCCTGCGACATGGCGTCGCGGAACCAGTGGGTCAGGGAGTTGACGTCGAGGGCCTCGTCCTTGCCCCAGGCGGCGGCGTGCGCGCGAAGCGCGTTCGTCCAGACCCGGGGATCCAGGGATTTCGGATGTTGGGCGTCGATCATTTCCCGCCCCAGTCCGACATGTCCACGTCCTGCGCGCAGTTGCGGCAGTATGCGGCGTAGCGGCCCCGGTGCGGGGCCGGCACCCATTCCCGGCAGCCGCAGCGCGGGCACTTCGGCAGCCGCAGCAGGAAGAACCCGGCCGCCAGCAGGGCGGCGAAGAGCACGGTCAGGGAGGCGAAGATCGCGGTCACGCTCATGCCCGCTCCCACGGCTTCTCCATGGTCCAGCCCAGCCGCTTGGCCAGGCGGTTCGCCTCGGCCACGGCGTCCTTCTGCCTTTTCCGGACGACCATCAAGGTAGTCGTCTCGGCCTTGTCCTCCAGCTTGGCGACGAACCGGACGCCGTCCGCCAGCGTCCCCTTCTCGAATTTCATCAGCGTTCCTTCGACCGCCGTCTTCATTTGTGTCTCCTCGATTCGAACTTCCTCGTACCCACCATCCACAGCCGCTTCGCCGGGACGTTCTCCCGGCTGCGGTACTCCGCCGTCCACTCCGTCCTCCGGCCCTCCGGGTAGAACCGGCAGCGCTTCAACTTGGTCTCTTCGCTCATTTTTCTTCTCCTGTTTCCTGTTCGGCCGGGGCGTCGTGCCCCGGCAAAGCCTTCTCCCCGGCTTCCAGCGTCACCGGCCCGGACGCGTTCACGGTGATCCAGGGGCGCTTGCCCTTGGACTTGTCGAGCGTCTCGCGCAGGGATTCCGGGAGTTCCGGAGTCTTGCCGTCCGCGGCCGCGGCCTGCAGGACGAGCCCGCCCAGCTGCGCCGCGGATTCCGCCAGCCGCCGCACGTCGGTCATGCGGAACTTGTTGTCCTCGTCCCTGAGCGCGTCCTCGATGGCGCCGGCGATGCTCTTCATCACGGGCGAGTAGCCGTCGATGATGCCCTGCGCCGCCGCGGAACGCTTCTCCGCGATCAGCTCCGCGTAGCGCACGGCCGAGGAGACCTGCAGGTCCTCCAGTCGCTCGATGCGTTGCTTGCGCCAGCCCATGGTGTCCACCATGCGCCGGACCACCTCGACCGGGAGCTTGGGGAACTTCGTCGCCAGCTCGGCCGGGCCGGCGACGGCGCCGGACACGTACGCGTCGTGCGCCGCCGAGACCAGCCCGAGCAGCTCCGCGCGGTCGGCCACCTCCGGGCAGAACGCCAGCAGCTTGTCGAACCGGTCCTCTTTTTCGGCCAGCGGGTTTTCGCTCATTTCGCCTTCTCCGATCCGACGTATACCGGAAAGTCCGGCGGCGCGTCAACCAGCACGATCGCGTCCGTCCGCAGGCACAGCAGCGGGCCGGGCACGGAAACGCCGGCCAGACGCAGGTCGGCTTTGGCGGACTCCTCCGTCCTCGCCAGGCTGCCGGCGAACGGCCGCAGGTCGCCGTTCTCCAGCTGCTCGGCGAACAGCCAGACCTTCAGCTTCCCGTTGGACATCTCTTCGTATTTCAATCTGCGCCCCACGCTACGCCTCCCATCCGGCCAAGGCGGCGAGCCTGGCGTTGACTTCGTCCACGATGACGGACGCCAGCGAGATCAGCACGGGGTCCATCCGGAAACGCTCCGGCTTTCCGCCGGGATAGTCCGACGGCACGGACGCGTCCACGCGGGCTTCCGTCTCCTTGACCACTTCGTCTACGTCGATCAGCTTCATGTCTGGTGCTCCGTGTTCACGGTCGGGTCGAACGGGCGCAGCATCGCGTCGTCGAACCGGATCCGCCATTTTCCGTTCTGCAGCTTGTCCACCCCGAACCCGCGCGAGGCCAGGGTCGCCAGCGCGCCGGTCAGCTGCTGGCTCGATATGCGCCCCATGATCTGCGGCGCGAAGACGGAGAGCTCGCGGTACAGCCGGGAGGCCCGGCCTTCCCACGTCCAGGCCGCCCCGGCTCCGGGCTCGACGTCGACGCGGACCGCCCCGGAGAGCGAGGCGGACACTTCCGCCGGGTTCTCGCGCCACTCCTCCAGCATGTCGCAGAGGACGTCGAGCAAGGTGTTCGGGACGCCCGTGGACGATGCCGCCTCGCGCAGGTCCTCGTGGTGGTAGGCGCGCACCCCGTAGCGCCCGCGGTAGGACATCGGCGCCAGCGTCCATTCCGGCGGCTGCCAGTCCAGCAGGAAGCGCGCGAAGAACGGCAGTTCCTTGGCGAGGATGCGCGTCTGCTCGTGCTCGCCGGGCAGGTACACGCCGTTCTTGACCTGGAACAGCGACGTCTTGTCGAGGTTGGACTGGTCGAGGGCCGGCAGGCTGCGCTGGCTCTCGGGGTCCAGGTTGAGCGCCACGATCGTGGTTCCGGCCCACTCCACCTGCCCTTTGACTCCGTGCTTCTTGTTGTACGGCAGAACCCGGCTGGCCTGCAGCTTCTTCAGCAGGGCCGAGAACCGCCGATGGAACTCCGGATTCGTGGACGGGGTCGAGTCGTCGACGAAGTTGATCGGGCTCTCCGCCACGTCGGAGTTGAAGGCGTTGCCCTCGACCATGTAGGACGATCCGTCGGCGACCGATCCGACCAGCCCGCCCAGGATGCCCCGCACGTAGAACGTCTTGCCGACTCCCGGGGGGCCGCCGAGGATCATGCTCTGGCGGAACGGCGGCTTCTTGAAGTAGGCGCCCTCGTAGATGCGCTTGGTCAGGGCCAGGTTGATGAACATCGGGATGAATTCGGCCGGGATGTCCTTCGGCGCCCAGAACGGGCGGTTCCTCGGAGGCTCGAACCATTTTTCGTAGAACGATTTCATCCACGGGAAGTACCGGCGCCCGTACAAGTCGAAGTCGCCGGCCGCCTCGGCGTCCAGTTCCGCCGCCGGAGCCGCGACGTAGTACGAGGCCGTGTTCAGGAAGCGCGAGTGGTCGAACTCGAGCGGCCCGGGGTCGCGGTGGACGAACGGCAGGGCCGCGACGACCTCGTTGGTCTTGATTATCGCGCCCTCCAGCTTGTCCGCCTCGCTGCTCTCGCCGCCCTTGCCGCGCTTGAACGAGATGCCGTCGTTGCGGAGATCGCGGCGCAGTTCCTCCAGGCCGCACGGACGCCACCGGCCGATGGCCTTGCTGAAAATCCAGAAGACGGCCGGCTCGGAGGTGTAGTACACGGACTCCATGTACTTGCCCCAGCGGTCGCCGCGCAGCTCGTCGACGAACCGGACGCCGAAGATCTCCTCCCAGGACACGAAGCTCTTCGGTCCCGTGAAGCAGATCATGCCGTGGTCGCCGACGACGCAGCCGCGCGGGTTGTCGGCGGACGGGTCCCAAAAGCGCAAGCCCTGCGCGCCGCGCGCGAACGCGCCTTCCCAGCGGCCGGGGAACTTGTCGGCCACGGCTTGGGCGATCGCCTCGAGGCTGACCGCAGGGCTTGCTTTTCCATCGGCGATCCGCAGGTCCTGGGCGGCCTCGGCGGCCCAGCCCAGCACCACGGAATGCGGCAGCGGCAGCGGGTTGGTCTCCCGCCATTCGCGGCCGATCTCGAAATACATGGACGGCTTGTGTCCGGAAACGTCGTATCCGCCGAGCCACTTGCTCGGCTTCAGGCGGTCGGCCAGCACCTTGTAGAAGTTCTTGGCGTGCTGCATCCCGGCCAGGCGCACGGGCTTCTCGAAGCGCCAGACGAGGCGGCGCTTGAACCGGCCGCTGTCGCCCTCGGACGAGAACGACTTGACGAGGTAGTTCGGGACGTACGGCGACGGCGAGTCCGCCAGCAGGATTTCCACCTTGTCGTCGGAGACGGCCAGGTCGTAGTCCGCGATGTACGCGGACATGGAGGCCGGCGGGTTGTCCTCGCCTTCGCCCTTGCCCTTCTCCGTCACGCGCATCTTGGGGTCGAGCCCCTCGACGCCGGAGATGAACGCGTGGCTCGTCGTGGCGGACGTGCGCCACGCTTCCATCTGGGCCTTGGTCTTGATCTCTTCGGGGATCGGGAAGTCCTTCCACTGGTCCCACGGGGCCGGCACGGCGATCGTCGTCGCCGATCTGGTGTTCGGTATGGCGCGCATCTTCAGTTCCCTTGAAAACGCTACTTGGTGTAGACCTTGGATTCCTTCGACTCCAACCCGAGCGGGATGAACGACGCCCAGGAGTTCCTTCCGGCGTCGAGGATGATCCGTTCGGCCTCTTCCAGGGACTGCCCAGGCTTCTTCAGGATGACGAATTCGTCGTGCACGGTGACGCCGACGTCGTAGCCGTGCGCGTCCAAGGCGCGCCACGCATCGACGAGAATGTCTCTCGCGGCCCCCTGGCATATGTTTTCAACGATATTTGCGCCATAAGTCTTTCTGTACGAGCTAGATGCACCACGCTCAATCATCGTGAAGTATCCGGTGAAGGAGACCAGCTTGGACTCTCCAGTGACCTTGTCCTTCACGATCTTCTTCACCGTCCGCTCGCGCGGATACCAGTAGCGCATGATCCGGCCGGACGGAAGTTTCACGGTCATGCAATCCAGCCGCCTCGCGCAGGCCTTGGAAATCATTGCGTCCATGGCGCCCCAGAACTTCACGACGCGCGGGTTGTCGGCGCGGTATTGCTTCACCGCCTCGATGCCTTCCTCGTCGGTCAGGCGGAGCTTGGCCATCGTCCAAGCCGTCTTGGCGAACTTCGGACCGCCGCAGCCGTATCCACCTCCGAGAACGCGCGCTTTCGCCAACCGGTACAGCTTGTCCAGCTTCGGATCCGTCTCGCCCTTCTTCTTCAGATCGGTTCCGTCCCAGCCCATCGTCTTGGCGGCGTGCGCCTCGTACACCGAAACGCCCTTGCGCACCAGCTCCAGCTGCTCCTCGTCGCGGACGAGCGCCAGCAAGACTCGCGCCTCGATTTGCTCGTAGTCGAGGATCAGCAGGTCGCCGACGAAACAGCGGCGCAGATCGAACCCGGATTCCGGGACGTCCTCTCCGGAGACGTCCCTGCCATTCTTGTCCTTCGTTCCTTCCGGATACTTCTCCGAGCAAAACATCGGCTTGCGCGGCAGGTTCTCCATGTTGAACCGTCCGTCTCCGGAGAAGCGCCCGGGATGCGCGCCATGGTACTTCTTGCCGTAGTGGTAGATTCCGTTCGCGTCGACGTATTTCTGCAGGTGCAGGAATTTCTGGAGCAGGGCGTTCTGCCGCCGCCAGTCGCGCACGGCTCCGATCCAAGCGAAGCGGTCGCCGTATTGGTCTTCCCAAGCCTCGCAATCCTCGTCGTCCTGGGCGAAGCTGGACGGGTACCACATCATGCGCTTGAGCAGGTCCTGGCCGTCCTCGCGGATTATGGCGCAAGGATATTCGCGCCCTTTGGGGGAGCCCCACAAGTCGTTCAACGTCTTGGTGACGAGCTCGAAATTTGAATACCGGTCGAGCGCATTCGTATCGGCGAACGACACCGACAAAGCGACCTGCTCGGCTTCCGTCAACGGACGGATTTCGTCGACCTCGTTCTGCGCCTGTTCGATGATCTTCTTGCGCGCCAGCGGGGTCTTGCCTTCCGGCCACTCCCACGGGATGTTCCGTTCGGCGGCGAACAGGCGTTCCTGCAGCCCGGACACGCAGCGATCGACGTAGTCGCGGTCGACGGGCATCCCGCGCCAGCCGGCCTCGCGGTTCAGGCGCGACACTTCCCGCTCGGGCTCGGGCCACAGTTCGGAATACTCGTCCCACAGGCGCAAGGTCAGCAGGGCGTCGTTGGCGGCGTACTTCAAAATCTCCGGATCGTCCATGAGCCGGTCAACCGGGACGCCCTTCATTTTTTCGCGGGCGTTTTTTCCGGCGACGGCCAGGTCCGGCAGCTTGAA
The DNA here is from genome assembly GCA_035450765.1 of Kiritimatiellia bacterium. Classification (GTDB taxonomy): domain Bacteria; phylum Verrucomicrobiota; class Kiritimatiellia; order CAIQIC01; family Lenti-01; genus Lenti-01. Next base: position 18,606 of record DAOTNL010000001.1, on the reverse strand, counting down.
GACGAACTTGGCGATGTCCTTGAGCGGAGCCGGGAACTTCAGGTAGCGGGCCAGGTCGATCGTGTCGTGCACGGCCACCGGCGAGAAAGCGGGAATCTTGCCTTCTTCCTGCAGCCGGCGCGTCACCAGCGCGTCAAACGAGGCGTTGTGGTGCAGGACGATTTGTCCGTTCAGCAGGGACCAGTCGAATTTCGACGGATGGCCCACCCATAAAAAACCGTCCGGTCCGGCCACCGATACGAGATAGGCGTTGAAGCGCTTGTCGTATACGTAGGGCCAAACCGGAATCTTCTTGAGACTGTACTCGGCGTCGTAGTACGTCTCGTAATCCACCGAGAAAACGCGTTTCTCCATCTTCAGTTCCCTTTTTGCCACCGCGTGGCATCCGTTTCTTCTCCGCCGGACCCGCGTCCAGCGTCGAAGAGAGAACCACAAGGTGCCCCGCCCCGTCAAGGGATTTCGGAAAAAAAAGTTTCCGCGACAAAAAAAAAGCCCCCGCCTCCTTGCGGAGACGGGGGCCATGGCGTTCCCGGATTACGGGAATTCGTCGGTGTCCTTGGCGGACGCCGGCACGCTCATCGCGGACCGGATGTTCTCGACGACCGTGGCGTCGAGCAGGCCCTTGAAGCGGGCTCGGATGACGAACGGACGATTGGTCGAGAACTTCGACGGAGCGGACAGCTCCGTGCGCAGCTCCCAGAGACCGGAGTAGAGGCCGGTCCGCTTGAGTTTGTTGTTCACCGTCAGCCCAATGTCGTTGATGAATGCCTTGTAGGCCGTCTTGTCCAGCGAGAGCAGGGCGAAGCCCCATTCCGTCGGCTTGCCGCCGTCCTCGATCCCGACGTCCACGCCGAAGAGCGCGTCGGAGACGCCCTCGTTGCGGCGCAGCAGCAGGACGACGTCCATCGCCGGACCGACTTCGGGCTTCAGGCCCTTCGCGTCGTCCCAGACCGTGCAGAGACCGGCGTCGGCCGCTTCCTGCTTCGTCTTGAACGTGCGAGGCTGGACGCCCGCGGCCCACTGCTCCTGCGTCAGGCGCTGCTTCTGGTACTGGTCGATCGCCAGCAGGATGGCCTGCACGCTTTCGCCTTTCTTGGCGACGCAGTGTTCCTTCTTCAGGACGAGATCGCCCGCGTTGAAGCGCTCGATCAGCTCCTTCGAGGTACCGTGCACCAGGGTCAGGAACGGCGGACGGACTCCGTCCATGTCGAGCACGACGTCGCCGGGAGCGGCGAGGCCCATGCCCTGCCGGGTCGCCGGCAGGTAGTTCTGGTCTTCCTGGGCGCCGCCCCCCAGCTCTTCGGGCAGGGGTTCGGTCAGGTCGACGTCGGCTTCGGGTTCGTTGTTTTTCTTGGCCACTTTGTTTTCCTTTTGTTCATGGCTTCTTGGATTCTTGGATTCTTGGTTTCTCGGTTTGCGCTAGGATGTCATGTTTCGGCTACCTGGTCGGCACACCTCCTTCCAATGAGCCCATATTGTACAGAAGTCCGTCAGCCAAATGCAACCCCTTCCTTTTTGGCGAGCCGCTCCATTTCGTCGAACCCGATCCGGTGGCATCCGGCCACGATGCCGTGCTCGTTCACGGCGTCGAGCTGGTACGGGCCGACGGCGAAGGTCTCGCCGTTCCTGCGCCAGCCTTTCTTGCGGCGGGCCAGCGCGAACCGGAACAGCCGGACCGCGTCGTCCCAGGGGATCACGGCGCCTTTGCTGGTCTCCACCGTTCCCGGGGTGCGCTTCCGCAAGAACACCTTGCCGACGCCGTATGGAATGAAAGCCCCCGGCTCGTTGTTTTGCCACGCCTCGATCTTCTTCGCGTTCTCCTTGAGCAGTTTGGCTTCGAACCATTTCCGGCGGGCGGCCTCCTGCTTCCGGATCTCTTCGGCGCGGGCCACCAGATCTCCAAGCTCGACCTTCGGCATCCTGACCTTGAACCACTTCGCCAGGGTCTCGGCGTTGCGGACAAAGAAGTCGGCCTGGCTTTCCGAGTAGCGCGAAACGTCCGGACTCCGCGCCCGGCCGGCCCTCTCCATCCATTCGGCAGCTTTGGCCAGCGAGGTCTTGATCTGTTCGCGGACCCACTTCTTGTCGGCCCGGCCCTCCGCGTCCTTCGGCACGACTTCGGGCTCTCCCTGCCGCACGCCGTAGACTTCCACGGACGGCAGGTGGGAAACGGCCTGCCGCGCATAGTGTTGGTGGCGGCTCGTGGAAACGCTGTAGTCGGTCGCGTTGAGCACGGCGAGGAGCCCGTCCTTCGTTTGGACGAGCTCCCAGATGGCCGTCGAGTAGCTGCGAAGCACGGGACCGGAGAAGGACAGGCTGCTGCCCGTCCCTTGGCTCCGGCTTTGGTGCGCCCAGAGATGGGCGAGTTCGCTATTCTTCATTCCGTCTCTCTTCCTTGTCCTTCATCTCGATTTCCGTCATTTCCTTGAGCGCTTTCGCTTCGTGCGCCAGCCAGGCGTGGAATCCGCGCAGGGTCATGTCGTCGGCCACGGCCTGCTTCCAGCGGGCCAGTTCGGCCTTGTAGTCCTCGTAGTCAGTCATATCGACTCCAGCTTGATCGGGGATTTCGACGAGAACACGGCCTCGACGATAACCGCCTGGCCGTAGGATTTCTCGTTCTCCTCCATTCGTTCTTCGTCTCCGCCGTACAGGTCGTCGCGCAGTTCGGCGACGGCCTTGGCGGCCGAACGACCGAAGCCGATGCAGTTCTCGTCTTCGGGAATTCGGCCGATGGCCGCGTAGTATCTAGGTTTTCTTTTCATTTTTCCATTCCTCGAACGGCAGCTTCGTCTTTCCTTGGCGGACTTCCTGCTGCCAGTCGTTGAAATCCGTCCAGCCGGGGTCCTCGCAACTGTCAACATCCTGGCCGGGATTTTCAGTCAACTTGTTTACAGTTGCCCGGGCCATGAGCCCGGGGTCCATCTTCGGCCCCATCAGGCGCCCGGACGGAGACTTCCGCCCGGACGCCGCCAGGTTCTTGACGACGTGCGCCACGACGTCGTCGATCCACTGGACCGCCTCCGCCGAGATCGTCTTGACGCCCGGGTCCTGCTTCAGCAGGGCCTTCACGTTCTGCTGGTTCAGGTACTTGATCGTCATCCCTCTCCTCCGTTCCACAGTTTCAGCGCGCACTCGAACGGCATCAGGTTGAGGATCTTCTCGACGTCTCCGCCGAGCCGGGCCTTCGTGAGTTCGCGGTTTTCGGGTTTCAGCAGGTCCGCCAGGACCGCGGCCTTGAATACCTTGGTTTCGCGGAGCTTGCCGCTCGACTTCTCCACGAATACCAGCCGACGGCGCAGTTCCTTGCGGAGCCGGTGCGCCTCGAGCAGTTCGGAGACGACCATGTCGGCGTCGCGCTCCAGCCAGGTTCCATTGAACTCTACGGGGCCCAGGCTCTCGGCGCGCTTTTGCAGGACGTCTTCCAGCCCATGCGGACGGTACAGATTCGGACCGCCGGAGCCGGCGTTCTCCGCCGACCCGACGTACGCGCCGTCGATCCAGACGTCCGCGCAGAAGCAGGTCGTCTCGTCGGACATCTCGTCCACGATCTTGATTTTCTTGAGTTCTATTTCCATGTTCAGTCGCTGTCGTATTTGTAGAAGTACCCGCAGGTTTCGCAGCGCACTTCGTGGTTGTAGGGGGACCCGAACTCCGAGCGTTCGGAATAGGCATGGGGCTCGCCGCGGGCGCGGGCCTCCATGCACTTCCTCGCGATCTCCGGCATCTCGCCGTTCGGCCAGCCGTTTGCCCAGCCGAGGTCCTGCAGTTCAGTTTTCGAGGTCGACATACATGCCGTCCTTGCCGAATTCCTCCAGGGCCGCGCGCATTTTCTTCAGCCAGGCCCTTACTTTTGGGGAATCATCCAGCCGTTCTTCGCAGTGGCGCAGGAAGTCACCCATGTCTACGAGCGAACGGTTGTTGTCGCCCCAGCTGAACGGGGCCTTTTCGCTTATTCTCTCCCAGAACCAGACGCCCCAGGTACGCGGGACCAGTAGGGTTGCCGGGATGAATTCGCAGGTTTCGACTTTGGAAACCAAACTGAATTTCTTTGCGCTCATCGTTCGCCTTCTTTCTCCAACCCGCAGTAACCGGACAGTTCGTAGCACTCGTACCAGGTCGCGCCGCAGAAGGTGCACCTGACCGGGGCGATGCCGCCGGGGCCGTCCAGTTCGACGTTGCCCTGGAGCTCTACCGCCCGTTCCCGGCAGTCCGGGCAGCGCTGGCCTTCGTGCAGCTTGTAGGTTCGGTCGGACATCGGTCTCTTTTGTTTCTTGCTCATTTCGTCTCCTTGATCGGGCGGCTCCGGAACCGGAGCGTCCATTGCCAGAACAGCAGCCCGAAGGCCAGCGTCCATTCGTCCCGCACGGCGCCGTCGATGAAGCAGCTGCGGTACGGGAACTGCACCCGGACGCCGACGAACAGCCCGCCCAGGGGGCGGGCGATGCGCGCCAGCTTGGTTTCGATTCGGTTCATTCTTCCTTCTCCTCCGGCGCAGGCGCGCGCCGCTCGTTCTTGTGCTTCCTGTTTTTCCTGCACCAAGGGCAGTCGCCGTGGTTGCGGCACGAAGGGTCAACCGCCTTCGCGCCGCGCCACGGCTTCCGCTTTTCCTTGCCGTGCTTGATGGCCTTGTCCAGGCTCATATCGGCACGCCTTCCTCCCGGGCCCAGTTGTACAGGCCCTCGTCGTTCAGCACCCAGTCCCGGCGCTCTTCGTCGTTCGGGTACGGGTTCCTGTCTTTCCCGAGCGCGCTCGCTATCGCGGCGTCGATCTCGGTCCGGTTTCGGCGGACGAATTCGCGCAGGCTCATAGTCCGTCCGTCGCGTCGGCGACGACCTTGCGCCGGCCTTCCAGCACGGCGATCACGCGCAGGTCGGAGCCGGGAGGATCCCCGAACTCGCCGCTTGCGTTGTCCTCGATGCACTGCTCCCGGGCCGCCATGGCCGCCAGGGACAGCTCATTTTTGCCGGCTTCGACCCGCGCCCACCGCACCGAGACGTCTGCGCCGAAGTCGTCGGTCGCGTAGTCGGGGTACAGCAGGATCACGGTGAACCATTTGGTTTTCTTTTTCGCTTTCTTCATTCTTGGCCTCCTCCGAACAGCGCTTCCTTCAGGTCGAACAGGTACTCCCGGTCGCGCGGATCGACGTCGCGGTAGAACTCGGCGATGCGGGAGCCGAAGCCGCGGGCGAGCGCGTCCACCATGTCCGTTTCTCCCCGGTCTTTTCTCCTGCGTTCGTTCTTCAGCTTGCGACCGCACTTCCCGCAATAGTCCAGGTCGGCCATGTTTTCCGCCCCGCATTTCCGGCAGAGGCCTATGCGGTCGTATTTGTCCTGGTCGTCGAACGTCTTTTTCCGCGGGACGGCCCGCCGAACGAACAGCTTTTTTCCGCAGGCCCGGCAGCATGCGTCGAACCGCTGCATGTCCACCGTCGGCAGCTCGTTGCGCGTTTTGCAGCGCGGACACTCCTTCATCTGCGTTTGCCGCTGTTCCGCGCGGACCACGGCGACGCATGCCATCTTGATCATGCTATTCCTTTTCCTTCCGTTTCCACGGATTCACGAGCTGCGGAACGTCCAGCAGCTCTTCCGCATGTTTCACTGCCTTTGCTGCCCCTCTACGGAACACCTGGACCGGCGGCCGGGGCACGCCCAGCCGCTCTTCCAGCTCCTTCACGGCGCCGGCGATCTCTTCGGGCGGGTGCTCCGGAGAAGCCAGGCCTTCGATCAGCTCCGTCTTGCGGAGTTTCGCGAAGGACAGCAGCTGCGCCGGATCGTCCAGCAGCCCTTTCTCGACCAGGGCTTCCGCCACGGCGATCAGGCTTTCCAGTTCGACGCCGTTCGACCGGGTCGTCACGTTGTATATGCCCGCGATGGTGCCGCCGTTGGCGATGGCGTACTCCTTGTTCTTGGCCTTCACCTGCGAAGACCACGCTTCCAAGATGGTCGCAAGGTCCTGGGCCACTACGCGGTCGCGGTCCGACACCAGGGCGCCGGGGTCGAAGTTCTCCGGCATCGGCAGCCCGAAGGCATGCGTCGCCAGAGCCACTCCGCGCACGACGGCGGGGCACCGATGGAGGTGCTCGCAGCGCTTGCACTTGTCGGGGTCGGAGGCGTCCGGCAGCTTGACCGGGTCGGTCACGCGGTCGTTCGCTTTCTTCAGGTCGGCCTCGATCCGGTCCAGGTCGTCGAGCGGGATTTCGATTTCCGGCGACGCCAGCAGCGCGGGCTGCACGATGCCGACCTCGATGCGCGAAACCGCAGGCAGCTCCGCCGCCAGTCCGCCGAAGCGCAGCGTTTTGATCGTGTCGTGCGCCATCAGGGCGTAAGCCTCCAGCTGCGGGTTGTCTTCGGCGGAGACCTCCTGCGCGCCGAACTTCCAATCCACGATTTTCAGCAGCCCGTCTTGGGTCAGGACGACCCAATCCAGCTTGCCGCGCGGGTGCCGCTCGGTGGCCGAGACAGCCATTTCGTTCCACTCCGAAGCAACGGAATACGCTGCGCGCACCTTCTGCTTGTGCTCCCGGCAGAACAGGACGGCCGCTTTCGCCTCTTCGTCCAGCCCGTCCAGCGGCGCGTCCTCGACCTCGACCAGCTTGTGCAGGTCGGTGCCGCGGTCCTTGTATTTCTTCCCGAAGGACTGGGATTCCTCGAAGCAGGGGCAGCCCTTGCTCGCCTCGAACTTCGACGGACTAAGTTTCCAGCGATATGGTTCGCTCATTTCTTCTCCTTGTTGCTGCGGGTTTCGACGACGAAGTCGGCCAGGGCCAGCGCCTTGTCGTCCGGGCGTTCGTTCGCCACGACGACCAGATGGGACAGTCCCTTCGAGATCGCGCGTTTCATCATGCCGCCCAGCCGGGCTTTCGTCAAGCCGGGGAGGTCGTCCTCGACGATTCCGGGTTTCTTGCCGAAGTTGAGCGCCCGCCAGCCGAGCGTGCGGTGCAGGCTCTGGGCCAGCACGGTCTTGCCGGATCCGGCCGGCCCGTAGATCACGGTCGTTTTCATTTCTTCTCCTCGATCTTCCAACCCAGCGACTCCGCCACGAACTCCGTGGACTCGTCGCCGGGGCCTTCGCGCAGGAGGGTCTTGTCCTTCCGGCGCATGAAGTAGGTCGTCTTCGCTCTCGGGATGTACCAATGTCCGCCCTCCCGAAGCAGGGCGAGGATGCCCCGGAGCCAGGCTTGCGCCTGGTCCAGGGGCATGTTCAGCTTCCGTTGCGGGGTCAGGTCGAAGGCGGGCCGCCTTTCTTCGTCCGGACTTCTTCGTCGCGGGCGGCTTCCGCCAGGTGCTCCGCCAGTTCCTGCAGCTCGTAGGCGGCTCCGGAGACGGCGATCTCCGCGGTTGCCAGCATGCGCAGGAGCGTTGGTTCACCGATGCAGACGTCGCGTAGCTCGCGTGCCAGGAACAGCGCCAGCGTGTCGCCGGCGTCCGTGTCGACGGCTCGCGCCGTCTTGGGGTCCCAGTATTCCAGGATGAGTTCGTCGACGTAGCCTTTGGCGGCGATCTCGATCAACCGGTTCATTCTTTTTTGTTCAGCGGTCAAGCCCACGCAGTTCCTCCATTTCGATTTGGTGCTGGGCGGCCAGCGATTCGGCGAACTCCCGTTCGCCCTCCAGCCGCAGGCGCAGGTCGCGCTCCCGCTCCCCGGACAGGCCGAAGAGCAGGAGCAGCAGCGCCAGATAGGCGGCGTCCTTCACGCGATTTCCTGCGGCAGCTGGAGCCCGGGAAGGGCCGGGGTGCAGGCCGCGTTGAACTTCTCCAGCACGGACAGCTTGTCGATGAGCTGCTCCATCAGCGCCTGGCAGGCGTGCAGCGCCTGCAGCGGCGTCTCCGCCGTCCTCGGCGGGCGCGGGACGCGCGGCGCCTTGGCCGGGCGGGGCGGCACGCGCCCGCCCTTCGCGTACTGCGGGACGCGGGTTTCCGCCCGCGCGAACAGCTTGCGCGGGAGCAGGATCGGGTTGCGGCTCTTCCGGCCCAGGTTGTTGTAGCCGTCGAACCGGAAGCGGTACTGCACCTTCTTCCCGTCCTTCAGGACTTCCGCCACGCGGGCGCGGTCGCCGCGCTTCACGAAGTTCTTCGCGAACTCCGACACGCTCCTGACGACCACCTGGTCGCCGATCTTCAGCCTTTCTGCGTTCATAGCCACTCCTTTTTCTTGGCCCATCGGCCGGTCCGTTCGTCGTGCGCCGCGCCGCAGCCGCCGCAGCGCAGCAGGCCGGCGCGGTTTCCCGGAGCGAAGGACTTCCCTCCGCAATACGGGCATTTCCTGCGCGTCGCCCAGGCGATCAGCAGGAGCGCCAGCAGGAGCGCGCCCAGATAGGCGGCTCCCGCCAGCGCGGGATTCATCCAGTCGTTCATTCGTT
>DAOTNL010000001.1:0-10147 GCA_035450765.1 Kiritimatiellia bacterium | reverse complement strand
TCGACCAGCGTTTCGATGTTCTTCAGTTTTGCATTCAGCCGGCGGAACACCCGTTCCTCGACCGTGCCGGCGCAGAGAACGATTCTCTGGACGACGGAGCCGATCATGCCGGCCCGGTAGATCCGGCCCAGTCCCTGGAGCAATTCGTCCGCCTTGTAGGTCGGCCGCAGGATGCTCGTTCGCGGCCGCTGCTCGGGCTTCGTCCGGTGCAGGGAGATGGACAACCCCCCGGCCCCGAGCGTCGCGATCAGCACCTTGGCCCGGTCGGACTGGAACGCCTCGACGGACTCGGTCCGGCATTCCTGCCGGTCGTCGCCCGTCAGCACCCGGATCTCCCGGATGTCGATCCTGTCGCGCAGGCGGTCCTGCAGCTTCCACACGGAATCCCTGAACGATTGCGCCACGTACACGCTGTTGCCTTCCAGCACGGAGTCCTCGACCATGTCGGCGATCGCCGGCACGGACAGCAGCTCCGCCCGTTGCCGGGCGCGCAGCATGTCGACCAGCGGATTCGCGTGGCCCTTGCGCTTGACCTCTTCCTCCATCTCGGCGTAGACCGCCTCGATCTCCGCGCGGTCGCGCTCCTCCAGCTTGATCAGGGTCGGTTCGACGATGCACTCGCCGAAGAATTCCTTCAGGTCCTCGATCGTCAGGCAGACCATGCGGTCCTGGAGGAACTCGTTTATCCGGCGCAGGTGCTCCTTCGCCGCCCGGGATTCGGGGTTGAATTCCAAACCCCTGTGGAAATGGCTGGGCTTGCACCCGTGCCGGCGGCAGAAGTCCCAGAAGGACGGAGATGAAAACGCGTGGCATCCCAAAAGATACCCCGAATTTTTCATGTCCATCGGGCTGGTGAACGGCGTCGCAGACATCAACAAGGTCTTGATTCCCTGCGGACGCAGCATCGCCGCCATCGCCCCGGTCTGGGATTTCTCCCCCAGCAGGCCCCGGTGCAGCTCGTCCCAGAGGACGATATGCCCCGGTCCGCGGCTGCCGTTGGCCAGGTTCCAGCGGAACAGGCGTTGCTTTCCTTGCGTTTCAACGGACACCCAAGGGGTTTTTCCGGTGCGCAGGCGCTCCGGATTGACGACGGCGACCGGCGGCACGCCCATCTCCCGTCCCCAGTATTCCCATGTCGCGGAGGCGGCGATGGGGCATACAATTATGGGTTGCAGGGCCAAGCGGCGGGCAACCTCCAAGCCGACGATCGTCTTCCCGGTTCCGGTCTGCGACGCGTTCAGCGCCGCCGGGTATTTGCCGAGGGCCGCGACCAGGCGGTCGACGGCCCTCAGCTGCGGTTCGTAGAGTTCGATCACGGCTTCGGCACCCTTCTGTTTTCCACGAACGCGGTATGGAACGCCTCCAGGATCCGGGAGCGATCCTCTTCCGGCATCTCGTCGACGCCGGTCAGTCCGCCGAGCAGCTTTTCGATGCGTTGCATCGGGTCGTTCTGCAGGACGAGGTCGTCGATCTTTCGCCGGAGTTTGTCCAGTCCTTCGCCGACGCTCGTCGGGTCGTACGCGTCCATGTCGTCCAGGATCGCCTTCAATTCTTCGGCGGTCTTTTTGTTCATTTCGGTTCTCCTTGGTTTCCAAAAGGGCCCGGCTGTACGGGCGTATCCATGAACCATTCCCGACGCGTCCGTCGGTCGTACCGGTAGTCATTCCGGTCGCCATTTGGGCATCTTCCTTTGCGGGACGAGAGGCCTGCGGTTCGATTTGCGCAAAAGGGTGCCGGTCTTTCCCGGCTGTCGGGGCGAAACGGACCGGGCGGCGGCATTCGCCTTGCCCGCGCACGGGCAGCCCTCTCCAGATGCCCCGGTCCGTTTCGTCGTTCTAGTCCAGCCCGTTCCAGGGGAACAGGTCTCCCGCCTTGTCGGGGAGCTCCTCGAGGATCCCGTCTTCCGGTTTCCTGTAGACGTATTCGTCCGCCATCGCCTTCGCCAGCTCCAGCGGCAGTCCTTCGTCCATCAGGGTCCGCAGGCCGTCGATGAACGCGTTGTACCCGTCCATCAGGCGGTCGGCGAGCTCGTACAGGCCGGTTTCGTCCGCCGTCGGGTCCAGCTCGACCAGCTCGCGCAGCTGCGCCGTCGCCCATCCGGCGAACGCGGCGCAGCCGGTATCCGCGAAGTCGCGCTCGCAGGCGTCCAGGATTCCGGACAGGTCGTCCGGGATCCGCGAAGAACGCTTCTTCCCGAGATCGTCGGACGGACGCCACTCGTCTTCCCCGTCGCGGCGGCCGAATCCGTAGCCGTATCCGGCGTCCGTCGGGGGGAACGCGTACGGTTCCCACGAACGCGTCTCGCGGTTGTAGCGCTTCGCCCCGCCGTACACGGTCGCCGGAGGCGGCGCGACGTACGGGAAGCAGGCGTCCAGCCACTCCTTCGGGAAGGACAGGTCGGTTCCTTCCGGCAGTTCGAGCTCGAACTCGTCCCGCCGGGGGTCCAGGCCTTCCGGCCAGTCCGGGAACCAGTCGGTCCAGACCACCGGATAGAGCACCTTCCGCAGGCTGACGCGCCCGTGGACGTGAATCTTGTCCGAGGAGATCCGGCCCAGGGTGACGTGGATTCCCGGCTGCGAGACCTCGTCTTCGTGGTCCGTGCCGGACTGGAAGGCCGAGCAGTCGCAGTGCGAGTGCATGGTCCCGTTGGGCAGGAAGCCTTCGGCTTCGGCGAAGATCCTGTTCCGCAGCGCGGATTTCTCCGCGTCCAGGGAATAGCCCTTCAGCTCGCCGCTGTACATGCCCGTGCCGACGCGCTGGGGCGCGACGACGACCTTCCATTCCTTCGTCTCCGCCTTGTAGAACAGGCGGGCCTGCGCCTCGCTTTTCCAGGTCGCGTTGGCGTGCCGGAAGAATCCGGCCAGCTGGCGCCAGATCCCCATCGGGATCGGGGCTCCCGTCCAGCGCAGTTCCGGCGACGAGCCCGCCGGGGGCAGGTCGGTCGCGATCTCGCCCTTCCAGAGGCCGAGGTCCTGGAACGACAGCACGACGCCGTCCTTGATCGTCAACGCGGGGCGTTCTTCAACGGTTGTCGTCGTCATTCCTCGTCCTCCCCTTCGTGGGCTTCCTCTTCCAGATCTTCCATCAGGCGTTCGGCGAGTCTCGCCGGGTCGCTTCCGCGGCCGTAGTCGATGTCGTCGCCGGTCGCGTCGTCGTCGTCGGTCGTCGAGTCGTCGATGTCGCCGTCGTCTTCCGGCAGGTCGCAGTAGCCATCGACGATTTCGTCGCGGATATAATCCTCCAGGCCTTCCTGGTCGCCGTCGCGCACGAACTCCAGGACGCGTTCCCGGTCGAGCTCCAGCGTGCCTTCGTAGGTCCGCGTGAACCATTCGCGCGTGCGGCGGACGCGCGGCTCGCGGACTTCGACCTGGATTTCCACGGTCGCGCGGCGGCGGGCGGCCGTCGCCGTCTGCGACATGCCGGAGGCCGGACGCACGGAAAGCCAGCCGGGATCCCGGCATCCGCCGAACAATTGGATGGCCGGCGTTCCGGCCGGAAACGGCCGGGCCGCCTGCAGCGCGGCCGCCAGGGCGTCCTTGAGCCGGGCGTCGTCCAGTCCGTCCCAGGCGGGGTCGAACGGGATGCCGAGCCGGGCCGTCGTCAGCGGGGCGCGCAGGACGTCCTGCGTCCGCAGCCACGCGAACTTCGGCCAATGGTCTTCGAGCAGCTTGCGGTACGGGTTGTCCGGGGAATCCGGAGCCGCCGGCGGGCTCTTCGGCGGGGCCGGGACGACGTCGATCTTTCCGGGACGGCGGCGATAATAGAACATGTCGTCTTTTCCGTCCCAGAGCACGGACAGCTGGAAGGAGCCGCCCCCTCCCAGCCAGGCGACGACGGTTCCTTCGACGCGTTCGCCGCCGACGACGTCTTGGTTGTCCCAGTCCCAATCCGGTCCGCGGACGACGCGGTCTCCGGGTTTCAGTTCCACCAAAGGTTCAGCGGCCATCGAGTTCTCCTTTCGAGACCGACGTCTGCCGGGTCGCCGTCCATTGCACGGACACCGGCATCCGGTCGGTTATCTCCTTCGCGTACTCTCCCCCGGCTCGCGCCGGGGCCTCTTCCGCCCACGTTTCCATCAGGTACAGCCCCGAGAAGGCCGCCAGCCCGTTGGCCAGCGCCAGCTGCGGGTTGCCGGCGACAGCTTCGCCCGTGCACGGGGGGTGCAGGGGATCGCCGGCGCGGTCGGTCTTGATCTCGGGGTACCGTTCCCGGGGATCCAGCGGGGTCCCCCGCCATGCGGGCAGGTAGGCGTCGGCCGAGGCCGATTTCGTCTCGTTGCCCGTCAGGACGACCACGCTCTCCAGGCCGGCCGCCGCGCGCCCGTCGGCGAGCTCGAGGCAGGTCCGCCGGCCGGCATGGTTGTCCGTGCATGACAGGATCCGCAGCTGCCCGGGGCGGGCCAGCAGCTCCCGCCAGTCGTCCGTGCCGCGCGCCAGGTAGCGGGGCCGGCAGTCGAGGTTCGCGTATCCGGCGCGTTCCAGCAGCCGGTAGGCGGTGGCCACTTTCGGCTTGCGCAGATCGGCCGCGGTTGCCAGGCAGCGATCCAGGTTCCGGCTTTCCCACCGGTCGGCGTCCATGAGGACGACGGCCAGGTCTCGGTTCGGGCTTTTCGACAGCATCTGGACGGCCCAGCCGCCCGAGCCGCCGCAGCCCACGATCAACAGGGTCGGGGTCATCGGATCTCCTTTATCGCGGCCATGAAGGCCAGGTTGTCGGCTTCGTCGGGCGGCAGTTCGTCGTCTTCCGGCCAGCCGACGAGCAGCGCGGTCGCCGTTTCGTGCAGCGCGGTACCGAGCGTTTGCGCGGCGTTCATCTGCGTGCCGGAGCTTTCGTCGGGATGGGCGGCCGTCGCGAAGGACGAGACGGCCAGCATGCCGGCGAAGGTTCTGGAGGCCAGCGCTTCGATTTGGTCGCGCCGCAGCGGCGGCACGGCGCTGGCCGCCAGCAGGCGCAGGAATTCCCGCGCCCAGGGAGTCCCGGGCGCGGGCGTCAATCCGTTTTCGAGGTTCATTTCGCCTCCTCTCCCAGGATTTTCTCCATGAACTTCTCGACGAGGGCCGAGTAGCCGGAGACCGCGTCGCAGTTCGCGGCCCAGGTTTCCGCGGGCCGTTCGACGAGCTTGCCGTCGGGGGTCCAGGAAAACAGGGCGTTGAACTTGTCGGTTTTGTATCGGTTTCCTTCGAACAGATCCCCGTTCCAGCGGCTTGCCGTCCAGGTTTCCAGCAGCTTCTTCGCGGCGAGGATGCCGCCGGACGGCAGCTCCGGGACGGGCCCGTAGCACAGATGGCCGTCGGAATGCAGGTTGGGCAGCGGCAGGATGCTCCAGCGGAGTTTCCTGTTAGCGGGCACCAGGGCCAGCAGGCCGGCGTCGAGCGAATCGCGGCCGGGCGCGTTCCACGGGAGTTCCAGCAGCAGCCAGAGACGGACGAAGTCCGGCATCGGGCACTTCAGGGAGTCCATGGAGGCCGGGTCGAGGTCGGCGCCGCGCGACGCGAAGTCGGGGCGCAGAACGCCGCCTTCGTTTTTCCAGGGGGCGCGGAAGTTCAGTTCCTTCAGCCGGAAGGCGGACAGGTACGGGTCGCCGTCGTTCGGTTTGGCGGGCAGCAGCATCCGGAACGAGGAGGCGAAGCCGGTCGCGCCGAGATCCGGCGTCAGGATCGACAGGTCGCCGAGCAGTTCCTTCTGCAGCATGGCTTTCACCTTGCCGGTCACGGTCAGGGATTCGTAGGTTTCTCGGACGAGGGTTCCGTCCTCGTTCACGATCAATCGGGTTTTCATCGTTGCGGGGGTCTCCTTTGGAGCGGGTTCGGGTTGCGGGTCGTCGACGGGTTCGAGGAACCGTTCGGCGAGGATGCCGTTCGGGTCCAGGTTCCATTGTCCGGGATAGGCGTCGTCGCTTTCGGGTCTCCGCTCTCCGAGAACGTAGATTTCGCCCGGCACGACGGAGCGGTCCATTCCGTCGCCGTTGGACAGATTGCAACCGGGCAGCGCGCGCACGCGCATTCCGGGGGCGAAGCGCGGCGGAGCGGCCGGGGCCGGCTCGAAATACTCCGGCGACAGGATGACGTCGCTCGGAAGATCGTCGCTGTCCGGATCGGCGGCCCAATCGGCTTGCCGGCGCAGGCGGTAGGACGGTTGCGGGTTGTGCACCGTGCTCGGGCGCGTCACGACGTAGAGTTCGCCGGGGACGGCGGCGGGATGGTCGTCCCGGCAGTTCGGGAGGAGGCGGACGAGGTCGCCGCGGGAATAGGTTCTCATGTCGGGGATCCTTGGATTCGGGGTTGAAGGGAGGGTTTGGAACTTCGGTAAAAGGGGTAAAAGGCTCCCCCGTTCCGAAACGAACGGGGGAGCCGGGGATTCGAAAGGCTAGATGCCCTTCGAATTCGTCTTCTGCCGGACGGACACGAGCGTACCGTCGGCCAGCGGCCCTTCGTAGGGCGCTCCGTTCACGACGAACTCGGAGTTATCCGGGTCGCCGCCCAGGAACTCGATCCAGGAATCCTGGATTTCGTCCGTGTGGGAGACGTTCTTCTCGATCGAGTTGTCGGGGCCGAGTTGGATCTTGATGGCCATGTTCTCTTCTCCTTGCCTCGCGGGTTCTCCGCGAGGACTTCGTTGTTTCTCAAATACCCCGCCGGCGGGATTGCCGGACGGAGCGTGCACGCCCCGCCGCGCAACGGGCGCGGCGGGAACATCGTTCATTTTTCTCCGAGAGCCTGGATCAAAGCCAGGGCGGCTTTCAGTCGTTCCCGCAGTCTGATCGTTTCGGAGAGCAGCTCGTTGCGTTCCCGGATCAGGGATTCGATTCTGTCGAGCGCCTCTTCCAACTGGGCGTCGACGGAGGTTTTAGGGTTCGGCCTTGTGCTCATGTGGTTCAGTCTCCTTGTTCAGGTCACGACAGCGCCAGGACGAACGCCGCCCAGAGGATGAACAGCCCGTCCAGCACGGCGCTCCCGCATTCCTGCGGGAGAGTCGTTCGTTTTGATAGGGGCCATTCCTTGCTCGCGTCCATGATTCGCAGGATGCGAGCCGCGAATTGCACGGCGAACAGGACGAGGATCGTGGCGATTAAGGCGGTTTTCATGCCCATCTCCCCGGCACCCAGGTGCCCTTGAGCAGCACGGTCAGGACATGGAAAGTCTCCGTCCTTTGCAGCGCCAGGCCCAGGGCGCCCAGCGCCGCCAGGTGCGCGCGCAGTTGCCAGGCCGTGCGCAGCTTGCGGTCGACGAACTTCTGGAACAGGGTTCTCTCGGCTTCCCGCAGCACCTGCTCCTTGGTCACGGGGATGTCTTCGAGGGATTTCAGGATCAGCATGGTCGGTCTCCTTGTTTTCGTTTTCCAAAATGGGTTGGCCGGGATTTCGCTCCCGGCGGGCGGCCGCATCGCGGCGGCGGGCAGTTCCTAGGATTTGCCCTGAGCGGCCTTCCGCTTCGCGTAGTCTTCGTCGAAGGCCTTGATGGCCGCCTCGACGCCGGCGCGCAGCGCCGCGATCTCGTCCTTGGTCTCCTGGGTCTTGAACTCCAGGGCCTCCAGGCGCTTGATTTCGGCTTCGTGCTGGCGCAGCAGTTCGCTGCGGGCGGCGGCGTTGTAATGGTCGATGCGGTCGCCGTTGACGAGAGTCGGGTTTTCGATCTTGATCGGGATCATCTTGGTTTCCTTGGGTCGGGGGTTCTTGGTTTCTTGGGTCGGGGTCGGGGCGTCCGCGAGGCCGCCTTGCGGCGTCCATGCGGGGTTGAGGCGGTAGCGGAGGTCGGGGAAGAATCCGAAGCCTCCGGGGCGGCGGTCGCACTCCCAATGGTAGCCGTAGCCGTAGTCGTCGCTGCATTGGACCGCGCAGGCGTCTCTTTTGTTTTCCGCTTTCAGCAGGGCCTGGGCCGCCGGCGACAGTTCGCCGAACGGCTTTCCGGCCTCGTTGCGGCATTCGGCCAGGAGCTCCGGGGTCCAGCGGATGCCGCGTGGCTGCGTGCCCAGTTCTTCGATTTCGCCCATCCGGATAAATCCGTCCGGGCAGGGGCATCCCATGCAGCCGGGCAGTCCGGGGTCGTCGAATTCCACGCGGCTCGAGCCGTCGCGGAGCGTGAACTTCGTTCCGACGGGTACGCCCATGCAGATCGCGTTTTCCGCGGTCGTCCGGAATCGCCGGACGCCGGGGTCCGCCCGCTTCCACTCGACGCCTTCGCGGTCCGAATGGAAGTTGTGGACGGTGAAGCCGTTCGGATGCCGGACACCGAAGTCGCCGTGGCCGACGACGTTTGGGTTCGCTTGCGCGGCCGGGAGCGGCACGCCGAGCGGGATGCTGGAGTCGTTGCGCTCCAGCACGACCACCAGGTCGCCGGGTTTCAGGCCGGCGGGGAGTTTGGGTTCATCGGTCATCGGGTTTTCCTTTCTTGGTTTTGCAGGGACACGGGGCGCAGCGGCCGCGCTCCAGAACGAGCCCGGTGCGCAGGCACCGGACGAGCGGGGCGTCGGACAGGCCGAGCTCCGCGGCGTCCAGGCAGGACGGGGCGGACGTCCCGAGGGCGGCCATGCGCTCTTCCCACTCGGCCTTTCCGATCTTGGAGGGAGGCCGGGGTTCCGGCGGCGCGGGGGCCAGCCGCTTGCGGTCTTCGGCCTGTTCCAGGGCCCGGGCGCGCATGCGCCAACGCCATGGCCGGGTGGCCATGAGGAAGACGATGCGGAGTATCCGGGATTCCCGGATGGAGGAGGGACGGGGGAGGCGTAAAGGAAACATGTTGTTTTCTCCTGTTGACAGCCGTGGGAAATAGCGTATTGTTTTAGACGACATTTGCGGCAAGAGGCCGCGGGCAAATAAAAAATGAAAAAGGAGAACGAAGATGACCAACAAGGAACTAGCTGTTAGGATGGCCTTGGAAGAAGGATTGCGGATTATGCTGCAGTCGTGCGTCAAGGAGACGCTGAAACAGGGAATCGAGGCGGCCATGGCGAGCTACGAGAAGCTGATGGACAAGCCGTTGGACGAGATGAAACGCTGTCCGCGCTGCAAGGAACTGAAGTTCCGAGAGGCGTTTGGGAAAAATTCCAAGCGCCGCGATGGGTTGGCGGATTACTGCACGGACTGTAGCCGGTCCATTCAGAGGAAGTGGGCGCTGATCCACTCCGATGAACTTCGGGAGAAGCGCGCCGCGAAGCGCGCGGCGAAGCGTTTTACAAGCAGTGCTGAAGGAAGTGGGGGGTCAAACTACGATACCAAAATCGGGGAATCGGTACCAAGTTGTAAAACATAGGGAAAAAAAGCCCGTTATATTTTCAGTTTTGCCTGGAGCTCGAAGTTTCTGAAATAGTCGTATGTGCCTCGACGGCAGTGTGATCTCACTATTGTGACGAAAGGTGCAGATAGTTCGCCGAAAGGAAATTCTAGGGGAGAGATTGGCCCCTTGTGCTATTTTGGCTTAGCCAAAAAAGTTTTTTTTTCTGTAGGGAGCCGTAGACCGGCGAGCCGAGTAGTTCCTATTATGTTGTTGATTTATAATTATTTATATATATAAAATACTTATAAATTGAAAATAAATAGGGGTTATGGTCAAGTCGAAAAAGGTAGAAGGGGTTCAAATTCGGGCCCGAGGGCCTTGTCCGATATTATGCGACGTTCACACCCCCGAATCACCGTCCCAGCGCCCCATGGGCACGGTGATTCGGGGGTTCCGTCCTTCCGGAATGAACCAGCCCGTCCCTGCAAGGATTCAGGGCGTCTCTGGTTCGGGGATTCCGGGGCACCTTGATCCGCCGATGCAAGGTGCCAGGCGAATCCCCGAGTCCTCGGCTGAGGGAAACGGGGATTCGATGTCTCTTCCTGCTTCGCCTTGTCCAAGGCCGTGGAAGAAAAGGTCCCCCCGCCCATGGTGGAGGCGGGGGAAGGAACGAACCCGCGTCGCGCGGGTCCGGGGAATCCGGGTTGCCCGGATTCGGACGAATCCCGGTTGCGGGGATTCGAAGAAGCGGACGGACGCCGGGACGCGTAACCCATTGCCGGCTGGGCGGCCCCGCGGGGCCTTGCGTCCGTCCTAAAAGGGTCTCCCCGGATCCCATGACTGCGGGATTCGGGGAGAGTCAGTCCCGTTGACTCCTTGTTCCAGGCAGTTCGGGACACGGGGATTCTCAGCGGCTCATGCCGATGAGGTACATGATC